>NZ_QJJP01000011.1:49824-104844 GCF_003201565.1 Nitrosomonas sp. Nm84 | reverse complement strand
CCAGAGATTCTATTCTCTGTTAATTCTGCGCCTTCTTGATGTGTCGTTGTCGGTTTTCTGTCTTTCTCAGCTCTTTTGAGTTTCCCGACAAGCCCTAAAAGTATATTCGCGTATTCTGCTATCAGAACTTTCTTCAATTCCTGAGATTATTTCCATAACATATCCATTTGAATTAGTAGAGATTCTGCTTTATGTCACTATCTCAATAGCATCTGAATTCAGAGCGTTACCATTTAAGCAATACCGTCAATAACGCTGATAATGTCGACAATCTTATGTGAGCTTTCATTGACAGATCGTATAAGTACGTACAATCTGACCATTCACGCCATCTTCCATTGAAAATGCGACTTCTTTCAAGTTGAATGCCTGTTCTCCTTTACACTGGTTCAAACCTAGCCATTGCCAACTGCAAAATCCGCGTCATTAATGATGTGTATTGCTCATCCTTGATTTTAAGAGGTGCGATTTTTGGTATTAATCGCGTTGCTAGGAATTGCGCTCAAATACCTTGTGTCTGCTTAACCAATTTACGCCACCCTCAAGTCGCGTCTTTGCAAATTTCTGAGAATGACAGGTTCCATTGAGCTTCTACGGATTTGATACCAAATATCTGGAATTTTTCCTAATTGCACTGATGATCCGGACAGTACGATCTTCATGGCAGCTTTAAATCCAGTATTAGAGTAGTTAAAACTGTACAAACCCCAGTCTCCGATATCTAACCATTAATACCAATAGTATGCCCATTGCAAAACTTGATTAGTTAAGACTGCGATCAAGTAATCCCATATCGCTACTACCCATCAGCTTTTCGATATCGATCAATATCAGCATACGCTCGTCGGCAGTTCCCAGCCCCATGATATATTCGGTATCAATGACCGGTCCCAATCCTGGTGCAGGACGCATCTGCTCGGCATCCAGACTAATCACATCAGATACGCCATCTACCACAATACCCATCACGCGATTAGCCACATTCAGGATAATCACCACGGTAAATTGATTATAGTCCGCATCATCCAATCCAAACTTGATCCTCATATCAACAATCGGAACAATCACTCCGCGAAGATTAACGACGCCTTTGATAAACGATGGCGCATTAGCTATTTGTGTAATTGAGTCATATCCACGTATCTCCTGCACTTTAAGAATCTCAATTCCATATTCTTCGTTGCCTAATCTGAAAGTCAAAAATTCATTAACCGTATGGTCTTTGACTGATCCTGATGATGCTGTTACCGAAGCAGCTATTTGTTTTCGTAACATGATCTTTGCTCCTTACTACCAAAATAGTTGGTTTGGATATGAGGATTCATTTTTCCTACACAATTTCTTGCTGTGATGACAATACTAATGCAGCAGTATCAAGAATAAGTGCCACCTTACCATCGCCCATGATGGTTGCACCTGAAACGCCTTGTACTCGCCGATAATTACTTTCAAGACTCTTAATAACAACTTGATGTTGTCCAACCAGGTCATCCACAAACAGTGCCGCTTTGCAACCTTCAGCTTCCAAGATGACAAGAATTCCTTCATGAACTGCAGTTACATTTGGGCGTAGATTAAAAACTTCATACAAAGCGATTACTGGCAAATATTCTCCACGTACTTGTACAACCCGACCATGACCACTTACAGTCTTAATATCGGCAGCGCTCGGTTGTAACGATTCGGTTATATAGTTAAGCGGCACGATAAACATTTGATCGCCAACGGCTACTGATAGTCCGTCAAGAATAGCTAATGTTAGCGGCAAACGAATCGATATGCGTGTACCCACACCGAATACTGATTCAATATCAATGCGTCCCCCCATACTTTGTATATTGCGTTTCACAACATCCATACCAACACCACGCCCCGACACATCTGTAACGGCCTCAGCTGTAGAAAAACCTGCTTCAAATATTAGCAACCATACTTCCTGATCAGTCATCCCATCATGTACGGGCAAGCCACGCTCTCTGGCTTTTGCAAGAATCTTCCCTCGATTTAAACCTGCGCCATCATCACTGACTTCAATAACGATACTGCCACCTTGGTGAAATGCGCGTAATGTAATCGTACCCTGCGCTACTTTCCCTACTGCAATTCGCCTTTCGGGTGTTTCTATACCATGATCCAGGCTATTTCTAACTAAATGGGTCAGTGGATCAGCAATTTTTTCAATTAGACTTTTGTCTAATTCTGTACTCTCACCAACTGTTTTCAATTCAACACGCTTATTCAGTTTCGAGGCTAAGTCACGCACGACACGTGGATATCGACTAAATACAAAGCTAATTGGCATCATCCGGATTGACATGACAGACTCTTGCAAATCTCGAGTATTTCTTTCCAACTGACTCATACCACTGTGAAGCTTCTCAAAAACTACCGGATCAAATTGAGAAACTGTTTGAGCAAGCATTGCTTGTGTAATCACTAATTCGCCGACTAAATTAATCATTTGATCTACTTTCTCAACACTAACTCGTATTGATGAAGCTTCATTGGCGGGAGTTGCTGTATTAGCTTTATTAGAAGGCTTATTAGATGCAGCTTGTAACTCATTTTTATTGTTACTAACGCTATGTTGCTGGGGCAAATTTAAATTGAATTCCGAGCCGTCTATATCTTTTGGTGCCGCTGGTGCCCCAGGGAAGAACCCATATCCCGGTGCAGGTGGCATTGGGGTCGTTGCACATACATCCTCTTCGACTAATGACTCGACATCGGCATGAGTTGCATCTGGAATTCTAGTCTCTGTTACGTTAACCTTAACACTATCAGATGAATCTACTTCAATTCTCAGGTTCGCTGGATCGACTACAAATGCAAGTGTCTCCCAAACATCTTCTTCGCTATTACTCGTAATAAGTTTCAGTTTACATAATTCTTTTTCATTCTTTGGTGTATTGTTTTCTACAATACCCAGTTGTTTCAAGTTAGCAAATAAATTTTCTATTGCCATATTACTCATGCCGTCGTTAGAAAATTCTATACAGTAAGTAAGTTCCGAAGAATCATCTATTAGAACTGGTCGAATTTCATCTATTGCAATTTCATTTTCCGCTGACAATATCTCAGCTTTGGTATTGATAATTGGAATCTCTCTAGCAGGTGCTTGTACCTCTTCACTCAGCTTCTTTAACTCCTCACAAATGGCGGCGGCCGCTGCAGGATCTGCTTGACCTTCTCCGCGATGCCCTGCCAACTGTTCTTTAATGACATCGCCAGCTTTCAAAAAAGCATCGACCATCTCACTTCGTACTTCGAGTTCTCCTTTGCGCAATTTATCCAGCAATGTCTCCAACATATGCGTTGTCTCCGTCATATCTGTAAAACCAAATGTGCCTGCCCCACCCTTAATAGAATGTGCAGCACGAAATATAGCGTTTAAATCCTCTAAGTCGGGTGAATTTACATCAAGCCTCAGCAAACATGTTTCCATATCCGCGAGTAATTCAGAGGATTCCTCAAAAAATATTTCATAAAATTGTTCGAGATCAGTACTCATAGGTAATCCTACTTTCAGTTGAATTGTTAGCTTAGCGCTTTAGGAAAATAAGCAAATTAAAAAAACAGAAATATAAAAATCACTTAATCTCTAGAATCAACCCGGTCACTCATATCAATCCGATCACTCATAACCAATTAATATTACACATAAAGTTAACCGATAACCTTGCTAATTACTTCGAGTAAACGCTTAGGATCAAAAGGCTTAACCAGCCAACCTGTTGCGCCAGCTGCCCTACCTTTTGCCTTCATTTCATCGCCAGATTCAGTAGTCAACATTAGAATTGGTATCGCCTTGTAATGAGATAATTTGCGCAATAACTCAAGTAACTTTAGTCCGTCCATGCGGGGCATATTAATATCTGTCAATACTAAGTTAACTTTATAAGCATTTGCTTTATCTAATGCATCTTGACCATCAACTGCTTCAATCACTTCATAACCTGCACCTTTAAGCGTAAAAGCGACCATTTGTCGAATTGATGCAGAATCATCTACCGCAAGTATCGTTTTAGCCATTTACCCCACTCCTCTTACTAATATTGTTAAATCCTTAGATAAAATGTGCATATCGCAAGCTCGCTTTATGTTAAAAAAGTTCGATATCGCCCATCTGCATGCCTTGCTGTACGACAGGCTTTCTTTTGCTTTTAGTATTTGCTAGATTAACTGCTCTTGAGATTCCTTCGTGAGTCACTTGCATCGTTGTCTTCTCACTCTTCCAATTACTTTGCCGATCAATGCGCTGTAGTTCCATGTTAAGTGTTTCAACTTGCCTCGCTGTATGTGCAAGCAACTGAGTAACTAAATCTCCAAATTGCAATGAAGTAATTGCCATCTCTAACTCTTGCTCAATTTTGTCAGCAATGATCATTTGTTTCTCTAGTAGCTCAATAATGGGTTTACTTCCTTCAGGAGCAGCCATTTTCTCAATAGCCAAGACCATATCATGATGTGATTTTGTCAATTTGCTGATATATCTAAAATTAATAACAAGATTATTTACCGCATCACTGATCAATCGATCAATCTGATTGAGTTCTACTTTAATACTCATAAAGTATTCGTCGGCTTCAGTATTACATAGAGCTTCATTTGGTAGGCCTACTGCCACTAATTGATCCGAGTTCTGATTGTCAGTTTTGCCGTCGCCTGGTTGCATCTCAACCATACTTTTCTCCTCATTGCTCAATAAAAACGCCGATGGATCAAATCTATTGAAATCCCTAAAATGCCTTATTCCCCGCAATTGCTCCGTTACCGATCACTCAAATCACGTTAAAATAATTATTAATCAATGCATTAACGGCATGACATAAAATAGCTTTAGCTCTAAAGAGCGGCAAAAAATATACTCAATTAGTCACTTCACCGATTCGATTCGCCCATCCAATTGCTTGTATTTCTATATCTGCCAATTCGCTTAAACTCAGGAAACCTAGCTGACTCAATATGGACTGAATTGTAGTAATTTCACCTTTCTCATTAGCTTCAATTAACTTCAGCTCTAAACCCAAACGTCCATCTCGGGTTAGTAATGCTTGACTCATATCATCGGGAATACCCAGTTTGTCTACTATTTGCTGCATCTCAATGCCTAGCAATGCATCAAGTAGCGATAAGATCCCAACCATAAATGCTCTTTCATGGTGATTTTTATCATGGGGACGTTCGGCCGTTGCAATTAATTCCATCAGTTTCCCGCGCACTGCAGCTGTTTGCATTAAAGCATTGGACATACCATCATCTGATTGATTAGCGCTATAAAGCAACAGCTGTACCCATCTCTGCAGCTGTTTACGTCCCAATATCATAATTGCATGTTTGATAGAATTGATTTTTTGTGGTAGGCCGCTGGCGACTGAGTTCACCATACGCATCAAGTTGTAACTAAGTCCTGGTTGATGTTTAAATTCCTTCTCGATCTCTTCAATTTCACTATCACTCATAACTAATGTCAGCAGCTTTAATAATGACATCTTTCCTGGATCAGCACGTTTTACTGACAAAACCTCAGGTTTTGCAAAATAATAGCCCTGAAACATCTGGAAACCCAATTGCATGCAACGTGCTTCTTGTTCACGATTTTCTACTTTCAGAGCCAAAAGCAGGACTGGCCAACGATTTAGTTCACTTACAAGTTCTGCGAGTTGATCTTTCTCAAGCGCCAGGATATCCACTTTCACTACACTGACTATAGGCAACAGTTGTTCAATTTTGCTGTTCATTGCGACAACATTATCAAGAGCAAATTGATATCCTTTTTGTTTTAATTCGTTACACCGCTGCATAAATTCCGCAGTAATTGATGGGGACTCTTTTATTTCTAGAATGACATGCTTGCAAGGTAATAAACTAATAATGTCGCTCATAATCAGGTCGGGATCTGCATTAACAAAACCGCGCTGCCGACCCAATACATTCTGGATACCTAGCTGACCGTACGCATTAACGATAACATTAGCTGATGCAGATAAATCATTTGTGACATGTGCTACCTCTTCAGTTTCCTCTTGTCTAAAAAGCAATTCAAATGCTACTAAATTATGATTACGATCTAGAATTGGTTGTCGACCAAGAAAAAAACCTCCCATTTGTTCCTCCGCTGTAATCTATTGTCCCAGACAAAATGTTCTAGCTCATCGGCTTCATTGAATCTTTCTTAAGATTATTTTGTTCCTAATAAAAATATATGTGCAGAACCTTTATCTTTTAAAAAAATCAAACGATTGAATAAAAAAGAAATGCGATTTTTTGAACTGCCATGCATTGCCCGAACCAACAATATCAACAGAGTATATTTTCGTCACTACAAATGATTGATTACACTAATGCCGGAATTGCGCGATTCTTCCCTGTACGTTTTGCCTGGTAAAGCGCCTGATCAGCACGATTTAATACTGAATGTTGATGCTCACCAAATGAACGTAATGCAACACCAGCACTAAACGTTATTGAAGTTAATTGATTATCGATCTGCAGCAAGCTATTCTTTATTAAATTATTTTGCAATCGATTAATAATGGTTAATGCCTCTTCCATTTCTACATCAGGCAATAGAATCACAAATTCCTCACCCCCAAAACGTGCCACAATATCTGTAGGACGCAATGTTTCTTTAGCAACAGTAACCAAATTAACCAGTACACTGTCTCCATAGGGATGGCCCAAGCTATCATTGATCTGTTTAAAATTATCCAGATCGATCAAAATCACACCAAGTGACTGTGCATTCCGATCAGCACGAGCTGCCTCACGTTTAAAAACATCATCTAAGCCACGACGATTGAACGCACCGGTCATTTGGTCAGTTTGTACGAGTCCCCTCAGCTGTTCTAGTTCACTTTTTAACGATTCAATTTTTTGCTCTGCATGTTTTACCTGTTCCTGTGCGGCAAATACTTCATCACTAAATCTCAAGCCCCTGGTTTCAGACAATACAATGTCAAGAATTCTAATAATTTCATCCGCGCTATTTGTTTTGCGAATCTGTTCAGCATAACATTCTACTTGCTTATAATAGTCTTCAGAATCAGCCATAGGTTTCTGCTCACTTTTAATAGCACCTGGTGATGATTTAACCAGTCTCAGCATTCCTCTCTGTTTTTGTTTAATAGCTTTTTGCATCGCTATCCTCCTCATTTGGCATCATGGAATGTCAGGCTATGCCAGTTCAGGGATAATTTGTTGGATTGCGAAGGAGAACCCATTCCGGTATAGACTGCCACGTGAACAAAGTTAGCAGAGCAGGTCAGAAATAGATTGAATGAATAAAAAGGGAAATCGGTGCTATTTACTGAAGAATATTGCAAACACTATAATTAACATTCAGTTACAAAAGTTACTCGGATATGAGTATTTGATTCTTTCCACCTTTTTTTGCACGATATAGTGCTTCATCGGCACGCTTAAAAGTATTTTCTTGTGATTCTCCTGGCTGGTGTTGAGCAACACCAGCACTGAAAGTAATCAATAAGCGCTTATTTTCATGTAGGAAAAACTTCTTGGTTAAATTGCGTCGTATTCTGGCCAGAACCTCAACAGCTTCTTTAAGCTCTGTGTTTGGTAGTAAAATCACAAACTCTTCGCCACCATAACGTGACACGATATCTTCAGGTCGCGTCGTATTTTTGACTGACTCAGCTAAATATACCAACACGTCATCTCCGACTGTATGACCATGTGTATCATTCAATTGTTTGAAATTATCAATGTCTAGTAGTGCATAACATAAAGGAATTTGGTGACGTGTCGCACGAGAAGTTTCACGTTCAAAAGCACTATCCAGGCCCCGTCGATTCAGTACACCAGTTAAATGATCTTCATGCACTTTTTCGCACATTCTTGATAACTCAGCTTCAAGCTGATTAATTTTATCCTGCGCTGAGCTGACCTCTGCACGGGCAGCGAGAAAGTCATTACGGTAATTTGATGCACTCTCTTGCATCTGCTTAGTCTCTTGCATGATTTCCACAAGAAATTGATTGAGTAGTTTTATGTCATCTACTTGATTAATTTGCTCGGAATAATATCCAAGTTTGTCGTGATATTCCCCTGTTGAGTCAGATAATTCCTCAATATTACTAATTAAGGAATTCACCATTTGTCTCATGATCGACTTGGCTTCATTCAGGCTTTGTTTTATGATTTCTTGATTCTGGATAATTTCTTCCAAGTAATGCTCAGCTTGCGCGATATTGCGCAGATCCAATGGGTTAGATATTGCTTCCTGCAACATCAGGATCTTATTCATAACCCACGGATCCTCCGACAATAAATAACCAGTACTATTTATCAGCAAATTCAATAACCTTAATAGGCCTTGTTGTAACTTGGTACCATTATCACTCAATAATTCTAATTTAAGACAAAATTGCTTAAACCTAAAAATACACCGTTCCATCTCCTGCTCATCTTGAATTTTCCTTAATTGCTGTGCAAGCAGTTTGGCTTCTTCAGCTAAGACAGGATCATTCATCTGAGAATCGGCAATGCTCTCCAGCATTTGTGCCTGTGGCTCCAGTAGTTGGGCGATAAAATAAGTAGCTGCATGCTGTTTCTCGGACTCAGTATTATCTGAGCTCTGGTTTTGAACAGATAACGAAACTGCTTCTAAATTATCAACTTGCTTTTGGGGAGATGCCAAGGGTTTTATCCATGAATCAATTAAAGCTTCCAGCTTGATATATAACTGTTCTGGATTTTGAGAAAATCTTGTGAGTACGTGACTGAGAGATGCTCGTTTTTTGGCGATAGTCAAAGTACCGTGGTTGCTCTCCATTTGCTTGAATAAAGCTTCTATTATGCCCCCCCATGGAACACGCGCTTTATTATCAAGCTCATTAAGCTTATTTTTTGAGGTAAATTCAGTTTCAACAAACTTAATGAACGTGGCTTTATATTTGTACCAATTCTTAGCCTCTAAAGCCTGTTCCAACGCATTAGCATATTTCAGTAAATTGGGTGTATGTCGTGGAAACTCTGATATTAATTCCTTCAAAATTTTTGCAGCGTTCTCAGAAATAGCACTCTCTGATTTACCTGCAATCTGATGATAGACCCTATGATAATTATCAGGAGTGGGAGGGATCTTAAGTGACGAAAGCTGCTGCAATGTTTCACGAGCAAGCATTAGAGGAGTCAGATTCCTATCTTGATTCATAGATATCATTCAAACACATAAAAAAATGAAAACCCTCTCAATTAAAACAAAATCAGCACAACACTTAATCAACTAGCTTATTTTTTATTGCATAGCGAATTAATTCTGAATTATTCGTTAACTTAAGTTTCTCCAATAATCGTGCACGGTAGACACTCACTGTCTTTGGGCTCAGAAACATTTCTGCCGATATCTCTGACAACGTCTTGCCTGCAGCAATAAAACACAATGTTTGGTACTCTCGGTCAGATAAAGTGGTGTAAAGTGGCTTATCTGCATCAATGTTGATAGTGTTAGCAAGTTCTTGGGCAACCGCTGGGCTCACATATTTATCACCTTTTGCTACCTGACGAATAGCGATAACAAGTTGCGCTGGTGCACTTTGTTTATTTAGATAACCCGCCGCCCCTGCTTTTAATGCACGAATTGCAAATTCGTGCTCATTGTGCATACTGAGCATTAATACTGCAAGGTCTGGCTTATCCTTTTTAACTTGTTTGAGAATTTCAATGCCATTTCTGTCCGGCAAAGAAATATCCAATAACATAACGTCGAAATGTTGTTGCCGTGCAATCTTGATTGCTTGAAATCCTGTCTCTGCTTCACCAGTTACTTTAATATCATCAGTTTCACTGAGTATCTGCTTTAAGCCTTGGCGAACAATTGCATGATCATCAGCAATCATTACACTTATCATGTATATCTCCAGCTACTCAAAGCCACGCAACTTTCTTTTCTTTCATCATATATTCAAATTGTGGTTTTTTTTAATTTACTCTCTAAACCAACCACATACCCAGTTTGTTGTTCCAAATTACCAGTAGGAATAAGAATAGTTACCTTAGTACCCTTTTTCGGATCTCCCGAAATGTGAAAACTCCCTTTTAACTGTTGACAACGTTCACGCATGCCCCGAATTCCAAAAGAATCCTGCTTCTCCATGTCAACACTCGCAATTCCACATCCATTATCGATTATTTCCAGAAGAATCAACTTATCCAACTCCACAAGCTTAACTTGAACGTGAGAAGCATGTGCATGCTTTGAGATATTCGTGAGAGTTTCCTGGAAAACACGAAAAATTGCTACTGCCAAATCCGAATCCAAAGGTATTTCTTCATTCCCACAGGATACCTTACAAGCAATACCGGTTCGGTCACTAAATTCTTTTGCCTGCCATTGAACAGCTGCTACGATGCCACAATCAAGAATACCTGGTCGCAAATCCAAGGAAATTCGACGCGTGCTATCAATGACACGGTCCACTAAACATTCAATAGACTTCGCTTTTTGCTGATAAAATTCAGGCTTTCTTAGCGTTGTATCCATACACGGAAACAGCTCACATTTAATTGCAGTCAACGTTCCCCCAATATCATCATGAATTTCTCGTGCAATTCGAGCACGCTCTTGTTCTTTGACTTTCTGCAAGTAAGAAGATAATTCGGCCAATTGCTCACGTGAGCGCGCAATTTCGCGCTCAGTCAATTTATTTCGCGTAATATTGATCATGATACCATCCCATATCGTCGCACCGTCAGTCATTTTTCTGGGTGTCGCACGCAAACTGATCCACTTGATATCAGTATCGCCTTTTACTTGAATACAGCCCTCCCAATTCCAAGTTGCAAGCTGCTCAGCTGATCTCATCATTAACTGATGGTAAGATTCTCTATCATCCGGCAAGATCAATGCCGGAAAGAGCCGTGGATTATCCATTAGCTTTTTTGGAAGCAATCCCAGCAATGTTTCACTGGCATCACTCACATAAGGAAAACCGATTTGATTCTTAGCGGTTAACAAGAATTGAAAAACCACACCGGGAAGATTGGATGTGATAGCCTGGAACAGTGTTTCACTTTTTTGCAGTGCGTTTTGTATAGTTATAAAGCGCTGGTAATTCTCTACTTCATGCAGGCTGCGCCGTATTGCAGGCACCAGTCTGGCAAGATTTCTTTTCGTCACAAAATCATAGGCACCTAAAGCCATGATGTGTTCTGCAGCCTCTTCACCCACGTGACTCGATACAATAATCAGAGGTATATCTAAATTTTGCTCTCTTATGGCTTGCAATACATCTTGAGCATTGAGTTGCGGCAAATCGTAATCAGATAGAATCACGTCCCAGTTTCTGATCAGAAGTGCGTCATGTAAAGCAATGGCAGTTGAAACACGCAGACAATCTGATTGGAACCCACCTTGAACGAGCATATTCGATACCCGTTCCGCATCCTCTTCAGAATACTCCACCATTAGTATTTTCAGTTTTTCTTCATTGACCATCTCAGACCTTTGCAGGTTGAAGCCGATAAACCACCAACCAGAATTAACTGCACCAATTAACTAGCTGAATCTTATCTTATTTTACAAGATAATCTGATTGCAAAGAAATAATTTTTATCGCAAACAAATGAGACAAACCAATTCATTAGACAAAAACATGAATTACAGAACTCTAAACTTTCCAAAACGATGTCCGATAACTGCAATCAACGGCGGTTATAAACCTTCTTGGATTGCAGGGAAAACCAACGGAACTGGCAATTATGCCAACACACATAGTCATTAAAAAGGAGAACCCAAATGCCACAAATTATTAACTCTAATGTAGCTTCATTAAACGCACAACGGAATTTAAACACATCTCAGACATCATTGAATACTTCGCTAACACGTTTGTCATCTGGTCTGCGTATCAATAGCGCCAAAGATGACGCTGCTGGTCTGGCGATTTCAGAAAGGATGACTTCACAAATTCGTGGTCTGAATCAAGCTGTGCGTAATGCAAATGACGGTATTTCACTATCACAAACGGCTGAGGGCGCATTAGGTGAAATCGGTAACAACTTGCAACGTATTCGTGAACTAGCCGTACAATCAGCCAATGCAACCAACAGTGCCAGTGATCGCGCATCACTTCAGGCTGAAGCTACACAATTAACGGCTGAAATAACCCGTGTTGCCAGTCAAACCCAGTTTAACGGCACGAACTTGCTGGATGGCTCTTTTCTGAATCAGAGCTTCCAAGTTGGAGCCAATGCCAATCAAACGATCAGCATCTCTTCGATTGGTGATTCACGTGCTACCGCGCTGGGCAGCCATATTCTTAATACTACTGGAACTGCCATGGGTACAGCAACAGCAGCCGCTGCCGATGTATCAGCCGGTAACGGCGTCACTGTTGAAGCTGATTTGGCACTAACAACTAACAAAGGCACAGCAACTGCAATCTCATATTCAGTCGGTGCTGATGCAAAAACCATTGCTGCAGCCATTAATACCGCAGCCTCCAACATTGGCATTACGGCGACGGCCACCAATAGCGCCACATTAGGCAATTTAGGCAGTGCCGGCACAATATCCATGACATTGAATGGCAGCTCGGTATCCGCTGTTGTCGACGACAAATCAGATTTAAGCAGCCTAGCCGCTTCAATTAATGGTTTGCAATCAACCACTGGTGTTACCGCTTCATTCGCAACCCCAGGCGATAAATCTGTCATCACCTTATCAACCACTGACGGCAGAGACATTACTGTTTTGGATTTCAACAACTCCGGCGCCACCAAAACAGCAGATGTTGTTGCAGGAACAACTACCAGAACATTAACAGGTGGTGCTGCAACTGATTCAACAACCATAACCGGTAAAATTGAACTTGCTAGCTCTGCGGGTCAGATCACCGCAGGTAACGGAAATGCGGATGTATTTGGAAGTGCAGTGAGTGCTTTCAATTCAGTAGCTACGCTGGATCTATTATCCGCAACCAATTCACAAGCTGCACTGAAAACTCTTGACGCCGCTCTGGCGCAAATTAACAGTTCACGCGGTGATCTGGGTGCGATTCAGAACCGCTTCAGTTCAACTATCGCGAATCTGCAGAGCACCTCTGAGAATCTTTCCGCTTCTCGTAGTCGTATTCAAGATGCAGATTTTGCAGCTGAAACAGCCAACATGACACGTGGGCAGATTCTGCAACAAGCAGGTACAGCGATTCTTGCACAAGCAAATTCATTGCCCAACAATGTTCTTTCATTGTTACGTTAAGCAGTGCGTAACTAATGATATAGGGAATTAAAAGTAAAGCTGATGACACGCGGGATTGTGAAGAAACACTCCCGCGTTCATTTCAACTTTAAGGAATCATATCATGAATATCAATCAGTTAAACGGAACAGGTATATTTCCATTGCCTTCGACAACAATATCGGTTGCTCCAGAGTTTGTGTCTGGTATAGATATTGCGCGTCCAGCTGCTCCAACTATGCAACCTCGAATTGGTAATAAGTCAGAATCTGAAGAACAGATTAAACAAGCTGTTCAGAAAATCCAGGAGACAGTAGATAACTTGGCACATAATCTGCGTTTCTCAATTGATGAAGACACTGGCAGAACAGTCATTAAAGTAATGGATGCCCATACTGAAGAAATCATTAGGCAGATTCCAACAAAAGAGGCTATTGAAATAGCTCGTACATTGGATAAAGTGCAAGGGCTGCTATTCAGCGATAAAGCATAACTAAGAACATCATATAAAGGCGGGACTTTAAAATGCTTGCATCTCCAGGAATTGGGTCGGGTTTGGATGTCAATGGTATCGTTAAACAGTTAATGACCTTAGAAAGCCGCCCTCTATCGGCTCTCGATAGCAAAGAAGCTATACAGCAAACCAAATTAACTGCTTTTGGGAGTTTAAAAGGAATGATATCTTCGTTCCAAAATAACCTCGTTGCATTAGCCAATCCGGCAAAATATGCTGCCATAACAGCCAATTTTGCCGATACAACATTGGCCAGTGTAAGTGCAACTTCCGCCGCGGTAACAGGAAGTCATTCTGTAGAAATTCAGACGCTCGCGCAATCGCAGAAATTAAAATCTGCTAACTTTGCCACTACGAGCACCACAATTGGTAGCGGTACTATAACTATACAATTTGGGACTTATAACAATGGCACATTTACACTAAATCCTGATAAAGCGGCGCAATCAATTACCATCTCTCCCAGCAATTCATCGTTGGCCGGCATTCGTGACACAATTAATGCAGCCAATGCAGGGGTAACTGCCAGCATTGTGAACGACGGTACCGGCAATCGCTTGGTAATCGCTTCAGAAGATACAGGATTGAGCAACGCCTTAAAAATAACCACAGCCGATGCTGATGCCAGTAATACAGATAATGCAGGGCTATCTCAACTTGCTTACGATGCTTCCTCTGGTGGCGCATCAAACCTTACCGAGACTGTCGCTGCTGGCAACGCTACCTTGGTTATTGACGGCATTTCGATCAATAAAGCATCTAATAAAATTACAGATGCCATTGAAGGCGTTACGTTAGACTTATTAAAAACAAACTTGGGTAGTACAACAACTTTAAATTTGTCTCGAGACACAGCAAGTATCCAGGGTGCAGTTTCATCATTTGTTAAATCTTACAATGATTTGAACAAAACTATCACTGATCTCTCAAAATACGACGCAGCAACGAAGCAAGCATCTATTTTAACGGGTGACTCAACGCTTCGATCAATTCAAACAAAAATGCGTAGTGCGATTTCCGATCCATTAACCACAGCGGGTGGCGGTTTAAGCTTATTATCGGAAGTAGGCGTTTCTTTTCAGAAAGACGGCACACTTAGTCTTGATACTACTAAGCTATCTGCGGTACTAAGTGATTCAACAAAAGATGTTTCTACATTGTTTGCTTCAATTGGAAAAACTAGTGACAGCTTGGTGTCATTTGTCAGTGCAGAACCCGATACAGCTAACGATAAATACTCACTAAATATCAGTCAAATTGCAACACAAGGCACCGCGATAGGTAGCACTGCGGCGGCATTGACTATCGGTGCGGGAGTGAATGATACACTCAACCTCACTATTGACGGTGTGGAAGCTAGTGTAAAGATTGCAGCAGGCACATATACGACCACATCATTAGTAGCTGAAATTCAGTCAAGAATCAATGGTGAATCAGCAATCTCTTCCGCTGGCATTAAAGTAACACTCAGTGAATCTGCTGGAAAACTAACCATTACTTCCGATCAATATGGTTCTGCTTCAACTGTATCTATTACAGGTGGTAATGGCAAATTGGATTTATTTGGCGCACCAGTTGAAACCAGCGGCAAAGACGTGGCAGGTACGATTAATGGCATAACTGCAACTGGTTCTGGTCAAACATTAACCGGCGCAGCTGATAGCAGTGGACTAGTTCTCAAAATAACTGGGGGCGGTATAGGTGCTAGAGGGGATATCGATTTTGCACACGGATTTGCTGCAAAATTGAATAACTTATTAGGGGAAATGCTAGATGGCCGTCTAATTGACAGCCGCATTGATGGTATTAATTCATCAATTAAGGATATTGATGCTCAACGAGAGACTCTGAATCAACGACTCGTGGACACAGAAAAGCGTATTCGGGCTCAGTTTACTGCGCTGGATACAACACTCGCGAGCATGACGCAGACAAGCAATTTTCTGCAACAACAATTATCCAGGCTACCTACCATAAGTTAGTAAAGTTTATAAAATAACTCACTATATTGAGAGCTACTAGATGTATGCAACTATGAATAATGCAATATCTGCCTATCAACGCATTGGTGTCGAGACAAGCATTGAATCAGCTGATCCACACAAACTTATTTTAATGCTATTCGAGGGTGCACAAGAAGCTTTAGCGAAGGCCCGAATGCATATGCATCATAATGAGGTTGCTGAAAAGGGACAAATGCTATCAAAAGCTATTATGATCATTGATCACGGTCTAAAAGCTAGTTTAGATATGAATGCAGGGGGTGATTTAGCTATAAAACTCCAAGCACTCTACGATTACATGACACATCGATTAGTGGTAGCCAACATTCAGAATAATCTTGAGATAGTTGATGAAGTTAATAAGCTTCTAGCTGAATTGCATGATGCTTGGAAAAATATTGGAGAATCTAATAAAACTCTAAAGTCTCAGTGACAACAACCACAGTCTAAATAAATAAAATTCTGTTTTAAGAGCAAAGGTATGAAAAATATGGATAGCACTTACACGATTATGACTTATGAAGCCATTTTAGCAACTACCGGTAAAATGTTAGTTGCTGCTCAGAATAAAAAATGGGATGAATTGATATCTTTAGAACAAGAGTGTAGACAGTTAACTGGAATACTTATAAAGAAAGACTTGGAACCCATACTAGATAAAGAATTACTACAAAACAAGATAAGAATTATCCATCAAATATTGGATGACGATGCTCAAATTAGAGCAATTACTGAACCTTGGGTGATGCGATTACAGGACATGCTTAGTGCCAATGGTCGAACACGAAATCTTCAGCAAGCATACCAACCAATTGATAATATATAACAAGTAAGATCATTAAGATATGTTGCGTTTGAACAAGTATAAAAAAACAAACTATTGTGATTCCAGCTATCAATAAAACTAATTCAATCGCACCTTTAACTCAAGTAAAACTTGTTACGCCAGTAATAGCAATTCCAGACTCACAAAATTCTTCTATTCAATTTGAGCAAGATCAGAAATATCAAGCATTAGTTGAGGCTCGTTTATTCAATGGGAAGTCTAGAGTTTTAGTTGCAGATAGTCTCCTACAAATGTATTTGCCAGAGAAATTCCAACCTGGTACCAAGCTAGAACTTATTTTTATATCTCATGAACCGAACTTAAAATTTCTTATCCACAGCGAAACATCATTAGAAACTAACGAAAATCACGCGTCAATCAGCACCACTGGACGCTTTCTTAATGTTCTGCTGCAAGATGCATTAAAGCACTCACTATCAGGCATAGCTCAAATTACTAGCACGTCTCCAATTCTGAATGGGGTGCCAATAAATAGCACTGAATTACCTAGTTTATTACAGAAAGCAATCGTTCAAAGTGGATTATTCTATGAATCACATCAAGCCCAATGGATTAATGGAGAAAATACACTTGAGAATTTACACCATGAGCCTCAAAGCAAGTTAATGTTGGTAACTGACATGTCTGCCACTAAATCAATTGCATCTGCTCCACTTGGCACCGATATGCCCGTAAATACTCAGAGTATCCCCCTGGTACTACAACAATTAACCACCTTAGAAACGGGTCATCTATTTTGGCGTGGAGAAATCTGGGAGAATCAACACATAGAATGGGATATTTATGAGGAATCTCATAGCAGCAAGAAAAATGAGCCTACTACACGATGGCACACACAGATACGTTTGTCGATGCCAGAACTTGGAGATATTACAGTCAAGATTGCACTGGACTCTCAGAACATCCATATTAAACTAAATGCCTCACAACTAGACATCGCTAGTTTATTGAAGAATAATCAATTATCACTCGCAGTAGACATGCGATCAGCTGGATTAATTATTCAATCAATAGAGGTCCAACATGATGACGGAAAGTGAATCTTATCTCACCGCAGTTGCACTTGCCTATCGAGAAGGCCAGATAGCACCTAAAGTCGTTGCAAAAGGTCGTGGTCTTATTGCCCAGGAGATTATTAAACGTGCAAAAGAAGCTGGCATCTATGTTCATGAATCAAGTGAACTGGTTTCATTACTCATGCAAGTTAATCTTGATGAGCGTATTCCACCGCAACTTTATATTGCAGTCGCCGAATTATTAGCATGGCTTTATCATCTGGATCAGGAAAGAGCAAAACGTTTAACTAAAGGTAGCCTTAACCCAAAGACAATTCCAAAAAATCTGGGGAGCAACTAACAATGCAAGAATCTAATCAAAGAACCGAAGCGCTTGAAGTACTAGAGCCAAGCCGGCTTTCCAGAGAAGAAAAAGATGAAAACTTTCGTGTTTATTCAGAAATTGATATTCTCTTTATACTTCGTGGAATAATGCAAGCAAATTCGCTAATCACTCTATATCTCGGTTATGGAGATAGTTTCATCCTAACTTCTATCCTCGCCATAGATGTTGATAAAAAAGAAATAATAATAGACTATGGCACTAATGCAAAAGTAAGTCAGCAAGCACTACAGTCTAAAGAACTAATCTTTGTTACCACGCAAAATAAAGTCAAAATAGAATTTATCTGTACTCACATTAACAAGACAGAATTTAAAGGGGAGCATGCCTTTTCTGTCAATATTCCAAAATATTTACTGCGCATCCAAAGAAGAGACAATTTTCGCATTTCTACTCCAATTACAAAACCGCTCAAGTGTATCATTCCTGTCCTTATAGAAGATAAATCTATAAAAGCCGAAATTACGTTACTCGACATAAGCTGTGGTGGTATTGGAGCAATTGATCAACATACCACTATCAACCTTGAACCAGGAACAATTTATGAGAATTGTCAAATTTCACTCCCTGAAATCGGCATTGTAAATACGACTATCAAAGTAAAAAATACATATGCAATGAAATTGCATAGTGGCGACTCTTACCACCGCGTTGGATGTGAATTCATAGACTTACCATCAAAAACAGAAGCAATGATACAACGCTATATTGTCAAACAAGAACAAATAAGAAAAATAAAATAAACTCTAGATAGAGACCTTGCACAGCAACGATCCTAGGGAAACTATGCCCATTTCTGGTGTATGACAAGGGAGGAATAAGCGGTGTAACCTGTTGGTAAAGATCTCGGCAGATCGACCAGTGAAAAAGGAAACACCACATGACAGATAGTAATGTTTTTAAGCTGAATAAACCAAAGAGACCTTTGCAAAATCATGCGAATCTTTATTTCGATGTAATTTCGCGTTTATTTTTACTTGATCGAGTGATTTTTAGTCATTTTCCCGCAAATGAGCCAGGGATAATCACTCTAACCCGGGTATTTCCGGTCAAGAGGACGCAATATCCCTATGTTTGCGTGATCAATTGGCGATCGGCAAAGAGTTGGGGTAGTCTTTTTAAGTTGTATGTACTTTGCTGCCAAACCAGCGCGCCTGACTGCCGAAGGTACGTTCTACCACATAGCGAACCTTTGTAATCAAACGATTGCGTTGCAATTGCCGCTTCAATAGCGGTTTGTTCTTCACCGCTTTATCCTGCTTTTCGGTTTATGCGCACTGTGCGTAATGCTCGCGTCAACATGGCAACCTTGCTTGATGGTAATGTTGTGCATTTGTATCTGTGCATTAATTTGCGCTAATAAACCATCCCACGCGTCCGCAGCCGTCAACCGAGTTCTGAAGCGCGACAGCACCGAATGGTCAGGAACATCATCTTCCAAACTCAGTCCCAGAAATCGCATCACGTGCAGATTCGAATTAGCCATGTCTTCGACCGATTCATCACTTAGGCCACCGTTCCAAATTCCTACCAGCAGCATCTTGAATAACAGTAGTCCAGAATACGCTGGACGACCCGCTGCATCCGATCCAGGCGCATAATGCTGTGCAATTTTTCGCTCTATCGTCTTCCAATCTATCAGTTGGCCTATTTGGCTTAGAAAATTCCCTTTGCGCGTGCGGCGATTGACATCGTATTCCGAAAAACTCATAAGATTTACTCAACCCAATGATTCAAAATCGTATTCTAACATCTGATCAGATGAAACTCTCTCTGACCGTGCAAAGGCCTCCAGAAGATGATAGCTATAGTCAAACCTGGTGTAGAGACTGTAAAATAAACAACCCCGTGGCAAGACCACGGGGAATCGCAAGTTGAGAGTGTAGTAGTTCAGATCTTAATCCAATTTATTTAATACACACCGTCCGCACCTGATGAATATCGGTAATTCCCTGTAGCACCTTCTCGATGCCGTCCTGCTTCAGCGTACGCATCCCATCGCCCAACGCCGTCACCAGCATTTCCGCCACGCGGGCACGCTCCTGGATATTCTTTTTCAATGCGTCACTTGCCGTCATCAGTTCATGCAATCCTACTCGACCGGAGAAACCTGTACCGGTACAATCATCACAACCGACTGGCTTGCACAATGTAATTTCACCTTTGTCATTACCATATTGCTTAATCCAATCGTCGTGGATTGTCTTACGCGCAGCTTCCGGATCCACTTTAAATCGTTCAATATGACTCAACTCTTCGCAATATTCCGTCAACAATGCCTTAATCTCACGTTCACTGGCTACATACGATTGCTTACACTTACACAAGCGTTTCGCCAGCCGTTGCGCCAGAACGCCCAGCAGTGCATCAGAGAAATTGAAGGGATCCATCCCCATATCCAGCAAACGAATCACCGACTCCGGCGCGCTGTTGGTATGTAGTGTGGCAAAAACCAGATGCCCGGTTAACGAAGCTTCGATACCGATACTGGTGGTTTCCTTGTCGCGCATCTCGCCGACCATGATGATATCCGGGTCTGCGCGCAAGAAAGACCGCATGATCACGGGAAAGGTCAAGCCTGCCTTGACATTGATTTGCACCTGACGTAATCCCTTTTGCGTGATCTCAACGGGGTCCTCCGCAGTCCAGATTTTGGTTTCCGGGCGATTAAGATGTTTCAAAATGGAATGCAGCGTGGTTGTTTTACCTGAACCCGTAGGACCACACACAAAAAACAAGCCATAAGGTTTACTGATGATTTTTTTCAGCTCTTCCAGGTTGCGGGCGGTAAAACCCATTTTATCCAGCGGGATAGGTTCTCCAGCCGACAGGATCCGCATGACAACATCTTCCATACCACCCGCAGAAGGGATGGTGGCAACACGCAGCTCAATATCCAGTGGAGCAAATTTTCTAAACTTAATCTTGCCGTCCTGTGGCCTGCGTTTCTCGGAAATATCCAAATCACACATGATCTTGATCCGCGTCACCAGTGGATTGCGGTAACTGGCTGGAATCTCGATATAGGGCATTAATGAACCATCCTTACGGAAGCGGATTTTGGTTTTCTCTTTTCCTGTATAAGGCTCTACGTGGATATCCGACACGCCCATCTTATAAGCGTCCACAATGATTTTATTGACGAGCTTGACCAGCTCATTATCCGAAGCTGCTGAAGATTCTTCTCTTTCGCTGACAATTTCCTCAGCAGTTTCTCCTTCAAGATTAAACAGCATTTCGGTAATATTGCCCGTAGCCATCTCATCCTGGCTACCGCCATAGAATTGCTCAACGATTGCACCAAATTCACGCTTGGTAGTAACCACATAGGTAATCTTGTGTTTGGGAAAAATCTTGCTCGCAATGCGCTGAGATTTAATCCGCTCAGGATCCAGCGTTAAAACCACCAGGCCATCCTTCGTTTCATCAATAGGCAGCCAGGCATTACTTTCCACATAATCCTTTTTTAAATTTCTAAGCAGATCCATCGGTTTAATCCGATCTTTCTTAAAAGGCTCATAACGAGTATCAAAAAATGCAGAAAGTGCTTTACCGATGAGCGGCAAACCAATCTGCAGCTCGTCTACCAGTACATCTTCCAGATCACACCCTTTCTTGCGCGCAGAACGTGTGGCCAATTCCAGTTCAGCCGCGGAAATCACCGCATCGAAAATCAGATAATCATATTTTGATTTAGCTACTTGAGCGGATTTTGAACGTTGTTTAAATACCGTTGCAAGTACTCGGCAGATTTCAATCACACCGTCAACAGCGACCGCTGTAAATGGCTGCCCGCCTTTATGATTGATAACCTGAACTACGCCCATTAATTCTTGAGTGTCCACACTTAGAACCGGTGCAACGAGCATTTGTTTGGTGCGATAGCCAGTACGCTTTTCCGCTTCATATGAAAAAATAATCAATGGATTGATCTTTTTCAATTCACTTTTGTTGTAAACATCTTCAATATTGACCACTTCCTTCTTCAAACTCACGTAACCTGTAATCGTGCTTTCAAGTACCGGTAATTTCAAATCTTGAATCGAGTCAAATCCTGTTTTAACCCGGGTGGTCAGAAATGTTTGATCCTCACTCAGGGTATAAATAATCAGCCGGTCTGCATTGAACAAAGCACACAGATCTTTACTCACTTCCAACATGATCTCATCCATATCACTAGCAGCATGTATCTTACCGATAGCGGATTGTAGATTGCCGGAAAAACTCGATTCACTGTTATCCGCAGCATCGTTTTGCATCAGTGTTGTAGTGGTTGTATTCATGACATCAATTCTCCGGAATTCTCTAAAACTCAAATAATTGATTGTTCTCAAGCTTACGCGGCTTAAATTTCGCCATACATTGCTGTATTTCATCCATGGTTATTTCAGCTTCACCCGGCTTCAAGTGAGAAATAAATATTTCAGCATTTCGTTCGAGTTTCTCCAGTTCCTCTGCTAGCAAACTGGGGCAAAAATGCTTGGATCTAATGGCAATCTCTCTTTTCTGATTGCAAAAAGCTGATTCAACGATGAGATATTTTAAATTTTCAATTTTATTGACTTCAGCCCATAACGCATCATTGGTTGTCGTATCTCCGGTGAATACAAGACTGGCTTGACCTGAATCCAACTGATAACCAACCGCCGGAACGGCGTGATTTGCGGGTAATGGCGTAATTCTACGTTCCTGCAAACTGATGGTATTATTCAGTGACAAGGCTTCATAGCGCATATAGGGTGAGCAATCATTAGGAATTTTTGTAAAATCCGGCCATAGATGCCAATTAAACAAATGCTTTCGCAAACTATCCAATGTCGCTTGCACCGCATGAATCGTTAGAGGTTTGGTTCGTATAGAACCGACGGTATCAACCAAAAAAGGAATACAAGCCACATGATCCAAATGTGCATGCGTAACAAAAACATGATCAATTTTGATCATCTCATCCACACTCAGATTACTCACGCCAGTTCCTGCATCGATTAAAACATCATCATCCAGCAACATGGCACTAGTCTGCGCACCGTCTCCTATCCCACCGTCGCATCCCAAGATTCTGAGCTTCAATCCTATTGGCCCCAGAAATAATTTACCTAACCAGTAAAACCGGAATAGTCGATGACTTCATTACTTTATTCGTTACCGACCCCAGTAACAAGCCTTTTATACCACCTTTTCCACGTGGCCCCATGACAATCTGATCATAGTGCTTCTCGACAGCAAAGCGGACAATCATTTCAGCCGGATCGCCAACAGTAATATGATATTGGTAGGCAATCCCGGCTTGATCAAGTAAATTGCGGACATTTTGCAGGTTTTCCAGTCCTCCTTCCTGATGATATTGTTTGATATCCGCCTGATTGATAAATAACGACACATTACCATCCAGTGGATGTTGAACACTTAGCAAGTGCAGCTCCGGTTTTTCTTTATACCAATCCAGCAAATGAATGAAATCAGCCACTGCTTGACTGGAATGATCGGAACCATCGACTGGCAGTAAGATTTTTAGCATGATCAATCTCTCAGTTTTATATAACGATAAGTAAATAGTTACTGTTTGGGGATTGTGTCGTCGACCAGATCAATCACTGGCTTGACTTTAACTTGTCGCCGGGCAGCCAATACTTTGCCCACTGTAATTACAATTAATGCAGCAACAACCGGTGCAACCCAATGCAAATACTTCGCTTGTGTACTGACCCATTCTTTGGTAGTCACATCAGTCACCACCATGTCACCAGCAATCCATCCTAACAAACCGGCACCAATGGCGATCGTTACCGGATAACGATCCATGATTTTCATTACCAATTGACTCCCCCATACAATGATAGGCACGCTGATCACCAAACCAAAAATCACCAGACTGATATCATCCTTGGCGGCACCAGCAATGGCAATCACATTGTCCAGACTCATCACGGCATCAGCCACAATAATGGTTTTGATGGCGCCTATCAAAGTTGTGCTGGCATCAACCTCATGCGCACCTTCCGGTTCAGGTTGCAGTAACTTGATGCCGATCCATATCAATAAAGCAGCGCCGACAATCTTTAAGTAAGGCACCGCCAGCAGACTTAATGCAAAAAAGATCAGCACCACACGTAACGTAATGGCGCCCAAAACGCCCCAGAAAATTCCCAGCTTGCGTTGCTGTTCAGGCAACCGCCGGCAAGCAAGCGCGATCACCACTGCATTATCCCCACCCAACACAATATCAATCGCGATGATTTGTACGACAGCAATCCAAAATTGCGGACTATCAAAACCCATTTAATTTTTTCCTAACAAAATACAATTCGATCAAAAGAAACATTACCTTAGCTTAAATTACCTTAGTTTCAACAATATTTGCTACGCTTCCGTCTCAACTTCTATGAACTTCAACAGCTCATCTTTTTGCTGCAATGTATCGTTATAACCCAGCTCTATTAAATCCCGGCAAAAAGGCGCCTCAAATAACACATAACTTAATAAGGTCGAGCCATTGGGCCCCATTGCACCGATCGCACGATAGAGATAACGCATGATCCACGGTAAGGTGTACGCATATTTTTGTGCAATTTCGTTAATACCCTCGCTGGGCGCTATCATCATCGCTTCAACGGGGCGTAGTGATATATTCTTTTCTTTAATCAGCTCATGAGGAATCAATTTAATTGTCTCATTGATGCGTAACAAACGTTCTAGATCAACATCCAGGCTATCGACAAATATACTGTTCAGTGCATGACCGGCAATCTGCGCAAAGGGCGGATAATTCGCAGCGCTGACACGTTTAGGTTCATCCGTAACCGGTTTACGTACTCCAATAATCAGCACCTTGTCAGCCCCCAAGTGAAGCGCCGGACTAATCGGCGCTAACTGGCGCATTGACCCATCGCCAAAAAACTCACGGTTCAATTTCACGGCAGGAAAAATAAAAGGTATCGAGGAAGAAGCCATCAAATGCTCCGCACCAATATCAACGGGAACACCCAGCCGCTGCGCTCTTTTCCACGGCATTACCTCTCTCGCTGCCTGATAAAATGTGACCGATTGCCCGGAGGTATAACCCCATGCGGTCAGCCCCAATGCATGTAATGCACCAGAACGAATACCATACTGAATAGCACGAAACGGAAAGCGGTTTTTCAGTAATGCTGCTAAGGGTGCGTTATCCAGTAAAGAAATCGCATTATGTTGACCATATTCACTCGATACCAATGACAATAAGCAGCGTAAAGTATTATGCATCACACCCATAAAGTCTGATCGATGAATCTGCTCTACATGGAAATTTGACCAAACAGCTTCGAGTTGTCGCACGCCTTCTGCAAAATTATTCGCTGAAACCGCAATGCTGGTTGCGTTAATGGCACCCGCTGAGGTTCCACAAATCACGGGAAAGGGATTACGTGTCTTATCAGGCAATAATTCAGCAATCGCCCGCAATACACCTACTTGGTAAGCTGCTCGCGCCCCACCACCGGTTAGAACCAACCCAACCTTCGGCATGGCTATGGTTGTATTCTGCTCATACACGGATACGAACTAAAAACTCTGCTTTCACTTTCTCCAACGCGTCCCGCAAGGTTTCTTCAGGTAAATTATTTAAAGAGCTTGATAGCATCTTTGCCGCTTGACAGGCGGAATTCGGCAATACCGCACTGTCCAGATTGGCAACGAAAACCGCGGCAGCTCCTGCAGCATTCAATAAACTTTGACGCTCATTCATTAATATTTCCACTTCTTCTCTTAACATGAAAATTTCTTGTTCTTTCAGTATAGTATTAGGCATACGATGACCCCTCATAACAACGAAACAGTGTTCAACTTGTCAAGCACTATATCAGAACTATAATTCATTTAAGTTTTGAACTCTGTGCTGTTTGCCACCTTTTTTATTATTTCCAGAATCAATCAATCACTCAACCACACTATCTATATGATGAACAATCGCTTATATACTACACTATATCCAGAAACTGCACCTTATCAGCAAGGATCACTCCCCCTGGACAAGCTACATACCATGTACTGGGAGGAATCCGGCAATCCCTCCGGCATGCCCGTGGTATTTCTCCACGGCGGCCCTGGCGCTGGCGCGACACCGGCGCATCGACGCTTCTTTGATCCGGCACATTACCGTATCGTCATTTACGATCAAAGAGGTGCGGGACGTTCAACGCCACTGGGTGAAATACGCGATAATACAACACCCCATTTGATTAATGACCTGGAAACACTGCGGCAACACTTGGCAATTGATCAATGGTTGATATTTGGCGGCTCCTGGGGCAGCACACTGGCTCTTGCCTATGGTGAAGCACATCCTGAGTGTTGTTTGGGTTTCATTCTTCGCGGAATTTTTCTTTGCCGCACAGAAGAAATAGACTGGTTTCTATACGGATTACGTAATCTATTCCCGGAAGCCTGGCGCGAATTTGTCGCGCCACTGTCAGCCGCAGAACGCAATGACATTCTTTCCGCTTACTACCAGCGTTTAATGCATCCTGATCCGGCCATCCACATGCCTGCGGCACGTACCTGGAGCACCTATGAAGGCTCCTGTTCAACGTTATTGCCAAACCCGGACACAGTTAGCTATTTTGCCAGCGATACTGTCGCACTGGGACTTGCGCGCATGGAAGCCCATTACTTCAGTCACAATATTTTCTTACCGGAAAATTCATTGCTGGATAACGTACATAAACTGCACAACATTCCCGCCACCATCGTGCAAGGCCGCTATGATGCGGTCTGTCCGATCGTCAGTGCCGACGACTTGCATCATGCGTGGCCGCAGGCTGAATATATCATCATTGACGATGCTGGTCATTCCGTCTGGGAACCTGGCATACAAGCGGCGCTGATCAAAGCCACCGATCAATTTAAAACACGCAACCACTAGCGGTTGTTGAGAAACGTTTTCAAGGCGGCTGATACAGGGCAAGAACAGGTGAAGGACCACAGTTTATGTGTTGTGATCAATGAGCAGTCTATTTTTTAACACCGTAGCGGCAATGGAGATGTCTTTCGACAGCCTGCTAGAGATGCAAACCACACTCGGTTTTAGGTTTTCCCATCCAGCGGCCGCTACGGCCCTCGCCTTTCACCGTACAATGCGTGCATCCAATGGAAGAATAGCCGCCTTCCACTAGCGGATGAAATGGCAGATCATGCTCGCGAATATATGCGTCACGCTCTTCGCGCGTCACATCAATCATCGGATTAAACTTAATAATCCCACGACGTTCCTCAAAAATATCCAGGCCCGCACGGTGATCAGTCTGCCAGTTCATCAAGCTCGACACCCAAATATCGTAATTGGGTTTGATCGCTTCCAGCGGATTGATCTTATTAATGGTGCAGCAAAAATCCGGATCCGTTTCATACAGCTTTTCTTTTTCACTATATTGATGCTGGTAATCATCTGCCTTCAGATCTTCAACTCTCAGATGGTAGAGCTTGGTCAGATAATCGCGATACATGATGGTTTCCGGAAAATGAAATCCGGTATTAATAAAAAAAATAATCTGTTCCGGTCGAATGCGGGAAATAATGTGCAAAAAATATGCAGAGGTTGCCGCAAAGGACGACGTCACCATAATTTTTTCAGGTTTGAAATCGGTGTAAAGCTTATGCAAACGCACTTCGAAATTGAGCGGCCGGTAACGCTCATTCAACTCATTGATGGCTTGCGCACTTAAACCTGCAGTATTGCTGGGACTTTGAACTATGGATGCTGCTTCAGACATAAGGAAATACTCATTCATTAAATAACACAGAATACACTGCATGGATCGATTCAGATTTGCTCACAACTTGACCGGTTGATCATAAGTGTCTGAAACGACACCAACACCGAGTGGACAACAGATTCATTAAGCAGTAATGCAAGGTGAGGAAACATTCATCTTTTTTCTCTCTGCAATCTACCGAGTATCCGCTGGGTTGTCAAACACGCTCAATCATCTTTCCAATAATCTTCTGGTTCAGGTTGCTCGAATTTCAGCCTATCACACAATTCACGAAACTTTAATAATGTTGAAACACCACTGACATCAGCGCGTCATCAGGGATTGCTAGCATGTCGACAGCATAAAGAAGCTAGTTTGTACGACTTATGCGCGCATACAGTCGATGCATTTATGACCACGCTAGCGTGACTGTAATGTATCTCCTGATACTCATAAACAATATATTAGAGGCCACACCTATGAAAATGCAAAAAATATCATCATTATTAGCACTTGCTGCATTGTGTTTTATCAGTTTCAACGTCATGGCAGCATGCGCGCCGCAAGTTCAAACTAAATTAGCTGCAGCACCCTATGATACTTTGAATGCAGTACTTACCCCCGCCAAGATAACCAGCTTTAAAAATAAACTGAGTGCGGTCAAAGATCAGCCTACTTACGCAGCCTTGCTCACTGAAGCCAATGCAACAGCAGCGATCGTTGCCAGTGGCCGTGTCGTTGTCACACTACCGGACGGAACCGTGGTTGTGGATACTGCCAAAGGTGCAACAAACACATTTGCTAATTTTGAAGCCAAAGCAATCAATGAAAATCACAATACCCGTGTTGCTATTTTAGATGCTCAAATCTATGACTGTGGCGTCGGTTTGGAAACCAAAACCAGCTCGACCACAGGCGTTGTCGAAGTTTACTTGGCCAAACGTCTCGGTGCCTATCTGAACAGTGCCGGAACAGTCAGACTGTCACACAAATAAAAGCTGATCTCAATGAGGAATGGTGGGTTACCGTCCGGTAACCCACTCAGTTTTTCTGCGGTAAGGAAACGAAATTTGAATTTCCAGAAGATATACCTCGGGTTATTTCATCCATAGGTTTCCAAAATAGCCGCCTATCTCCATCATCCAGGCAATTCCCAGGTGTATGGCCAAACCACCCACGATGGATTGTGTTCGATGGGCAATAACCCCCAGTATCAATCCACCAAAGAAAGAAGAAATACACTCAAACAAAGGCTTGCCGAAATGAGCGCTGCAATAAAAGGTGGCCATTGGCAAAATAGCCGCAGGCCCGGCATAACGGACGAATGCAAATACCAAAAATCCGCGGAAAAATAATTCGATGGTCACAAAGTCAATTCCGTAGCCAATCTCATACAGCAACTGATACCCCAGAAGATTGTCTGTGTAAGGTACGATAAAATCGATCTGCTTTAATCTGGGATAGACACTCAGGAAATCGGATTGCGTACTGGCAAAAACGATCAGCGGCACCATCACAGCCAGCATCAACAAATAGGGACGCCACCGCAAGCCCTGAACGGTCATGCCCCAAAAGCGCTGCTGGGCAGGCAATATCTTATATAAAACGATCAATGGAATCAGCACGACCAAGAGCTTAAACGGCAGTGTGGTAATCACAGTCAGATAATTTCCCCACATTCCTTCCATGATATTTTCCAGTGGGTTGGCAACGCTCACTTTCAATGCAAATAAAACAGGCGCAATCACCAGCAGCAGCCAAAACATTGGCGTGGCGGCTACCAATTGCCGCTTGAATACAATGGCAAACACATAAGGAATAATGAAAGCACAGCAGTAAACCAAAAACAGCGCAATGAATTGTTTAAACCGGGAATCAAGGCCGGCAATGATTTCACGTTCGATACCCAATTGATAGTTCAGGGCGATCAGAATACCTATCCATACACTGCAAAAAAGTAACAGCCATTTATCAATTACAGAAATATATTCGCGCAGATATGTCAGGATGATTGTCATGTCCAGGATATTATTGGTGATAACGACATTCTGAGGATGGCAACTCAATCAACAGGTTCATGGCTTATGCAGTTGCAGTAAAATCATTGATCCCTCGTAACTTCACGATAAATCGCTTCCATAACGTCATTATTGTATTCCTGAATCAGAATCTGCGACCTAAACAGCGCTTTGAGTTCAACTAGGCTGATGACGATCAGCAGCAGCACTCCAATGATCGCCAGTCCGGTGAACAATAAAACTACGCCGAACAAAAATATGAAAAGATTGATTGAACCCCAGACCCACTTCCCCAGATAAAAATGATGTAGCCCAGCAATGAACAAATAGTTTAATGTGGCGTAGGTATCCGGATCCTTGAGATTTCTCTCCGCTCGTTTGAAAAATAGTAATCTTTTCTCGTCGGGTAATTCACGCACCAGTTTCCTGATACGCTCTTCATTTTCCTGAATCGCTTCTTTCGATTTCATACAGTGACTCAGCGAGCCAGCGTGATAATCACTGCCTCGCGTTTCCAGAAAAGTAGAAAACGCTTCTGCTCGACAAACTGAAATACCAACGTCCAGCCATCTGCGGCTTCTTTGTTGAGAGTTACTTCCAAGCGTTTGATTGGAATACCGGATGCCCCCAGAAAAACCGTTCCCAGTCCTCCTTCAGTTACATACAACACTTTATATTCCTTATAAGCCATTATTTCATCCTCCTCGATTTAATCAGAATTCTGAATTATTGATATCCGAAACTCAGTACACTGCAAAGTAAAAAATCCACGCCCAATAGCAGATTATTGCAATAGATTGGCGAATTATCAAAAATAACGATTATGTTATGCTCTGCATATTATGGAAAAAGATCAAAAATAATGAAATTTCAGCAATAAATCCATACAATGAACGGGCTCAAACCTCGCCGCACTTCTATTGGATTATTTTCTTAATTCAGAAATTGTCTGTTTATGTACGAAGGGGTAGACTTTCGATAGATTTCTGTTTATTTCTTAGCCGGAAACAGAAATTTAATTTTAAAATTGGATAAAGGAGTTTTTTTGATGAGAAGAATTGTCAGGCTGTCTTTAATATTTTCAATATTTTTCTTTTTCTCTACTCAAGCAGCCGCTCAATCGGGTGCTTCCGATAGTTATTTTGGTAACGCGAGCGAGAAATTTGTCAGCGGCATTGCAAATGCAGCTACCGGTTGGGTAGAGTTACCCAAGAACATCATCCTGACTTCTCAAAAAGAGGGACCGCTTTACGGCATTACAATTGGAACCGCGATGGGCATTATGCACACAGTCGGTCGTAGTCTAGTGGGCGTGCTGGATGCGGCTACTTTCTTTATTCCAACCAAACCATCCGTTAATCCGCCATATATTTGGCAAGACTTTTCGAGAGAAACTTCTTATTAATGTAAAGATTTTTCTTTCTACGTAACAAATAAAAGCAGAAAAATACCGCATGATGGAATCATGCGGTATTTTTTGATAGCTTTCTAAAAAATCCTAACGTTGCGCTTCAAGCGCTGCTATTCTTTCTTCCAATGGCGGATGTGACATAAACAAGCTTCGAATACCCGAACCAATGCCTCCAGCAATACCGAATGCAGCAAGTTGATCTGGCAAATGCGCTTGTTGACTGGTTAATTGCAAGCGTCGCAAAGCGGCGATCATTTTATTTCTACCCGCAAGGCTTGCACCACCGGCATCTGCACGAAATTCACGCTGACGGCTAAACCACATCACAATGATACTGGCCAATATCCCCAAAACAATTTCCGCAATGATGGCGGTAACCCAGAATGCAGGACCATGACCATTTTCAGTTTTGAATATCACGCGATCAACCGTATGGCCAATGACACGTGATAAGAAAATGACGAATGTATTGACCACACCTTGTATCAGTGCCAGTGTCACCATATCACCATTGGCGACATGACTGACCTCATGCGCCAGAACCGCTTCAGCTTCGTCTTGACTCATGGTATTTAATAAGCCTGTGCTCACAGCAACCAATGCATTGTTTCTTGACATACCGGTAGCAAAAGCATTGACATCCGGTGCATCATAAATAGCCACTTCCGGCATATCAATACCGACTGCTTTCGCCTGACGCTGCACAGTGGTAACCAGCCAATGCTCTTGCGCATTGCGTGGCATCTCAATAACTTGTGCGCCGGTAAATCGTTTCGCGGTCCATTTCGACATGGCAAGTGACATGAACGAACCGCCAAATCCAAAGACCGCAGCGAATATCAACAAGGAATTGATATTCAGACCCGCGCCTTGCTCATCCAGGATTCTTTCAACGCCCAATAATCGTAAAGTAATGCTTAAAACAACAATAATGGCTAAATTTGTCGCTAAAAAAAGCAGTATTCTTTTCATCGTTTTTTTTACTCCATGTTCTCAATAATCCAAACAGATCGTTATATAAGATCCAATTAATTGTTTTCAAGGCAACCAAGCTTGAATTTTCTTGCCAGATTGAATAATTCTTCTACACTGATATTTGAAATGTGTTGATACTGAATTCATCAGCATAAAATTAGGTACGAAATTCCAAAGAGAGTTCAGGTAGAACAAGACCCATCATAAAGAAATTGATTTTAGGTAAACTAGCGGGCAGGAAAATAAGATGTTTGACTAACAGAGTTAAGGCTGTGCGCCTTTAACAATCTGGAATAATATTTCATTCTGCTTGGTCATGCCGAGATCACTGCGAGCACGTTCCTCGATTGCCTCCAGGCCTTGTTTTAGGTCATTAACCTCAGCTTCAAGCATATTGTTGCGGTTTTGCAAAATCAAATTATTCTCACGCGCCGCAACAACCTCCTGCTCTACTTGCCAGACTTCCTTCCAGCTTGCTTTGCCAAACCACAATGGATATTGCATTGAGGCTATCAGCAGCAGTAGTATAAAAGCCAAAAGTTTCATTATTTGAGTTGGTAGAATGCCTTCCGGCCTGCATAGTTTGCTGAATCTCCTAAATCTTCTTCAATGCGTAATAATTGATTGTATTTGGCAAGACGGTCGGAGCGAGAGAGTGAACCTGTTTTGATTTGTAATGCGTTCGTAGCAACAGCGATATCCGCAATAGTGGTATCTTCAGTTTCTCCAGAACGATGTGAAATGACGGCGGTGTAGCCGGCACATTTCGCCATTTCAATCGCAGAGAAGGTTTCAGTTAATGTACCGATTTGATTGACTTTGATCAGTATAGAATTGGCAATGCCACGGTTAATTCCTTCTTGCAGAATTTTGGCATTGGTGACAAAAACGTCGTCCCCAACGAGTTGAATCGATTTTCCTAATTTGTGCGTCAGTAATTCCCAGCCATTCCAATCATGCTCACTCATACCATCTTCAATGCTGATAATGGGATATTTATCGACCCACGAAGCAAGATAATCCACAAATTGCGCCGACGTTAGATGCATCCCATCCGATGCCAGATGATATTTACCATCCTGGAAAAATTCGGAACTGGCGCAGTCAATGCCAATGGCGACTTCTTTACCCGCTTGATATCCCGCTTGATCGATGGCTTGTACAATCAATTGCAAAGCTGCTTCATTATTGGCCAAATTAGGTGCAAATCCGCCTTCGTCGCCAACGGTTGTGGGCATATTTTTATCATTGATGAGTTTTCTCAGTGCGCTAAAGACCTCTGCGCCACAGCGAATGGCATCATGAAAATTTGCAATTCCCAATGGAACGATCATGAATTCTTGCATGTTGATATTGTTATTGGCGTGCGCACCGCCATTAATCAAGTTCATCAGTGGCACCGGCATCGACATCAGACCAGCGCCGCCTAAATAACGATACAGCGGCAATCCTGACTCTTCAGCAGCAGCTTTGGCAACCGCCAGTGATACCGCTAAAATTGCATTGGCACCCAGCCTGGATTTGTTTTCAGTGCCATCCAGGTTGATTAATTCTTGATCAATAAAGCTCTGATCAACGGCATCCAACCCCATGAGTGTTTCAGAAATTTCGGTATTCACATTTTCTACCGCTTTTAATACTCCCTTACCCGAATAGCGTTGCGCATCCCCATCTCTCAGCTCTACCGCTTCCCTGGTTCCAACGGACGCTCCGGAAGGAACAGAAGCGCGGCCTAACACGCCTGACTCCAGCAATACGTCTGCTTCAATGGTTGGGTTGCCACGAGAATCAAGAATTTCACGGGCGATGACATCTACTATTGCACTCATGCTACATTTTCCCTGTTATTTAGTTAGTATTATTTCTGTTGCTGCAATTACGAAAAATTTAATATTTTAGCTAAAAATAGCTGTGTTCCGGATGATTAAAGTCACATGCAACAAGTATTTATGAGTTATTACGCACGGCATGTAATTTTTCATCACTGATATATTGGCGATTATCAGAAAAACGAATGGCTGCTTGCACATAAGATTTGAATAGCGGATGGCCCAGTCGCGGCGTAGACGTAAATTCAGGGTGGAATTGACAACCTAGGAACCATGGGTGCTCGGTCTCAGGCAGTTCTATCATTTCACACAAACTTTCTTCCTTGGATAAACCCCCAATACAAAGCCCTGCTTTTTCCAATTTAGGGATATAAATACTGTTGACTTCGTACCGATGGCGATGACGCTCGGTAATCTTATCCGCGCCATAGGTTTTCCAGGCTAGCGAGCCTTTTTTCAGCAGGCATTCCTGTCCTCCCAGGCGCATACTGCCGCCAATATCGGAATGTTCATTTCTGGTCTCAATGTGCCCGTCGCGGGTACGCCACTCAGTAATCAATCCTATCACCGGATAGGGAGCTTCAGGATTAAATTCAGTGCTGTGCGCACCTTTCATGTTGGCCTTATTGCGCGCATATTCAATCACAGCCAGTTGCATTCCCAAGCAAATACCCAAATACGGAATGCGGTGAGTACGCGCAAAATTGATGGCCATGATCTTGCCTTCCACACCCCGCTTGCCGAAACCACCAGGAACCAGAATTGCATCCATATGAATTAAACAATCGGTACCTTCTTTTTCAATATTCTCAGAATCGACATAAGTAATATTGATTTGGCTGTTGGTATGAATACCGGCGTGAATCAGTGCTTCCGATAATGATTTATAAGACTCGGTTAAATCGACATATTTACCGACTATTGCAATATCGACGGAATACTTGGGGTATTCCAATGCATGGACCAATTTTTTCCAAACACTCAAATCTGCAGGTTTGGCAAGGATATTCAGCTTATGGCAGATGATTTCATCGAGCATCTGCTCATGCAGCAATGCGGGGATTTTATAGATACTGTCTACATCAATTGCCGAGATGACAGCTTCTTCCTGCACATTGGTAAAAAGCGCTATTTTTCTACGCTCTTCCTTGGGTACTTCACGATCTGAACGGCACAGCAGGACATCAGGCTGTATGCCGATTTCGCGCAATTCTTTGACAGAGTGCTGTGTGGGTTTGGTTTTTAATTCACCGGCCGAACCAATATAAGGCAATAGCGTCAGGTGAATAAAGCAGGTGTCATGACGCGGATGCTGTACAGCCATCTGGCGAATCGCTTCGAGGAAAGGTAGCGATTCGATATCACCCACAGTGCCGCCGATTTCGATAATCGCAACTTGTGCATCGCCCACACCGGCTTGAATATACCGTTTTATTTCATCCGTGATATGCGGAATGACCTGTACTGTACCACCGAGATAATCGCCGCGCCTTTCTTTGCGGATAACACTTTCGTAAATTTGGCCCGTGGTAAAATTATTAAGCCGGGTCATGCGCGTGCTGATGAAACGTTCATAATGGCCCAGATCAAGATCGGTTTCAGCGCCATCTTCAGTCACAAACACTTCACCATGTTGAAACGGACTCATCGTGCCGGGATCCACATTAATGTAAGGATCCAGTTTCAGCATAGTCACTGTAAGCCCGCGCGTTTCAAGCAATGCAGCCAAGGATGCGGCAGCAATGCCCTTACCCAGGGAAGATACAACACCGCCAGTTACAAAAACATACTTGGTCATAAGTAACTACAGTAATCAGAATAACTCAAAGAAATAATCAGATAGTTTTTGTATGACATGTGAGTGGACGGTGTTATCCAATGTTTGTTAATGAATTTCAACAAGTAAAACATTCATCATCTGTTCGGCTTGATGGCGATAACTACTACCAAAAAGATTTAAATGATTAAGAATATGATAAAGATTATAGACTATTTTGCGAATATTATACCCGGAATCCAGTGGATATTCGTATCGATAGGCAGAATAAAAATCGGTTGCAAATCCACCAAACAGTTCGGTCATGGCAATATCCGTTTCACGATCGCCGTAGTACACCGCGGGATCAAACAACACCGGATTCCCCATTTCATCGTAAGCATAATTGCCGCTCCACAAATCGCCATGCAATAGTGAAGGAGATGGCGATGTATCCGAAAGAATCTTATCCAGATCAATTAATAATCGTTCTCCCAGCGTTTGCAGTTTTCCATTAAATCCATTCGCTTTGGCGAGATCCAATTGATAACCTAAACGCTGCGTGCGCCAGAAATCTATCCAGTCTGAAGAAAGCGCGTTTATTTGCGGCGTTTTCCCGATGGTATTGTTACGAGTCCAGCCAAATTGCTGCGCAGTGACGCGATGCATGGCGGCAAGTTGCATGCCCAAATCGGCTGCTTTGCCACGCGCACCATGATTAATAGCCAGATATTCCAGCACCAGCCAAGCAGTGTCATCATTCCGACCACAACAAATAGGCAACGGAACACGTAGCGCATGCGATCGATGAATCTCCATCAAACCATCGGCTTCTGCGGCAAACATGGCAAGGCTGCTTGGCGTATTGAGCTTAACAAAATAGCACTGCAAGCCATCGACAACACGGAATGCCTGATTAATACAGCCACCTCCGATGGGATAGTTTTCTTTTACTGCAAACTGGCTATTGGTAGCTTCCGAAATTTGCGCACTGATGTCATGCCATACCTGCATGGTGCGAGCCTACCGGAGAATTCTGCAAATATGAATTACGATAACCATTGCCTGGCTTGGTGAATGGCTGCCTGCACTTGATCCGGTGCGGTGCCGCCGATATGCCTGCGGCTTTCCATCGAGCCTTCCAGCGTTAAAACAGCAAAAATATCCGCTTCAATTTGAGCGGAAAATTGTTGCAGCTCATTGAGCGCAAGATCGTTGAGATCACAGCCCTTTCGTTCGGCAAACTGTACCGTCTTTGCCACAATCTCGTGTGCATCACGGAATGGAATGCCTTTTTTAGTCAAATAATCAGCCAGATCGGTCGCCGTAGCATGGCCTCGCAACGCCGATCGGCGCATCATTTCCTGATTCACCTGAACACCAGTCAGCATGTCGGCGTAAATTCGTAGCGTATCCGTTAATGTATCGACAGTATCGAACAGGGGTTCCTTATCCTCCTGATTGTCCTTGTTATAGGCCAGCGGCTGCGCTTTCATGAGTGTCAACAACGCAACTAAGTGGCCATTAATGCGACCGGTTTTACCACGCACCAATTCGGGCACATCCGGGTTTTTTTTCTGCGGCATAATGGACGAACCGGTGCAAAACCGATCAGCCAATTGAATGAAACCGAAGGATGGATTCATCCATACAATAAATTCTTCCGACATGCGCGATAAATGCGTCATGATCAATGCGGCGCAGGCGCTGAATTCAATGGCAAAATCCCGATCTGAGACGGCATCTAAGGAATTCCCGCAAACCCCTTCAAAACCCAGTATTTCCGCCACTAATTCGCGGTTGATCGGGTAGCTGGTGCCAGCCAGCGCAGCCGCTCCCAGCGGCAATTGATTCACGCGCTTTCTACAGTCAATCAAGCGTTCGATGTCGCGTTTCAGCATCTCAAAATAAGCCATCAAGTGATGACCGAATGATATCGGTTGGGCCACCTGCAAATGTGTAAATCCCGGCATGACCGTACGAATATGCTGCTCTGCCAGGTTTAACAAGGCATGTTGCATGGCTCTGATTAGATCAATAATTTCATCAATCGCAGCACGTAAGAACAAGCGAATATCGGTTGCGACCTGATCATTACGTGATCGGGCAGTGTGTAATCGTTTACCGGCGTCACCGATCAGTGCGGTAAGGCGTTTTTCGATATTCAAATGCACATCTTCCAGTTCCAGCAACCAAGTAAATTGCTGATTGCGGATCTCATCGCGAATTTGCTGCAAGCCTCGCTGGATTGCCGTTAAATCCTCATTACTGATAATTCCTTGCACTGCAAGCATCTGTGCATGCGCCAGTGATCCCTGAATGTCATATTCGGCCAGGCGCCGATCAAACGTAATCGACGCGGTATAGCGTTGCACAAGCTCTGAAACCGGCTCATTGAATCGACCCGACCATGTTTTTTTATTGCTGTCTGATGCTGAGTTGTTATCCATTGGGTTACTCTGATTTCCGATTCACTGGGAAAGCGAGATTATAAAACATAAATGGCCGGTCAAATGCATCACCGGTTATTTTGCATCATTGCAATCCTTCCGATTTTATCGACTACCTAATTTATCGACTACCTAATTGACGTTGAGATTAAATTTTGGCGATAAAATAGCAATCAACCGATTTAATTGATACGCTTTTACTTCGATAAGGAATTAGTGGATAATTCGGCCTTTCCCCTCTTACATCATATACACAAGGAGTTATCCATGACGGATCGAAACAAGCAAGACCAGAATATACAATCCCAAGCTAACACTTTATTTTCAATGTTGAGCGCCAAGTTTGAATGGGTGGGTAAAATTCCAACCATGCAATTGCCTGCCAAGTATGCTGCGATACTTGTGGGAATCATCGTAATCATCTTCGCTTGGAAAATCATTGCTGTCAGCAAAGTGGAATCTGACATGGCCAAGAAACTTGAAAATGAGCGCGTATTGATTACCCAGCAAGCGCGTGAATACGCTGATCTACAGTATATGAAGGAAGAAGAGCGTTTTGGGCAGATTTTGTCGTGGGCAGTGCGCGGCGAATTGATTCGTCACAATCTTGATCAAATCGATCAATACTTAAGCGAAATCGTCAAGATGAAAGATACGGAAAGAGTTGTACTGATTGACGACGAAGGTCAATTATTGGTTTCAACCGACAAGCGACTTGAAGAAACGAAAGGAACGGAATTATTTCCTAAGGAAATTCTCAACTTGCAAAAGGTAACGGTCAAATCCGATGTCGATGGTAAAAAGATTCTGGTGGTCCCTGTTATGGGATTGAATAAGAAGATCGCCACTGTCGTTGTCAGCTACAAGTTGTCAAAACTATAAAGATCAACCCTTGACTCAGTAACAACAAGCAGGCCTTTGAGTATATCAAAGGCCTTTTTGTTTTTTTAACAAGCTGTTAATCGCTACGTCTAATGTGCGCACCCAGCGCAGATAGTTTCTTTTCAATATGCTCGTAGCCACGATCCAAGTGATAGATACGGTCAATGACTGTTTCGCCCTGCGCAATCAGCCCAGCAATCACGAGACTGGCTGAAGCGCGCAAATCGGTCGCCATGACATGCGCACCATCCAGTTGCGGGATACCACAAACAATCGCAGCATTGCCTTCCACTTCGATATTGGCATTCATACGTTTCAATTCTTGCACATGCATCAAGCGGTTCTCAAAAATAGTTTCCGTGATGATGGCAGTGCCGTCGGCGATACAATTCAAGGACATGAATTGCGCCTGCATGTCGGTCGGAAAAGCCGGATGGGGAGCTGTGCGCACATTCACCGACTTGGGTTTTGTATGCATGCTGAGATCAATCCAATTTTTACCGGAATCAATGCAGGCACCCGCTTCGGTCAGTTTATCCAGCACGGCATCCAGCAGATGCGCATCGGTATTGTTTAAATGAATCTCACCGCCGGTCGCGGTGGCTGCAACCAGGAAAGTTCCCGTTTCAATCCGATCGGGCATGACCGTGTGTTCTGCGCCATGCAGCGCCGGCACGCCCGTAATCGTAATGATGTCAGTGCCTGCACCATGAATGTTTGCACCCATCGCAATGAGACAATTGGCAAGATCGACGATTTCCGGTTCCCGGGCAGCATTCTCAAGAATCGTTGTACCGTCCGCCAAAGTCGCTGCCATCATTAAATTTTCTGTACCGGTAACAGTGACAATATCAAAAACAATGCGTGCGCCATGCAATTTTTTCGCCACCGCATGAATATAACCGTGTTTAATATGGATTTCCGCCCCCATCGCCTGCAGACCTTTGATATGCTGATCGACCGGCCGCAAACCAATCGCACATCCACCCGGCAGTGAAATATTGGCTTCCCCGGCACGAGCGAGTAACGGTCCGAGCACCAGAATTGCGGCACGCATGGTCTTAACCATTTCATACGGAGCAACCAGATGGGTGAGCGCGGCGGCTGACAGCACAACCTCGGATGCATGATGCGTCGTGATGTCTGTTCCCATTTGCTCGAGTAATGACAGCATGGTGGTAATGTCACGGAGCATCGGAACATTATTTATTTTCAAAGACTCTCGAGTCAGAAGCGCGGCACACAACACAGGAAGCGCCGCATTCTTCGCCCCAGAGATGGTTACTTCACCGTGCAGTGGCATGCCACCCTGGATAATCAGTTTTTGCATTGCATGAAAGATTCAACTAAAAGTTTTATTAAAATTCCTGTTGGCCAGACATCCGGCAAATAAACAGCTTCAGCCGGTTGAAATGTGCCATGGTTCACTGCATGATACTGCTGTAGCGTACTTACTATATTGTTGTGCACTAGCACCTACTATAACAAAAAAATATTGCGTAAATTCATCAGGAGAAAAAATGACAAAGCAAATAATCCACACCGCGGATGCACCACAGGCAATCGGCACCTATTCTCAGGCAATCCGGGTCAGTGGAGGGGATACCGTTTATCTGTCAGGCCAGATCGGATTGGATCCCGTCAGCATGCAAATGGCCAATGGGATTGAAGCACAAATTCAACAAGTATTTTCCAATCTGAAAGCAGTGGCGGCAGCCAGCGGCGGCAGCCTGAATGATATTGTAAAATTGAACATATTCCTAACCGATCTCGATAATTTTGCATTGGTCAACGAAATCATGGCCAGTCATTTTGCACAACCTTATCCGGCACGCGCAGCGATCGGCGTTAAATCCTTACCACGTGGCGCTCTGGTGGAAATGGATGGGGTCATGGTGCTGCAGCAATAAAAATCCAATCAAACGACAGATGCGATATCACCCGACACTGCAATGACTGTTAGTGCCAATGTACAGGAAAAATTATCCCGCTTAGGCATCCGCCACGAACTGGATTTGATATTGCATCTGCCGATTCGTTACGAAGATGAAACGCATCTGTTTCCAATCACTGACGCACCGCAAGGACAGACAGTGCAAGTTGAAGGCGTGATTGTTCATAATGAGGTGGTTGTCCGTCCCAGACGGCAATTGGTCTGCCAGGTTGAAGACAGTAGCGGCATCCTGGCAATGCGTTTTTTGAATTTCTACGGCAGCCAGATCAAAACCTACGCGGTAGGAAAACGCGTGCGGCTGCTGGGCGAAATCCGCCATGGGTTCTTTGGCGCGGAAATGGTGCACCCCAAATGCCGTATCGTGCGTGAAGGCGAATCCCTCGCCGATACCATGACACCGATTTATCCCACCACTGCTGGTTTGACACAAAAAACCCTGGGCAAGCTGATCGAACAAGTGTTACAGGATACGCACGCGATGCAAACGCTAACCGAAACATTGCCTGAGAAAATTATCAACACATATCGATTGGCCGGTTTGCGAGACAGCATCCTGTGCCTGCATAATCCGCCGCCGGAAGTATCGATAGCAGCGTTGCAGGCCCGCACACATCCGGCATGGCGACGCATCAAGTTTGATGAATTGTTGGCGCAGCAATTATCCATGCGCTTACACTACCGGCAGCGGCGCAGCCATTCCGCCCCAGTGCTTACGCAAAAGAATACGCTGACGACACACTTTCTCGAGCAGCTTGCTTTCAAACTGACGGCTGCACAAATCAAAGTAGCCGCAGAAATCAGCCGTGATCTGGCTGCCGTTCATCCGATGCAACGCCTGCTGCAAGGCGATGTCGGCAGTGGCAAAACCATTGTAGCCGCACTGGCGGCGTTGCAGGCGATTGAAAATGGCTTCCAAGCAGCCATCATGGCGCCGACGGAAATTCTTGCCGAGCAGCATTTTCAGAAATTATCCACCTGGTTTGAGCCGCTGGGCATTAGTGTTGCCTGGCTGTCCGGCAGTCAGAAAAAGAAACACAAGCAAGCGATACTGGATGACATCGCGCTTGGCACTGCGCAACTCGCCGTGGGGACGCATGCCTTGTTTCAGGAGCAAGTGCTATTTCATCAGTTGGGATTGGCCATTATTGATGAACAGCACCGCTTTGGCGTACACCAGCGTCTGGCGCTACGCATGAAAGGTGCGCAATCCAATAATCTGGTGCCGCACCAGCTCATGATGAGCGCCACGCCGATTCCGCGCACCCTGTCGATGAGTTATTTCGCCGACCTGGATGTGTCGGTCATCGATGAATTGCCGCCCGGCCGAGCACCAGTCGTAACCAAATTAATCGCCGATGATCGCCGCAGTGAAATCATTGCGCGCATTCAGTACGCTTGCCGGCAAGGTAAACAAGTGTATTGGGTATGTCCGCTGATCGAAGAATCAGACACCTTGCAGCTGCAAACCGCCATGGAAACCTATGAAAATTTACACCAGGTGTTCCCGGATTTAAATATCGGCCTAGTGCACGGACGTTTGCCAACGCAAGAGAAAACCGAAGTGATGGCGTCGTTTAAACAAGGCGACATTCAATTATTGGTCGCCACCACCGTCATCGAAGTGGGTGTGGATGTGCCGAATGCGTCCTTGATGGTGATTGAAAATGCCGAACGCATGGGATTGTCGCAATTGCACCAATTGCGCGGCCGTGTCGGGCGCGGATCGGAAGCCAGTATTTGTATTTTGCTGTATCAAAAACCTTTGTCAGACATTGCCAGAAAACGACTCAGAATCATTTTTGAACACACGGATGGTTTTGAAATCGCCCGCCAGGATCTAAATTTGCGCGGCCCCGGTGAATTTTTGGGAGCACGCCAGAGCGGCGTGCCGATGCTGCGTTTTGCCGATCTGGAACAGGATGGCGCGTTACTGACAGCGGCACAAACCACCGCAGATGAGATGCTCAACGACTATCCAGATTTGGCGCAACGGCATATTGAACGCTGGCTAGGGGATAAAACGGAATATCTGCGGGTATAAATGGCCTGCTAGCGAACGCTACATGATGATTCCGCCACCCAAGCACACCCTGCTTTCATAGATGACAACGGACTGGCCCGGTGTAATTGCCCATTGATCTTGCGCAAAATCCACCTGGCAGCAATCCTGAGCAAAGTTTGCAATCGCACAAGGTGCATCTGTTTGGCGATAGCGGGTTTTAGCAGCGTACACCCAGTTGCAATGCGGTTGTGCTCCACTGATCCACGTCAGGTCAGTTGCTTTGAGAGATGGGCGAAGCAAGTCAGGGTGGTTGTGACCTTGCACTGCAATCAATACATTGCTGCTGGTATCCTTGGCTGATACAAACCAAGGCTCGTCATTGCCATCGCGTGTACCGCCGATTCCCAATCCTTGTCGTTGTCCGATGGTGTAATACATCAGCCCGATGTGCTGGCCGATCACTTTTCCTTCAGGGGTTTGGATTTCTCCGGGTTCATGTGGCAGATAGCGACTCAGAAATTCCCGAAATGGACGCTCCCCGATGAAACAGATCCCCGTACTGTCTTTTTTAGAGAAATTGGGCAACTTCAATTCCTTGGCAATTTTCCGCACTTCGCGTTTATACAAATGCCCGATTGGAAATAGTGTATTGGCAAGCTGTGCTTGATTCAGACGGTACAAAAAATAACTCTGATCTTTGGTGCCATCTTCACCTTTCAACAGTTGAAACAAGTCGCCAACCTTCCGCACCTGGGCATAATGCCCCGTCGCTATATAGTTGGCACCCAATTGAGTGGCGTGATCCAGAAATGCCTTGAATTTGATTTCAGCATTGCACAGCACATCCGGATTAGGCGTTCGCCCAGCCTGATACTCGGCAAGAAAATGTGAAAAAACACGATCCTTATATTCTGCTGAAAAATTCACCACTTCGATCGGAATATCAATCACATCGGCGACTGACACCGCATCCAGAAAATCCTGACGGGAGGAGCAATATTCGTCGGTATCATCATCTTCCCAGTTTTTCATGAACAAACCGACCACTTCATGGCCCTGTTGCTTCAACAAATAGGCCGCAACGGAAGAATCCACACCGCCCGACATACCGACAACCACGCGCTGTTTTTTCATTGGCTCATGATTCATAGTAAGTCAGCAGTTCCAGTGGATAACGTTTGCCGGCGATATGATCCTGAATACACTGCATGACCAGCGGACTGCGATGACGATGGATCATGTGATGAATCTCATCCAAACCAAACCAGTCTGCACGCAAGATGCCATGATCCAATACACGTTCAAGGTCATGGCTTGCGGCACGGCCGCCAAATGCAAAACGGAGATAGGTCGTATCCACGCGCTGAGAGTGCCATTGATAAATACCCAGCAAATATTCAGGCACAAAGGTATACGCTGTTTCTTCCAGTGTTTCCCGTATGGCCCCCTGCATGATGGATTCTCCAGGATCTAAGTGGCCTGCCGGTTGATTTAAAAACAAACCGGAGCCCGCTTCCGGCTCTTCCTCCACCAGTAAGTATTTTCCATCTTTCTCAATAATGGCTGCTACTGTTACATTGGGCTTCCAAATCATAGTTTCTTGTTTGATAAATAGTCATGAAGAATTAGCAATAGTGTCCGTATCCTACATTTGCCAGCGCTTATTATCGCATTGGTGCTATCCATTCGGTTAAGATTCATCGCGTAACACCGCGAACTAGTAGCATCTTTGCCATACAAATAGCTTAGAATAGCCGTGCAATTATTTTGCTATATGAATAAGCCATTGTTCAACATAGCTCCACACACAACCAAGTTGTCAATATATTTTATCTTTCCTATTCCCATGTTTCTTATTGATTTCATTCTGCACATTGACAAACACCTCCAGCAACTCTCCTCAGAATACGGGTTATGGATTTATGGCATTCTCTTCCTGATCATATTTTGTGAAACCGGGCTGGTTGTGCTGCCTTTGTTACCCGGAGATTCGTTATTGTTCGCCGCGGGTTCGCTGGCATCGTTGGAAAATTCGCAACTTAATCCACATGTCTTGTTTGTCGGATTATGCATTGCAGGTATTTTGGGGGATAGTGTCAATTACTGGATCGGCAAAAAAGCCGGCCCCAAAGTTTTTAACTCGCAGGAATCCCGTTTCTTCAAACGCGAATATCTCGACAAAACCCGCGCGTTTTATCTCAAATACGGCGCCAAAACGATTATCATCGCACGCTTCATTCCCATTATTCGCACCTTCGCGCCGTTCGTCGCCGGCGTTGGAACCATGCCCTATCGCACCTTCATCATTTATAACATCGTCGGCGCCATACTATGGGTCGGAATATTTATTTATGCCGGTTTCTATTTCGGGCAACTGCCGATGGTACAACAAAACTTCAAGCTCATTATCCTGGCCATCATTATTCTATCGATAACCCCACCCGTGATTGAATACCTCAAGCACCGTTATAAAAATAAAAATGCATCCAAATAAATTGATCCATCTCCTGTAAGCACCACATTTTCAGCAATATATTTCGCAGTGATGGTCTACACCAAGTATATCAATCTCTTATAGTAAGTCGATATAGATCAACACGTTTGTCATACCTTTCCTATTCCTGCCAAGAATTTCTCTAAAAAATTCGATAGTTATGTCGCTATAACAATTCAAATTTTTAAGCAGCATGTTTGATCTCACTGATAACCAAATTTGCGCAAAAGGGAGCATCAGAATATGGAAGGACTTGTCGTTGAACCATCCAGAACATATCAAAAACTTCTATCGTCTGCGATTGAATCGGGCGGGCTTGAAACCCAGCAGGTATCAAGTGGTAGTGAAGCTTTGATGCTGCTGAGAAAACAATCTTTTGATCTGGTGTTTGTTGCCATGCATTTACAAGACATGGATGCCTCGATGTTTTCCTCGCACTTGCGGGCTGATTTGCGTACCCGGCAAATACCCGTGGTGATGGTCACTTCGAATGAAGACAAGAAATTATTGGATGAGGCATTTTCCGCAGGCGTCACAGAAGTATTTGCCAAACATGAGCTGGATAAAATCACCAGCTACGCCGCCCAATTTTCCAGGAAAAACGGTAGCAAAACAATGTCAGGGCGAATATTGTATATCGAAGATAGCCCATCAGCTGCAAGCATGACATCCACAATATTAAGAGATAGCGGATATACGGTTGATCATTTCGCTACCGGCGAGGAAGGTATCGCGGCGTTTCAGGAATACGCTTACGATTTGGTCCTTACCGATATATTACTCAAAGGCAAATTAAATGGTTATGGCACTGTAAAGGCGCTACGACACATCGAGGATGAAAGTAAAAAATATGTACCCTTGCTGGTATTTTCAGTTCTCAATGAAGTTGCACACAAAGTCGAATTGTTGCGCTTAGGAGCTAATGATTATGTGACCAAGCCGCTCATCCAGGAAGAATTACTTGCCAGAGTCGGCAACCTAATCACCAGTAAAAAATTACTGGATAAAGCAATCACACAACAAAATCTCTTACAAGAATTGGCAACGAAAGACCCGTTGACCGGTCTATATAATCGCTATTTCCTGATGGAGGCCGCGCCTTCAAAAATGCGCGAGGCGACGCGATATAATATTCCATGCAGTCTGATCATTGTGAACGTAGATCAATTCAAGTCAATCAATGAAAATTATGGCCACCCAAAAGGTGATACGTTACTGCGAGAAGTAGCTTCCCTATTAATCAAGTCCATCCGTCAGGAAGATATCGCCGCTCGTTTTGATGGAGAAGAATTTGCATTGTTACTGTCGCACTGCACTATTCCGAATGCGGCGATCGTTGCAGAAAAGATTCGTAAATCCATCGAAAATTTGCATTCGTCAGATCTGAATGTAACCGCAAGTCTTGGCATCGCTGAAATATGCCAAGACTCAACAGAAAATTTCTCTGAAATATTCAAAGCAGCTAGAGAAGCCATTCACCAAGCACAATCAAATGGCGGCAACCAGGTGATTACACGTTTATAAGGAGTGTGATAGCACCGAATGATCGGAAACCTCATTCTCTAGATTTAAGCATAGAAAACGCACTACATGCAGATTCGAGTTGGCTCTATCTTCAACTGCCCCGTCACGACCACCATTCCAGATGCCTACCAACCGCATCTTGATTAGCAATAATCCAGAATAGGCAGGACGCCCTGTCGCATCCGATGGAGCTACTTAGTACTACACGGTTCTTTGCACTACCGAGCTCCAATCAATCGGTTGATTCATCTGATCTAAAAGCTTCCTTTGCGTGCGGCGGTTGACATCAAAATCTGAAAAACTCATAAAGAAAATACAATCTATTGATTAATAATATGATTCCATCATCTATCAGCTTTATCCTGCTTCCTACCATACAAAGATCTCTAGTCTGCATATATAAATTAAAGATGTGAATTTTATGTAAAAATAATGTGAACTTTTTGTGAATTTTGTTACCTTAAATATAACAACGTCATATTTAAATAGTTTTATAAACTTCCAACCAGGAGACTCACATGGAAACAACTCGAAATACTATTTATACAGCCGCAAAAATCACTTTCGTTTTATTTGGCATTGTGCCTCTGATTGGATTTATGATATTTGGTGATTTACCTTCGTTTTCATTAATGGGAATTGAAGTAGACTGGGTAGAAGCTGATGTCGTTTTAGGAAGTCTATTTTTTATAGGCTACCTTATATTTGCCAGCATATCTAGGAAAGCGCGCGTTTCACAACAGAAAATTCATTCCTAATTTTTTAGGTTAGAAGAAGGTCAATGTTGTTATACATTGACCTTCTTCTATCTAGAAACAAGAGAATGTGAAATTTCTTTGCAAGAATGATATAAATATGGCTCTGGATTAGCAGAGACAATCTGTTAGTTTAGTAAGATGCAAGAATTTCTAGCGTTGTTCAGCATTCAGGGGAATTACTGCAGATGAACAAGCATAAACGCATCCGCTTAACCTTATTAAACCGCTAGGAAATCTGGCGGCTCTATCAAAACCGGCTCTGGAAAATTTGATATGTGCTGTCAAAATGTAGTCCGTCGGTTTAAGCAGCAAGTAGATTTGCATAATACTGCTGCGTAAATTGTACTGGCGACAGATAGCCCAATCTTTCTTACTTTCTCTGTCGGTTATAGAAGATTTCGATATATTCGGCAATCTCCTGAATGACTTGTTGCCGTATTCTGAATTTTCCATGATGCACCAACTCGGTTTTAAGTATTCCCTTGAAACTTTCCATCGGTGCAAATTGTTGTAATAGATTCTGGTAATCATTCGCACAGTATTAACCACCTCGGTCTGACCAAGTCAATTGTCGCCAACATTGTACGGCACACGTGCAAACTGTGAGCGTATCGTATTATCGCTTGGCGCAATACCTGTTGACAAAGTATCAAAAAAACTCAATTATCTAGTGATAGGCACTTTCATCGAACCATCCTGATCACAAAGCATGTACGGAAATAAAATTACCCAGACTGTTAGCCATAGAGATTCAGGATCTGAAATATGCTTGGTTGGATAGATGCGATAACAAATACCATCAGATAATAAGATGAACAGCAATGACGTGAATCAAAAGAATACAAATGTAAAAATGGATAAATCTTAAATGTTTTCAGCAACCCTCCTCTGTTTCGTTCTTTTTGTAATCGATGGCGATAAATTGGTTGCAACCTGCGATCATAAGCAAATAGTTGTTCGTCTAGCAGAAATTGATGCACCCGAGCAGCGGCAAGATTTTTGGCTTAGGTCAAAGCGATCCTTAATTGAAATGTGTTTATATAAGAACGCAACAGTGACTCCTAAAAAAATTGACCAAAATGAACGCGTGATAGCCTACGTTAATTGCTCTGGTACTGATGTCAATAGCGAACAGATTAGGCGCGGCATGGCATGGGTGTTTGAGCGCTATGCCACTGACAAGAGTTTATACACCATACAAAACACTGCACAATCATCTCATATAGGCTTATGGGAATATTCCTCTCCAACACCACCATGGGAATGGCGTGAAACACAACAACGTGCTTCAAAAGAAATGGAATCCGCAATATTAAGGCATGAATTAAAATGAAAGTAAGAATATCTGACGCTTACACCAACCAAGAAATTTTTACGTATTCCATAAACTTAGGAAGCGCTAATCACCACCTGTTAGATCAAGATTACTTCGAAGAAGCATGGACAAATGCGGTCAAGGATAAATTAGTCAATCAAGATCGTCGCGAAGAATATAAATTCGAAATAGTAATTGAACAAAACCAGGGAACGCATTAGTGGTAATACACGCCTTAGGCATTACAGAGATCGAAGGGAATGGCGACGCAGCGCTTCCAAGACGGATCAACTTAATAAAAGTTATAATGTCAACCAATAGTATTCATGATGATTGGAAGTCGCACGTCCCACCGCGACCAATCCCACCGCCAGCACCACCGCCGCCACCTAAAAAATGAGGCAAATATGAAAGAGAGATATCAATTAATTGGCGAGATACGCTACGCTATCAGGCTCACGCAAAGGACCGCAAGGCTCTATCGCAGGGTGCAAACTGCTGGCATATTTCTATCGATACTCGGCGGCAGTGCAACAATGGTATCTCTCGCAGACGGAATGCCTAATTGGGTTGCATCTTCGGGGGGAATTATATTAGCCATTGCGGGCGCCATGCTCATCGCTGTGCGTCCGGCAGACAAAGCCGCTCAGAATGAATCTGATGTCAAACGCTATCAATCTCTCAGCGCACGCGCTGTGAATATGAATGATGCAGAACTAGAACAAGCCATCGAAGACGCCCACAATGGAGACGCACCAGAAATAGAATCTCTGCGTGACGTAGCTTATAACGATATTGCTCTGGAATTCAACCGCCCGGATGTTCTGGTACCACTATCTCCTGTCCAAAAGATCCTGAGAACATTGGCCTGACTAGGTCATTGTGTATATTCATTTACAGTACTCAGAAAAATGCTGTAAACAACGCTAGAGATTCTTACAACTTACCCAATATTCTTTCATATTGATCCTTAACAACCCCATAACACTCACACGTGAAAGCCAGCATACCCTTCCGGTCAAGCAATTCTATTTTACCGCGAGTATATTTGATGAACCCTTTGTCCTGAAGTTGTGCAGCCGCAGCAGAGATGCTTTCACGGCGAACACCCAAAACGTTTGAGATCCGGCTGTGCGTTATATGAATGGATGTTGTTTGCAGATTGTCATTAATGACCAGCAGAAATCGGCATAACTGCTGTTCGATAGTATGGAGACGATTACAGATCACATTTTGAGAGATCTGGGCAAGTAGTGTCTGTGTATAAAGCATACAGATTTCCCGAAAATCGGGTATTTCTTCAAAATATTTTTCCACATCCTCAGCTTTCATCACATAGGCTTGACCGGGATTTATGACGACAGCTCGTTTAGCCATCTTGGCATCTCCGATAAAAGTGACAACACCAACCATACCTAGTCTGCCGGTCATTCCAACCTCGATTGAATCTCCATCTTCTGTTTCGTAGAGCAAACAGATCATCGCGGTAGTAGGGAAATAGACATGCTTACGCTCTTCGTCCATTTCCCATAAGATCTCGTGCAGTTTTAGATCGATCAGTTTTAGCGAAGGCTCCATCTTGTCGAATACTTTTTTTGGCAAAACTGCCAGAAGCAAATTCTGTATTTTGACGGAAGTTTCTTTGACTACGGGCATAATGGTTATCCTAATCATTCCGGCATTGATTTGCATCGTCAATTCTCCGGGAAATCATTGATCTATCGCAGAAAATTTTTGACAATCTAATCTGGATATTAGCATAAATCTGTGTGTAAATAACGGCATAAAAATGTACCACTGAGGCGCACCAAATTTCGTGGCGATCGAGGATGAATCGCCCCGGTTTTTCCGGAGATAAAATGATTTGAGAGGAGGAGTAGATGAAGAATCAAATCAGTTATTCACCGGAAGTACGAGAAAGAGCGGTAAGATTGGTGTCCGAGCAGCAAAAGGAGTACGCATCGCAGTGGGCGGCGATCAAATCGATCGCGTCGAAGATTGGCTGTACAGCGGAGACATTGCGCACTTGGGTAAGACGAACAGAGGTTGAGGAGTTCGGGGTGGCATGTCGACTGCGGATCGTGAACGGCTCAAGGAATTGGAACGGGAGAATCGAGAATTAAAGCGGACCAGCGAGATTTTACGTAAAGCATCGACCTATTTTGCGCAGGCGGAGCTCGACCGCCGGCCGAAATGACAGTGGCGTTTGTCGATCAACACAAGGAACAGTACGGGGTCGAGCCGGTCTGCAGACAAATACAGATTGCCCCGTCGAGTTATTACAAACACAAAGCGCGCGAGCGAGATCCGGATCGATTACCCGATCGCATCAAACGGTACATGAAGCTGGAATTTAATATACAACGGGTATGGGAAGGCAACTTCCGGGTTTATGGTGCTCGCAAAGTATGGCGGCAGTTGTTGCGAGAAGGCACTAGCGTTGCTCGCTGCACGGTCGAGCGGTTGATGAAGAAGCTTGGGATACAAGGTGTCCGGCGTGGCAAGCAGTGCCGGACGACAATTGCGGATGGTTTGCTTGATCGACCAACCGATAAAGTTAACCGGCAATTTGTGGCAACCCGATCAAATCAACTGTGGGTGGCGGATATCACCTTCGTTGCGACGTGGACGGGATTCGTTTATGTGGCTTTTATCACCGATGTTTTTGCCCGGTATATTGTTGGTTGGCGAGTCAGCCGGTCATTGCATACCGATCTGGTGCTCGATGCATTGGAACAGGCATTGTGGGCACGGCGGGAAACCAAAGGATTGATCCATCATAGCGACCACGGTTGCCAATATCTGTCAATTCGCTACACGGAACGCCTGATAGAAGTCAATATAGAAGCATCCGTTGGCAGTGTCGGTGATTCTTATGACAATGCGCTAGCTGAAACGATTAACGGATTATACAAAACAGAGGTCATTCGACATCGCGGCCCATGGGCGCAATATTGATGAAGTGGAATTTGCCACCCTGGAGTGGGTGGGTTGGTTCAACAATCGCCGGTTACTGGAGCCGATTGGAAATATCCACCAGCTGAATTTGAAATGGCCTATTATCGCCAATTAAGGGAGTCAGCTGATGCAGCTTGACTCAAGACAAACAGTCTCCGGAAAAATCGGGGCGATTCAATCGATGATATGACACCGTTAGAATTGAAAAAGGACTTAAGAAAATATCCAAGTTTATATGACCCCATCATAGGCTGTTTGATTCGATCGTTTTTACAAAATTACAACAAAATCAACCCATCATTAGCGAACAATGCATTTTGATATTCGTTGACACCTACTGCGGTAACAAACAAATCGCTTCTTTGGGATAGGCCTTGGTCAAGTTGATCAGTCCAGTAATTCAGGTCATCACCTGCCAGTGGTTGACCTAAAACCGCTTCGCTGAGTTGAACGACAAATTCCTGATTGGATAGTGCCGCCCAATCTTCCTGATGGCTACTGCTTTGCATCAGTGACTGCGAATATTCATTGATCGTCAGGTTTGACGATGCAAAGTGGTCGAGCTGCGTCCAGAGGTTTGCATTTCTATCCATGAGATGCGTGATACTGGCTACTTGTTTCAGCGTTTGCGCATCCAGATTGGCAAAATTGATATCGAGCGTCTGGTCAGAAAAGACAATTTTCTCTACACTCCGCAAGTCATTGATGGCTTGACCATCATTTCGCGCAATGCTAATTAAACCATCTTTGGTGAGTGCGATATGGTGAGCACTAAGCCCTTCCATTACATGAACGGTATCGATTCCATCGCCGCCATCGATAAAATTATGCCCGCCTCCACCCACCAGAACATCATCACCCAATCCACCGTTCAGTGTATCGTCTCCACCATCCACAGATATACCGACCTCACCAATCAAAAGATCCTGTGTCAATTGCAGATTTCCGTTTAAGTCGCGTAATTGATTCGTCAAGTTTTCATGGCTTGCTAAGTACAAGAGCGCATCACCCCAACTACCGCCATTGTCCAGAAATTCGATGCCCCTATTCACCAGGTCGTCATTGGCACTACCTGCGCCCCAAACATAATCTATTAACTGAGACAATTGTATTTCAGTAGCCTGACCGGCTACGCCACCTGAGACAACAAGATAGTGGTTATAAGCAATTTGGCTCGCCTGTGTAGCGGATATCTTCTGTGAGCTCCAGTAATTCATTTCCTCGGTTGTCGGTAATTGATGCGTGACTGCTTGATACAAAGTGGATATGATTTTAAGCTGATTGATATCTCGATAGACAAAAGCAACCCTGTCATCACTCGTGACACGACCCTTATCAGAATACCAGTCTGTCGACACAGGATCTGCGAGCGCCAGGTCCAGCGGATGCAATGTCGACAACACATTGCCTTGACTATCCAGCGAGTAGGTTACGTTTCCAGCATTACTTGTTTCGCCTTGAAGCAAATCGTTTCCATCACCGCCGTTTAATATGTCATTCCCTTCGCCACCAACCAGATGATCATTACCATTGTCGCCAAATAATTGATCATTTCCGCCTCTCGAACCAATGGTGTCATTGCCGTCACCACCGCGCAACACATCATCTCCTGCGCCCAGTGCGATAAATTGATCCGCCTCGTCGGCCACCACGTAATTTCTGCCGCTACCACCGACAAAACGACCGCTACCCACAATGATGGCGAATTCAGCATTATCCAGACGAATCTCGGTGCCTTTAGGCAGATTACGAGTATCGATAACCAGCGCTTCATGGCGCAACGGATTATTCGGATCATCCTCGCCAGCCCCAGATGCACCCTTAATAATAATAGCTTCCTCGATTGCCTGATTGGCTTTAGACGTAAATGTAATGGTGCGTATAGTAGCCTGATTTTCATCTACCACTGTTTCAACATACTTATCGATACCATTATGTAAGACGCCATCGAAAATTACTTCGTTATTAATTCTAGGTTGCGATGCATGTATCAAGTGATCGCGCAGAGTCAATAATTTCTTACTACTCATAGATTCCGAAGTAAAGCCTACCCCTACGGGCAAACTTGCCAGGAGCGTAGGCTGACCATTTTGATCGTTAGCCAATGGAATATCTGCAAGCGTTCTATGTTGAGTAGTCGTATCTTCAATGCGCGAGCTGTCAACAATGGATGCCGTTGTGGCAGTAACGATCATATCGTCACTATTTGTTTTAGTTATTCTGACGGTATCACCATCAACAATCGATGATGTAGTATTAGAGGATGTTTTCTGAATCCTAATTGAAAATACAGCATTGGTTGTTTGACCGTTGCTCTCCGATAACGCGAGATTAAAATCGCGCAAACCTGCAGTAGCACTTTTGTAACCGATACTTTTGATCAATTCGGATACATTGGCTACTGTCGCACCACCATTCAGCGTGATGGTCAAGGTACGGCCGTTTTGGCCATCATTGGTGGCATGCACAGTCCCGATAGCGACTCCACCGACGGTAACGGTTTCACCCGCTGCAAGCTTATTATTTCCACCGGAAGCGGCACTGACGCCATCCAGTGAGAAGCTGCCGTTGGCGGTACCGGATGTGGTGGTAATCACTAACGTACCCATATTGAAATCGGTAGCATCCACATCGGTGATCGTGGCCGCTGTGCCGGTATCGATCGGCACAGCCCGATTGACTGTCGTTGCGGCGACATCGCCGTTCAGGTTGTTCAAAACCGGAGCATCATTGACCGTATTGACCGTAATCGTCAGCGGTACGGCTCCCAGTGCGCCGAATCCAGTGCCGCCGTATTCGACCACATAGCCTTGTACACCCGGTGTGTTTTCGGGAAGATCGTTCCAGAACCCGTTGAGCGCAAGGCGAGCGTGATCTTCAATACCATTCAGATTATTGGGATCAGCTGATTCCCAATGGTTATACTGCCCACTTACAGAGCTTCCATTAGCCGCTCCTGACCAAAATTGCGTACCCGCTTCGGGTCCGGTTACCCAGCGCCAA
>NZ_QJJP01000011.1:0-49644 GCF_003201565.1 Nitrosomonas sp. Nm84 | reverse complement strand
TCATAATAATGGCCATTGTTCGGGTTATAAAACTTCCCAACCTGATCGACGAAATAGTCATGCCAAGACACACCGTTATCGTCGCTGACCTGTATCGTCAAATCGTCCGTTCCGGAATAATCCAAATTGCCCTGATAGGACAGGCTACCCAAGGCGGTATTCAGATCAGCGATACTGCCGCTAAATTGCAGGGTACTTCCGGACGTCGTGCCGGTAATGCCGGCGGTGGTGCCCAGTGTCAGGGTACCGTAATTGGCAGCGATCTTGACGGTCAGGCTGGCGGGATTATTGGCATCGCTGACGGTCAGTCCACTAATGCTGATCGGCGTGTCCTCGTTGCCCGCGACCGACGATCTTCCCTTGATCGACGGGGCGTCTTGAACATTGACCGAGAATGCGGCATTGGTGGTTTTGCCGTCGCTCTCCGATAGCGCAAGATTAAAATTACGCAAACCGACGGTAGCGCTTTGGTAGCCGATATTTTTAATGAATTCGGATACATTGGTTGTGGTCGCGTTACTATTGAGGGTAACAGTCAAGGTATGGCCGTTTTGACCATCATTGGTGGCATGCACGGTCCCGATCGTCGTTCCACCAACGGTAACGGTTTCACCCGCTGCAAGCGTATGATTACCGCCGGAAGCAGCATTGGCACCATCCAGAGAGAAGCTTCCGTTAGCGGTACCGGATGTGGTGGTGATGACCAGGGTGCCGCCATTGAAATTGGTTGTGTCGCCATCGGTGATGGTGACCGCCGTGCCGGTATCGATCGGCACAGCCCAATTGACTGTCGTCGCGGCGGCATCGCCGTTCAGGTTGTTCAGAATCGGAGCATCGTTGACTGCATTGACCGTGACGGTCAACGGTACGGTTCCCAGTGTGCCGAATCCAGTGCCGCCATATTCGACGATGTAGCCTTGTATACCGGGTGTGTTCCCGGGAACGTCATTCCAAAATCCATTTAACAGAAGGTTAGGATAGTCTTCACCCGATTGATCATTGGGCTCACCGGATATCCAATGACTATAGCGCCCGTTCACAGCGCTTCCATTCGCCGCCCCTGACCAGAATTGCGTACCCGCTTCAGGTCCGGTTACCCAGCGCCAATCACCCTCGATAGCTGCATCACTGGCCCCGAACCAGCCCGAGCCACCCAGCCTGGCGGTAATATAATCACTTTCCGATTGCAAGGTAATCGTTGCCAGATAACCATTCAAACCATATAGCGTGCGACTCTCTGCAGCTGCCTTGGCGCTTGCCCAGTCTATCCCGTAAATGCTGACATACTCATAATAATGACTATTGTTTGGGTTATAAAACTTCCCAACCTGATCGACGAAATAGTCATGCCAGGACGCACCGCTATCGTCGCTGACCTGTATCGTTAGATCGTCCGTTCCGGAATAATTCAAATTACCTTGATAGGACAGGCCGCCCAAGGCGGTATTCAGATTGGCAATGCTGCCGCTAAATTGCAGGGAATTTCCGGATGTCGTGCCGGTAATGCCGGTGGTCGTGCCCAGCGTCAAGGAGCCTTGATTGGCTGCTATCTTGACGGTCAGGCTGGCGGGATTGTCGGCATCGCTGACGGTCAATCCAGTAATGCTGATCGGCGTGTCCTCGTTACCCGCTACCGACGATCTTCCCTTGACCATCGGATTGTTTTGAACATCGACTGAGAATGCGGCATTGGCGGTTTGGCCGTCGCTCTCCGATAGCGCAAGATTGAAATTACGCAAACCGGCAGTAGCACTCTCAAAGCCGATGTTTTTAATCAATGTGGCGACATTGGTTGTGGTCGCATTACTATTGAGTGTGATGGTCAGGGTACGGCCGTTTTGGCCATCATTGGTGGCATGCACGGTACCGATCGTCGTTCCACCGACGGTGATGGTTTCACCCGCTGCGACCGTATTATTACCACCGGAAGCGGCATTGGCGCCATCAAGGGAGAAGCTGCCGTTGGCGGTACCGGATGTGGTGGTGATAACCAGGGTACCGCCATTGAAATTGGTTGTATCTACATCGGTGATGGTGACCACCGTGCCGATATCGATTAGCACAACCTGATTGATTGTCGTCGTGGCGGCATCGCCAGAAAGATTATTCAGAACCGGAGCGTCATTGACTGCATTGACCGTGACGGTCAGCGGTACGGTTTGCAGCGTGCCGAATCCAGTCCCGCCATATTCGACAACATAGCCTATTGCATAGTTGAGAAAATTATTTGGTGCATCAGCCCACTTATCCGCCTGATAAAAAAGACCATAATTTTCGCCCGCACCGTAATTATTCGGCTCTCCGCTGTACCAATTGTTATATAAACCACCGATAGCACTTCCAGAGCCATTTCCGGACCAGAACTGCGTACCTGCCTCAGGTCCGGTTACCCAACGCCAATCACCCTCTGTAGCTGCATCGCTAGACCCCATCCATCTAATGCCACCTAGTTTCGGTTTAATAAAATCATTTTCCAGTTGCGAGGTAACCGTTGTCAGATAGCCATTCAAACCGTAGACTGTACGGCTTTCCGCAGCAGTTTTGGCAGCTGCCCAAGTTATACCGGTAGCGTTGACGAATTCATAGTAATGGCCATTGTTTGAGTTATAAAACTTCCCGGGCTGATCGACGAGATAGTCATGCCAGGATACACCGTTATCGTCGCTGACCTGTACCGTCAAACCGTCCGCTCCGGAGTAATTCAAGTTGCTTTGATAAGTCAGGCTATTGAGTGCCGTATTTAGGTTTGCAATGCTGCCTTCGAACTCCAGTGATGCGCCTGCAGTCGTTCCGGTAATTCCCGTTGTCGTGGTAAGCGCCAAGCTACCGTGGCTGACACCCACTTTAACCCTGAGACTCGATGGATTGTCGTTATCGCTAACGGAAAAACCGTTAATTAAAATGGCACTGTCTTCATTACCCGTAATCGCCGATTTGCCAATAATAACTGGCACAAAGTTATTAGCCATTTTCCACCCAATCAATTTGAAAGTTATCCATGGCCGTTACGCGTAAATCTTGAGCAAATAAGAATGCAGGCAATACACTGGCAATCCCAACCGCACTATTGGTCACGACTGGTCTTGTGCGAGTTGAATCGGCCATATTGTTGGTCATACCATGCTCAACAACAAGCGATTCGATTGCTATTGTGTTATAGGTTTTAAGATTTAAGTCATGCTTATTGCTTCGATTGTTAGGCGTGAAACCTTGCAGAACACTGATAGCCATTAAGTATATCCTTAGTCTTTAAAACCGTATGAGATTGAAATATGTAAGCAAGAAACTACATCGCGTAGGAATATGTTACCCATATATCCGCATCGCTGAATCGTGTAAAACGCCGCTTTTTACTTCTTATTTCATTCAATGAAACCTTTGCACGGCAACGATCCTAGGGTACTGGGTCGGGTGTTATAACTATGTTCTAAAACTGATTATTGAAGTGATTGGCATGAGTTTTTCGGAATATGATGCAACTCGCCGCACCCGGAAAGGGAATTTCTTGAAGGAAATCGATGAATTGATAGATTGAAACTCGACAGGAAGCAATCGCGATGCATGTCCTATCCGATAAGGAGGTATTCCATTATTGAACGCTTCTTCAGTCGCTTGAAACGTGAATGGCTGACACTGACAGATAATGTTTATCAAACCAGAGAATCTGCTATTGCTGATACTTAAGCTTGCTTTAATTGACGCAAAGGAAGAATGGGGCGATAAAATTCATCGCATTGAATAACTGAGCTTGATCTAACAGACGCATCGTCAAATCGGGCAATTGTCAGATTAGGTCTGAATTACTACAGTTTATTTTAACGAAAAAGTGCCCCATTACTATTAGACACTATTTGCACAAAATCTAGGACACTTTCTGTCATTGAGATTGCTTCCACTACATCAAGTTACACGCTTTTAAACTTTACAGTAAGAAGGAATCCAGCTTTTTTCGATAATATAATCAGGCAATTGATTGAAATCAAAAGATTCTCCATCATTGATCATTTGTTTTACATCAAATAGTATGCCAACTTCTGGGATATCATTAAAAAACATTGTATAAAATGGTTTAACTAACCATTTAGAAACTCGTATCCCGACAGGGCCAATGAAATTTCTGCGCTGTCCAACGTGGGCCACTTCATCAATCGTAATTTCATCCAACAGTTCTTTGAGACGCATCCGAACTTCTGGTTCATTTACAAATAGCTCATCAATTAAACGATTTAAATGGCGATAGTAGGTAACCCCCATTAATTCCGTCACAAAAGCAGGTGTATCCAGTAAGAAATCGGGAAACTTTGGAAACTGCTCATAAATTTTTTCTTTAATCGGACTTAATGGCACCCACTCTACTTTATCCAAACCGCAGGTACGCAACATTTCATCGAACAAACGAACATGGCAGAACTCTTCTGCCAAATGTACACGACTGATCTTATCTTCAATTGAATGTGAATTATCCATATTTGGCACGGCATCCCACGCACCTTTAATGCCAACCCACTCATGTCGAGCAAATTTATACATGCCCGTTAACATTAGCGTCATATGATCCAGAGTCTTGGGATCATCCTGCATATCCACATAATTACGATAGAAAGCATCAGGGTTGGCTAGTGGCACCCTTAACTGAATCGGGTTATCTTTAAAGGAGTTGAATTTATTACGTTTCTTTACTAAATCTTTATCTTCTTCCAGTAATTCACCATTGTGATGCTGAGTAAAGAGCCAGTAATTCTCAAAATTGTTAGTTCGTTCTTGTTTAGATGCAGGTGTAAAAATAGAGCGAAACTTAGGTGCATTCATCGCGTGGCCTTTAAATGGTTAGTAATTCATTTTGATATTGAATGATGCGGATACTTAAAGCAGGCACATTCTTAGAATCTCAAATCAAGACCCTATGAGTCCAATTTCCAACAACCTTTTTTCTTCATTTTAATTCGAGCGACTCCAGATTATTACCACTTACTGATTGGCGGTTGTAGCGGAATTTCCCAGCAAAACGTTTGCAACCTATTCCCGCACAGCATGTCTCATCGGCTTATACTCTACAATACCTGTCTCGACAAATAATACTTAACGCAACACATACAATATGGTGCACACAAAAACAAATATAAAACCTACGAACGATCGCATTGGCTGGCGGTTTGATAACAGCTATGCCCGTTTGCCCAAATCTTTCTATGTGCAACTCCTCCCGGTACCAGTGCGCGCACCATGGATAGCGGTATTGAATCATGCGTTGGCAGAATCACTAGGATTGGATCTTCGTTCGTTGTCCGAGGAAGAAGCCGCGCAACTGTTTGCCGGCAATGTACTGCCTGACTCGGCTCACCCCATTGCGCAAGCCTATGCCGGCCATCAGTTCGGCAACTTTACAATGCTGGGCGATGGACGTGCGATATTACTGGGCGAGCATCTCACTCCGGCTGGAGAACGGTTTGATATTCAGCTGAAAGGCTCCGGTCAAACGCCCTTCTCACGGCGTGGCGATGGCCGTGCGGCGCTTGCACCCATGCTGCGCGAATACATCATTAGTGAGGCGATGCACGCGTTTAACATTCCCACCACACGCAGCCTTGCTGTCGTCACCACCGGTGAATCTATAATGCGGGAAACCATGCTCCCCGGCGCGATTCTCACCCGTGTAGCGGCCAGTCATATTCGGGTGGGTACATTTGAGTACATCGCGGGAACGGGGGATGAAGAAGGCATTAAAACTCTGGCCGATTATGTTATCCAACGCCATTACCCGGATCTTAGCTCAGCCGAGAACCCCTATCTCGCACTCTTGAACACAGTAATTGAACGTCAGGCCTCGCTCGTGGCAAAGTGGTCGCTGGTTGGTTTTATTCACGGCGTGATGAATACGGACAACATGACTATCAGTGGTGAAACGATTGATTATGGCCCTTGTGCCTTTATGGATGCGTACGACCCGCATACTGTATTCAGTTCGATCGATCATCATGGCCGCTATAGCTATCGCAATCAACCCCATATGGCGCAGTGGAATCTTGCACGCTTTGCAGAGACACTGCTGCCGCTACTCCATCCTGTACAAGAGCAAGCAGTGGTACTGGCAGAAGAAGCTATCCACGCTTTCCCGCATATTCATCAGACCCACTGGCTGGACGGGATGCGCAAAAAATTGGGATTATTCACTGAAGAAACAGAAGATATTCAACTCATCGAAGCCTTGCTGACATTGATGCGAGAACATCAGGCCGATTACACCAACAGCTTCCGTGCACTGGCGTCGGAAACCTTGCCCACTACTGCCGTATTCCATGATGCAGCATTTATTGCATGGCACGCACATTGGCAAGCAAGACTGTCGCGTCAGTCCGAATCCAGACAGTCATCGTTCTGCCTGATGCAGCAGCATAACCCTGCGATCATCCCACGCAACCATCGCGTTGAAGAAGCCCTGGCAGCAGCCACTGAGCATGGGGATTACTCGCCAATGCAACGACTGCTTGCGGCGCTGACAAATCCATACGCCGATGTTCCGGAATATGACGATTATCGTACTCCGCCAGCACCTTCAGAGCGTGTGTATCAAACGTTTTGTGGCACGTAATTCTGACGCAAATTGATACCCACAGGCGATTGTGATCGGATACCAGGCACCCGCTCAGATTCCGCTATCTTTTCACGCACACAGCGCTTTTCCTGGATGTTTGCCATCGCCACCGATACAATCTGAAACAAACCGCCACTGAATTTAATTTTCCATCTAATAAACATGCTGAACACTACCCCTACACCGTCGCCACCTTCTTCCGCACAACTCCAGACAAGAAGCCTCGAAACGGTATGGCATCCTTGCACACAAATGAAACAGCACGAAACCTACCCACTCGTTCCGATTGTCAGCGGCAAAGGTGTGTGGCTTTATGATGCTGCCGGCAAGCGCTATCTTGATTCGATCAGTTCCTGGTGGGTCAATCTTTTTGGACACGCCAATCCTACGATTAATGCGGCAATTCGCGATCAACTTGAAAAAATAGAGCATGTCATGCTGGCGGGCTTTACTCATGAACCGGTTGTCGCATTATCGGAGCGACTCAAGACCATCGCACCCGGCTCGCTCGGACATTGTTTTTACGCCAGCGATGGTGCTTCGGCGATTGAAATCGCATTAAAAATGAGCTTTCATTACTGGCTTTTGTGCGGACAGCCGCAGAAGAACCATTTCATCAGTTTGCAGAATGACTACCATGGTGAAACACTGGGGGCATTATCGGTTACCGATGTAGCCATCTTCAAAGAAACCTATGCACCGCTGCTGCGCCCGTGCACGCATGTTCCCACGCCGGATTGGCGTTATGCGGAACCGGGTGAATCAGCGGAAGCGTATGCCCTCCGTGCCGCGGCAGTGTTGGAACGCCACCTGGCCGATAACCATGCGCAGATTGCTGCACTTATTCTTGAGCCGCTGGTTCAAGGCGCAACGGGCATGGGCATGTACCATCCGGTTTATCTGCAACGCGCCCGGGAAATCTGCACCCGCTACCAGGTTCATTTAATCGCCGATGAAATTGCAGTAGGTTTTGGCCGCACGGGCACCCTATTTGCTTGCAACCAAGCTGACATCGCACCGGATTTCTTGTGTTTATCCAAAGGCTTAAGTGGCGGCTATCTGCCGCTGTCGGTCGTTATGACACCGGATGCGATTTTTCAGGCTTTTTATGATGACAAAACAGCGCGCGCTTTTTTACATTCGCACTCGCATACCGGCAACGCATTGGCTTGCCGTGCAGCATTAGCCACACTGGATATTTTTGAACGAGATCAAATCATTGAAACAAACAAAACCAAGGCAGCGTATCTGAATACGATTGCAGCACCGCTTGCGGCCCACCCCCAAGTGAAAAATTTTCGTAACTGCGGCATGATCTGGGCTTTCGAGGTCGAAACGAACGATCACGATTTTGCAGCAAAGTGCTTTCAAGCAGGTTTGGAGCAACAATTAATATTGCGTCCGTTGGGAAAAACCATTTATTTTATGCCGCCTTATATCATCAGTGAACAAGAGATGGATTTGCTGGTCGATGGTACATTACATGTGCTGAATACACTCTAACAGGCTACCAAACAATATCGGAGCTTTAATACCATGCAACTTACTTTCTTAGGCGCAGTCGGCGAAGTGACCGGATCCAGTTATCTTATTGAAACGGGATCCGGTCGCTTTTTAGTCGATTGCGGCATGTTTCAGGGTGGGCGGGAAGCGGATAGAAAGAACCGCACTGCCTTTAGATTCGATCCAAAAACTATCGATTTTGTCTTGCTAACCCATGCCCATATCGATCATTCCGGCTTATTGCCACGCTTGAGCGCATGGGGCTTCCGCGGCCCGGTTTATTGCACAGCGGCAACTGCGGACTTACTCCAGGTCATGCTCAAAGACAGTGCGCATATTCAGGAAAAAGAAATCGAGTGGCGCAATAAATCGCGCCGCCGCAGCCACGCAACGCAGGAACTTGCGCCGCTCTATACCCTCACGCAGGCGGAAATGCTCCTGAAGCAATTAAACCGTGTGGATTACGATACGAACATTTCGCCCCACCCTTCCATACGCTGCTGTTTCCGTGATGCCGGGCACATTCTGGGTTCATCGATCATAGAACTATGGGTCAAGCAGCATTCGGGTCACAAAAAATTTGTATTCTCCGGCGATCTGGGACAACCCGGTCATCCGATTGTGCGCGATCCCACGCCCATTCAACAAGCGGATATCCTGTTGATCGAATCAACCTACGGTAACCGCTTGCATCGCAGTATGCCAGACACGCTCGATGAATTGGCTTATGCCATCAACGATACACTGGTGCATAAAGGCGGCAACGTGATCATTCCGGCTTTTACCGTTGGCAGAACACAAGATTTATTGTTCCTGCTGACCGATCTGTATCGTCAGGGCAAGCTGGGGGACATGGATATTTATGTGGATTCACCGATGGCTCGGGCAGCAACGGAAATCACGCTCAAGCATATTGCGCTGCTGGATCAGGAAACTTCGGAAGCATTGCAATGGATGAATCAGAATGTGCAAAAACCCCGGATTCACTTTGTGCAGGATATTGAAGAATCCATGCAGCTCAACCAAATGAAGCACGGCATCATCATTATATCGGCCAGCGGCATGTGCGATGCCGGACGCATCAAGCATCACCTCAAGTATAATCTTGACAGACCCGAGTGCAGCATATTGATTACCGGATTTCAGGCTGCGAGAACGCTGGGCAGGCGATTAGTGGATGGTGCCAGGCAAGTCAGAATTTATGGCCAGGATGTTCGCGTAAGGGCTACTATTTATACCATTGGCGGACTTTCAGCACACGCCGATCAAGCGGGTTTAATCCACTGGCTGAGCCATTTCCAGACAATGCCAGAGAAAATTTTTGTGGTACACGGCGAGTCTGGTAACGCTTCTGCTCTGGTTACCGCCATTGAGCAAAAACTGCACTGGAATGCATGCGTTCCGGAACAGCTATCAACCATCTCCTGCTAGCGGATCGCTGAAATCCGGATTGCAATAAATCTCAGATGCCTTGTATTATACTGACATCAAGCTGCCACTTAAATGGGTCTTCAACACTCTCAATACTATCCATGCCTTTTGATAAATCTAGAATTTCCATTGGGATATGTGTATTGGCGCGAGCGGAAAAGAAAACCTTGATAATGGGCGTAGTTAAGCTTTTCTTCGATTGCTCAATGACTACACCCAGTCGACCGGATTTAAGCCTTAACAAAGTACCGTTGGGATAGATACCGATTGTTTTAACAAACGCATGAAAGACGACTTCATCAAAATGCCCGTTTTTCCATAACGCCATTTTGCGTATTGATTCAGCAGGTCCCCAGGCTTTTTTATAGCAACGATCCGAGCTGATCGCATCGTATACATCACAAACTGCCCCCATGCGCGCATATAAAGTCAGCGTATCGCCTGATAATTTTTCAGGATACCCTCGTCCATCCATACGCTCATGATGATGCAAGCAGACATCCAAGGCTACTTCGTCAACTTGATAACATGATTTCAGTATTTTCCAACCGCGTTGTGGGTGCTGCTTGACTATCTTAAGTTCTTCATCCGTCAGTTTATCCGGTTTATTCAATATATCGCTCGGTATCGCCATTTTCCCAATATCATGCAGCAATCCGGCAACGCCAACCTGTTTGAGTTGGTCGCCATTCAAATCCAATTGTCTGCCCAGCGCAACCATAAGCACGCACACCGCGACCGAATGCAGATAAGTGTACTCATCCGAGTTTTTCAATCGAACCAGACTGAGCAATGCATTGGTATTTCGTTCCAGCGATTGACTAATCTCATCAACCAACAAGCCAACCTCTTCGATTGCAAGCGCTTTACCCATTCGAACATCGCTAAACATGGTCGTAACCACTTCTTTTGCGTTGTTATGTATTTCCTTTGCGGAACTTAACTCCTCTTCCACCGAGACTGGCGAGGAAGCTTTTTTAGCCGGTCGCGGTGCTTCTATGGGTGGTTTAGCTGCATCAGCATCCAACGCCTCTGAAGATTCCGCCGGCTTTTCATCAACAACGACATCCAAGCCTTTGCTGGTATCAATCCATATCTCATCCATATTGCAATTCAGCAGTTTGTCGAAATCCTTCTGATTGTCCAGTTTGAATGATTTTCGCCAGAACGGATGCTCTAACCAGTTCCCACGGATCTCATGAATATACATGCCGAGTCGAACATCATCAGTTTTTATCTTCTTTATCATAGGACTCACAATATAGAAAAATAACTTCGTTAGTTGATTATCTACTACGCCAATTGATTCTGATGCGTTCAGCCACTTTGATCCTTCCAAACTCGCGCAGCGATTATTCCAATTTACCGAGTTGCTCTTTCAATTTATCTAATTTCGCATTGAAACCCGCTAATCGCTCCTGTTCCTGCGCGACTACATTGGCGGGTGCACGCTCGACAAAGCTGGAGTTAGTCAGTTTTGACTTTGCTTTACTGACTTCTACTTCAATCCGCGCAATTTCTTTCATCAAACGCTCGCGTTCGATCTTGACATCAACTTCAACTTTAAGCATGAGTCGAAACTCACCCACGATAGAGACCGGCGCATCGACATTGGGTAATTCATCCTGCTTAAAGTCAATTTCCGCTAATTTGGCCAGTGCCAGCAAATAAGGTGAAAATTCCGTTAGAACCGAATGATTGCCCGTTGCCAATAACGGCACTCGTAACGCCGGAGACAGATTCATTTCACTGCGCAATGTACGGCACGCATTGATAATGTCTTTCAGCAAAGCAATAGACTGTATGGCATTGTTATCTATTTGAGCCACATTAGCTTCTGGATAGGGCTGGCACATAATACTCTCACCTGTTTTCCCTGCCAAGGGCGCAACTTTCTGCCAAAGTTCCTCGGTAATGAACGGAATGACCGGGTGCGCAAGCCGCAGCATGGCTTCCAATACCCGCACCAAAGTGCGACGTGTCGCGCGTTGCACCGAATCCTGGTCACTATTTAACTGCACTTTGGCAAATTCAACATACCAGTCACAATATTCATCCCACACCAGTTCATAGATTTCACGCGCCACCAGATCAAAACGATAATTGCCAAATGCCTGTTCAACGGCATGTTCCGCCTGCTGCAGGCGGCTGACTATCCATTGATCGGGTGCGGAATAGCGCAGCGGCAATGTATCATCCACCCCGGTATCTTTACCTTCGCAATTCATCAACACATAGCGAGTTGCGTTCCACAGCTTGTTACAAAAATTTCGGTAACCCTCGCACCGCTGCATGTCAAATTTGATATCACGACCATGCGAAGCCAGGCTGGCGAATGTAAAACGCAAGGCATCGGTCCCAAAAGCCGGAATGCCGTCGGGAAAGTGTTTGCGGGTATTTTTTTCAATGGATTCGGCCTGTTTGGGATTCATCAATCCTGTCGTGCGCTTTGCCAGCAAATCCGGCAAGGTGATGCCGTCGATCAGATCCAGCGGATCCAGCACATTCCCCTTGGACTTGCTCATTTTCTGGCCTTCGGCATCACGAATCAGGCCGGTGATATACACTTCCTTAAAAGGCACTTTGCCGGTGAAGTGCAGCGACATCATCACCATGCGCGCCACCCAGAAGAAAATGATGTCAAACCCGGTGATGAGCACCGACGTCGGCAAAAATGTTCTCAGTTCCGGCGTTTCGTCCGGCCATCCCAGTGTCGAGAATGGCCAGAGTGCTGATGAAAACCACGTGTCCAGCACATCGTCGTCTTGCGTCAGGTTGTTTTTACCGGAGAGCTGCTGTGCTTCTTCCAGCGTATGGGCAACGGTGACATTGCCATCTTCGTCATACCACGCCGGAATGCGGTGTCCCCACCACAGTTGACGCGAAATGCACCAATCCTGGATATTCTCCAACCATTGATTGTAAACATGCGTCCAGTTATCCGGCGTGAATTTGACTTCACCTTGCGCAACCACTTCCAATCCACGTTTGGCCAGACCCTCCATCGCGACATACCATTGATCGGTCAGCATTGGTTCAATAATGGTATTGGTACGGTCGCCGCGCGGCGCCATCAGCTTATGCGGCTTGGTTTCAACCAAAAACCCCCGCGCTTGCAGATCACCAACAATCTTTTTCCTGGCGTCAAAACGATCCATGCCTTGGTACTCGGTTGGCGCCAGCTCGTTGATTTTTCCATCCAGCGTGAAAATATTGATCGGCACCAACTGATGCCGTTGTCCGACCTGGTAATCATTAAAGTCGTGCGCCGGTGTGATTTTCACACAACCGGTGCCAAATTCCAGATCGACATAGGTATCCGCAATCACCGGAATAGTGCGTTCGCACAGCGGCAACCGCACATGGCGTCCAATCAGGTGCTGATAACGCGGATCGTCAGGATGCACGGCAACCGCCACATCCCCCAGCATGGTTTCGGGGCGGGTGGTCGCAACGATCAAGGCTTCTGCTGGGTTCGCTTGAGTACCGTCGGCTTGTTCGACGGGATAACGGATATGCCACAAGGAGCCATTTTCTTCGGTTGCTACCACTTCCAGGTCGGACACTGCGGTTTGCAGTACCGGATCCCAATTTACCAGCCGTTTGCCGCGATAAATGAGTCCTTCACGATACAGGCGCACAAACACTTCAGTCACTGCACGTGACAAAGCGGCATCCATGGTGAAACGCTCGCGTGTCCAGTCGCAGGAGGTACCCAGGCGCCGCATTTGCCGCGTGATGGTGGAACCGGATTCTTCTTTCCATTGCCACACTCGTTGCAAAAATGCTTCCCGTCCCATTTCGCGGCGATCAAGATTTTGTTGGTCCAATTGACGCTCAACCACGATCTGAGTAGCAATACCGGCGTGATCGGTACCCGGTTGCCATAACGTGTTATCACCCAACATGCGATGATAGCGCGTCAACGCATCCATCAAAGTATGTTGAAACGCATGGCCCATATGCAACGTACCCGTCACATTCGGCGGCGGTAGCATAATGCAATACGCGGATTGGCCTGCAGCAGTTGTCGGTCTGAAATAACCTGTTGATTCCCAGATCGAATACCAACGATCTTCAATATGTTTCGGGGCAAAACTTTTTTCGAGTTCCATGAAATTTAAAGTTGGATTGAGTGATACAAACAAGACCGTCATTATAGCGGATGACCTATCGGCACGTATGCTAAGTGGCAGATTCCATTTTCAATTTACACCACTTTGTCGGCGCTATCTGTCAGATGGAATATATAAATAACGTAAGTTTTTGAGTACAACTATTTGACTTGACCAGTCAAACGAATCTCCAACGCATTCGCCAAAGCTTCTCTATCCGACGTATCCATTTCTATATGGACATCTTCCAGCGCAGCATCCAGTATCTGCTGAATAGATTTCCGGCGCTTCGGTTGCGGTTGAATCACCGACGGATGAAGTATCACGACTTCAGTGAGTGTTGGTATGTCATCCGGCTCTGCTGCCGGCAAAATTCCATCTACTGGGGGAATGTCCGTTGCGGTAGCGGTAACCGGATGCGTTACTCTGCCCTGGCTTTGGTATTTATTCAGTAAATTAGTAAACTTGGCCAATATCTTGGCGTCATCGAGATCTGTTGTATCGTTATCTTCGTTCATGATAAAAAGACCGTCATTGCCACAGCTTTACTTAACAGGCCGTTCATCATCAAGATTATAATGCTGGATCTCGTAACCGGCATCCTTGTAAAAACGGTAGCGCTCACGGGCAGCCAGCTTGTCCTCATGCGCAACACCCGCAATCTCGATCAGTCTGTCGAATTGATCACGCAACGGTGGAGGCTGGTGATGCAGATTAAGCAGCACATCGAAATGATCATCCGGGTGTATCTGGTCGCTCAAAATGACCGGCGTCATATCGGTCATTTGCTTGTCGCTCTGCTTAACACAATGCGGAATAAAGCTGGTAGCGGAAAACGTCCACAGCAATTCATCGAGCTGCTCAATTAATGCCGTATCAGGTATATAGATTATTACGCTCATTTTTTGTTGTACCGCCTTAGCACATAGTCGACAAGCTGTTTTCAACTTATCATTGGATCCTGAATAGAAGAAAATTTGCGTCATCGAATGATCAATGTGCATTGCATACAAGTCGCTATTGCTGATTAATTCACAAAAGTATGGAATGAATCCGCTGGCCTTCACCCATCAACAGGTGCTGAAAAGCTATCTGCGTTGCCGCTGCGGCGTTAAAAACAGGTTCAAAATGCTCACTTATAAGCATAAACTGCGCTTCTTCGCCCGCTTTGGCCTTGCAACGGCTGCCTCGAATACGTTTTTCAACAGCCTGTTAATCAGCAAATCTAAGAACCACATTTAGTTGGCCGTTTTGGCCTGTGCAATCAGAAACTGCACTAACAGCGGCACAGGACGTCCGGTTGAACCTTTCTCCTTGCCGGATTTCCATGCTGTGCCTGCGATATCCAGATGTGCCCAGCGATATTCCTTGGTAAAGCGCGACAAAAAGCAAGCAGCCGTGATGGTTCCGGCAGCCCGTCCACCAATATTGGCGATATCTGCAAAGTTACTTCTCAATAGATCTTGATATTCATCCCACAAAGGTAACTGCCAGGCACGATCACCCGCTTGCTCGCCAGCAGATAGCAGTTCTGCAGCCAGTGCGTCATCATTACTCATCAATCCCGTCGTAAAATTCCCCAGTGCAATCACACATGCGCCAGTCAAAGTGGCGATATCAATCACTGCTTTCGGGTTATAGCGTTCCGCATAAGTTAATGCATCACATAGAATCAGACGCCCTTCCGCATCGGTATTCAGAATTTCAATCGTTTGGCCGGACATACTGGTTACCACATCACCCGGTTTTGCCGCCTTACCGCTAGGCATATTCTCGGTGGCAGGAATGATTCCGACCACATTGATCGGCAATTTCATTTCGGCGATCGCATACAGTGTTCCCAGCACACTGCCGGCGCCACTCATATCAAACTTCATCTCATCCATATCAGCACCGGGTTTGAGTGAAATACCGCCGGTATCAAAAGTCACTCCCTTCCCTACCAAAACAATGGGATGCTCTTTTTTTCCTGATCCGTAATATTCCAGCACAATCAACTTGGCCGGCTGTTCACTGCCGCTTGCCACAGCCAGCAGCGAGCCCATGCCCAGCTTTTCCATATCTTTTTCTTCCAATACCGATGCTTTCATTTTATGGGTCTTGGCAAGATCTTTAGCCTGCTTGGCAAGGTATGTTGGGGTACAAATATTCGGTGCAAGATTACCGAGGTCTTTTGCCAAGCTCATACCTTGTGCAATCGCCAAACCTTGCTGCATAGCGACTTCACAGGCGGCCAATTCAGCACGATCATTAATGCATAACACCATCTTACGTAAATTGCTCGGGACGCTATCCGGCTTACTCTTCAACTGATCAAACCGGTAGCTGTTGCTGGTCGCGGCTATGATAGTTTGTGTCACCTTCCATTCGTTGCTCCGCCCCTTAACAGGAAAATCGGATAAAAACACTGTTGCGTCAGCAACTGCTGTTTTTTGTAAGGCACTCAACACAGTATTGAGTGTCGCCAAAAATGTTTTTTCCTTGAACTCCTGTTCCTTACCCAATCCAACCAATAAAATCCTTTTGAATTGGGTATCCGGTACATTATGCAATAACAGTGACGTATTGGCCTTACCATCCATGTCACCGAGCGCAAGGATATTTTTAATATACCCTTGCGTGATTTTATCCAGGATTTTAGCCGAATCCGCTTGCTTTTTTGATTCAAAAATACCGATCACCGCACAAGCTCCGCGTTGTTTCTCCGGGGTTCCTACTTTTATTCCAAAATCCACATCAGACTCCTTTATCAAGAATTTTCTTTTAGGCAACACATTGATACAAATTTATACCATGTAATCTATGGAATATTAGTCATCTTATAACTGCTTTGTTCAAATAATCAAAACAATTTCACGAAAAATCCAACAATGTAGCATCCGCTCAATTAGAATAAGCAACGAATTCCTACCATATCAATAGAGATAAGAGGGATAATCCCTACCAGCTCCCACAAATAATTCTCTTGAAAACGAGCAAGAATGCCATGTTTATAATATAATAGAGAATAATCACTATATTATTCAATACTATATAAGTGTTATTTAATTTCAAGGATGATAAAGTGCTTGATGATAAATTGAAATCACGACTTAATTTTTGCACAACACTTCCAAGTCTGCCCGCTGTTGCTATCAAAATCATCGAACTGGCAAATGATCCTGATGCAGATATAGGGGCTGCCTGCCAATATATTTCATTAGATCCGGTACTTTCCGCAAAATTACTTAAAACAGCAAATGCACCTTTATATAAATCCCGTCGCGTCGCAACCAATGTCCGGCAGGCGGTCAGCATTCTTGGCACGCATTCGGTCATCGTTATCGCCTTGTCTTTTACATTAGCCAATTCACTCATGAAGAAACCGGCATCGAGCAATCTGCTGGATTTTGATAACGATATGTTTTGGCGTCGGTCTATTACGTCAGCACTTGCCTGCCGCGCGCTCGGAGAAAAGCTGAATCTAAACTTCCTGGATGATTTGTTTCTAGCCGGATTAGTACAAGAAATCGGTATCTTGGCCTTCTCAGCCATCATGCCCGAAGAATATGGAAAAATCTTTTCGCCGACTGTTGATCACGACTTACTGCTTAAAAAAGAGCGTGAAACATTTGGTGCCGGACATGATGAGCTGGGCTGCGCACTGTTACAAAAATGGCACATTCCTGATTATATCGCCCTGGCTTGCATCGCCAGTCATAACCAGCCGGAACCCAGAGATTTAGGACCCAACCTACAGTCTTGTGTTGCTGTATCTCGCTACCTGGCAGATTATTTTCTTTATCCGCAAGAAACCGAAAAAATGACAGCCTTAACAGAAGCTGCCAAAAATTGGCTTGGACTTGACGATGCTGCACTGGTGGATGTGATTAAGCTCATGGAAGTTGGCTTAAAGTCCATCGAAGAATTATTTGATATCCGTATTCATCACACCGCCGAAGCGGCAGAAATCATGGCTGCGGCCAAAGAATTGCTGATAATCCATAGCCTGTCGAGAGTGAAAGAGTTGGAAGAGAAGTCGCAGCGCGACGGGCTGACTGGTGCTCACAACCGGATACATTTTGATGAAACACTGCGGCGCGAATTTAATTTGTCCGTGCAATATAACCTCCCTCTCACTATCGCCATCATTGACCTGGATCATTTTAAGCAAGTCAACGATACCCACGGACATCTCGCAGGCGACTCGCTGCTGGTCACTGTCGTCAGTACAATTTACGAGCAAATGCGCCAGGACGACACACTCAGCCGCTATGGCGGTGAAGAGTTTGCTTTAATCCTACCAGGCACAACACTTACTGCTTCAAGAAGTCTTATTTCTCGATTGAAAGATGCGATTGCAGCCATTAACTATAAATTGGATAATCATTACACCATTCATATTACCGCCTCTATTGGTGTCGCCTCCAATGAAAAAGACGCAACGTATTTTTACGCACCGATGGATATGATTAAAGCCGCTGACTCCGCACTGTATGCTGCAAAACATGCGGGCCGCAATCAGATCATCGAATGGAGTCCATGATGGATATTCCATTTTCATCCGACCCTTGCACATTACAAATAACTATCTACTTATGAATCTGATTATCCAAGGATTGGAAGTTAGTAACAGTGACTTACGAGCTCTTGCAAAACTCTCCCACGCAGATAGCATTGAGCGGATTACCGGCCAAGCCTTCCGATTGACAAACGCCACTGATACAGCCGATATAGCGGATTATTGCGCTGAAGCGGCATTGGATTTTGCTTTTGTAAATCCCGATCGCAAACTCTCTGAGTTCAAACTGATAGCAATGGATATGGATTCAACGCTGCTGGCGATTGAATCCATTGACGAAATTGCCGACATGCACAATATCAAACCGCAAGTTGCTGCCATCACACTGCAAACCATGCGAGGTGAAATCAGTTTTGAAGAGAGCCTCACACGTCGCACCGCGCTATTGCAAGGTCTATCTCAAGAAGCGCTGCAGAAAGTTTATGATGAGCGTGTCCGGCTCAGTCTCGGTGCAGAAAAAATGTTGCAACAGGCTAAAATAGCCGGCTTAAAAACCATGGTCATTTCAGGTGGCTTTACATTCTTTACTGAACGGATTAAAGCAAAACTGGGACTCGATTATGCCGCCGCCAATGTGCTGGAAATTGAGAATAACCGATTAACCGGAAAAGTGATCGGGGAAATTATCGGCAGGGAAGGAAAAGCACACGTATTAAACCAAGTGCGCGATGAGTTGGGAATTCAACGTGAACAGATTATCGCTATTGGCGATGGCGCCAATGACCTGGGCATGATGGGTGCAGCCGGAATCAGTATTGCTTATCACGCTAAACCGATCGTCAAAGACTATGCAACCTATTCAATCAATCATGTAGGATTGGATGGTGTCACCAACTTATTTAGTCACCCCAATTAGCAGACCGTTGAGAATCGTTTTTGAGGCCAGCCGATACCAGGCAAAAATAGGCGAAAAAGCGCAGCTTATGCGTAATCAATGAGCATTCTGAGCCTGTTTTTAACACAGTAGCAGCAACGCAGATAGTTTCTCAACGACTTGTCAGTAATCCGGTTCATACATCAGCGACCTGATATAACTATCCAAATCGTCCGGCAAGTTGGCATCCGTTAATCCTTCATGAATTACCACCCCGCAAACAGCTACCGCAATGGCATGCGACACCTTGCGCACACGCGTCAGCGCAGGATAAATTGCTCCAGTATCAATTTCTTGTTCGGTAACAATGTCTGCCAGAACTTGGGCAGCTGCTAAAAACATACTCTGTGTGACAACACGCGCAGCGCTGGCGTAAATACCTAAACCAATCCCTGGAAAAATATACGCATTATTGCCTTGAGCCGATTTAAATAACCGATCGTTATATTGCACCGCATCAAAAGGACTACCACTGGCGAAAATGACCCGCCCATCACTCCACTGGTAAGCCTGTTCAGCAGTGCATTCAGTATGCGAAGTAGGATTTGATAGAGCAATAATCACCGGACGCTCATTGACTGCTGCCATTTTACGGACGATGTTCTCATCAAACGTCCCTGCTACACCGGTGGCACCAATCAGCACGTCAGGTTTGATATCTCCAATGGCGTCCACAAAACTGCGTGCCACGTGCTCATGCGCAAAAGGCTTGATACGCGGTTTAATATTGTCGTTGCTTGATGTCACCAATCCCTTTCTGTCAATAAACCACAGCCGCTGCTGTGCTTGTGATTTACTTAATCCTTCCGCACAGAATGCATCTACCATCAATTCCGCAATACCGCCAGCCGCAGAACCCGTACCTAAGAACATAATATTCAAATCGGAAAATCTCTTCCGAGTAATACGGCATGAAGTATAGATGCCCGCCAATGTAACTGCGGCAGTGCCTTGTATGTCATCATTAAAACAGCGGACTTCTCCGCTATAACGGTCTAAAAATTCAAACGCATGCGGCGTCAAAAAGTCCTCAAACTGTATCAATGCATACGGGAAACGCAATTGAACGGCTTTGACAAATTCATCAACCAGCGACCGGTAAACATCTCCACTGATCCGCGGATACGGATACCCTAGATAGAGCGGATCCTCGCGCAAAGAAACATTATTAGTGCCAACATCGAGCATTACCGGCATGCATTGTGCCGGATTAATTCCAGCACAGGCGACATATAAAGCAACCTTGCCGATGGATATTCCCATACCATTGGCACCTAAATCCCCCAACCCTAGAATCCGTTCCCCGTCAGTCACAACAATCACGCGAATATCTTCTTCAGGCCAGTTCCTTAAAATGGTTGCAATTTCTCCACGATCTTCAGGGGTAATATAGAATCCTTGCGGCCTTCTAAAAATATGTGCAAATTCTTTGCACGCCTCACCAACAGTCGGGGTATAAACCAAAGGCATGATTTCTTCAATATGATCAATCATGGTCCGGTAGAAAAGCCGCTGATTGCGCTCCAACAAAGCATTTAAAAAAATATATTTTTCAATAGCAGTGCCTTTGCAACGCATGCTACCTAATACACGCTCTATTTGCTTATTGATGCTTGCAACATCGTACGGTATCAATCCACGTAATCCATAGCGTTCACGCTCTTCTCGCGTAAATCCCGTGGACTTAGTGAGCGCCGAGTCAAGCAGTAGCGCTTTCCCATATAAATCCTTCATGTTAATTCATACTCCTGGTCAGATGGTCTTCATACATGGATCTTGATATAACAATAGCTCAAATCACATCACAATTGGACAATCCGCAGAACGAAAGATAAACTTCTTTGTCTCACTTACAGAAAAGCAATTTCGCATATTTATTTATCTTTATTATTAATAAGTGTTATCCAGAATAAAAATTATGAATCAGTCACTATTTCCAACACCTAATCCAAGTTTATACACTGAAGAAGAAATTGCAAAACTTGTTCATACATTTTATGCAAAAGCTAGAAAAGATCCTGGACTTGGCCCTATTTTTGAAGAGCATGTCATTGATTGGGATGCACATTTTGTGCAAATGACTAATTTCTGGTCTGCTCAATTACGCGGAACCAGTCGATTCCGTGGTGCACCCATGCCTAAACATATTGCATTGCCGGAACTGACAGCAGAACTATTTGAACGCTGGTTAAAACTTTTTCGTCAAACGACTGAAGAACTTGGTAATCCAAACTTACAACATCATGCTGACGCAGTTGCTTCATTTATTGCTACCAGATTGTGGCAAGGCTATCAAATTAATAATTACCCAGATAAACAACCGATAGCGCTTCATATCGTTTAAATTAGCTTAAGATACTAATTACCTCTTTTATCTCTATCAAGAGTTACCCTAAATAAGGGCTTCCCACCCCAAGTTAACGGGAAATTGGTGCTATAAAAATTAAAAAGAGGTAATAAAGTACCCTTATTCGGTTATGTTCCTACACTGACCATACTGTAATATTCCTTTTGCTATAAGGATATTCGCGTTGAAAAGTATCAAAAGCAAAATTATCATTTTCGCTATTCTAGCCACCTTAATCCCTTCATTAGGATTAGGAATACTCTCGTTTCAGCAAAATGAAGTGATGATCAGCGAAAATGTAACACGTGAGTTACGCGCCTTGGCAAATCATGCGAGTCGTGAACTAGATTTATGGACAAAAGATCAAATTTATATCGCTCGCGAACTTTCAACTTCAAAGGTTCTTATTGAAGGACTTTCGTTAACAGATCAATCTCAAAAGAACAAATTGTTAGCGCAGCAAAAGATATTAGAACACTATCTAAAATCTGTACACAAGAAGCTGGAAACGGTACTCGAATTAACTGTAATTGATACAGAAGGTGAAATAGTTGCCAGTAACATAGCATCGCCTACTCCAGTGCCACTTCCACAAAATTGGCCAGAAAGTGCATCAATCCAGGGAAATGTAGTCATCCCACCCCATTGGAACACACATTACACAACGGCAACACTCAGTATTTCAGTTCCCGTATTATCGATTGATGATTATATTTTAGGCGCATTAATCGTAACTTTTGATTTACGCAATATTCAATCGAGCTTAAAAGATTCAGCAAAATCGCCACCGGGTGAAGTTCTTTTATTAGATAAAGATGGCGACATTATGTTGGCAAGTAATATTTTAGTACCCGATGCTGACAACCCTGTATCACTTGATTCCAAAACATTACAGAGATTACAAGATAATCCGGGTGAATTTGAAATATTTCAAGGATTACATCTACAAAAAGTGATCGGCTTGGCTTACACGTCGGAAACCCCTCCCATCACAATCATAGCTAGCAGAAATTATGAATCCATATATGCCGCTTGGATACAACAACGTAATTTATTCATCGGATTAATCAGCGCTATTCTACTTATTGTTACCACAATTGCTTTTAGAATGGGACATGCCATTGTTATTCCTCTGCAAAGACTAATTTGCGCAACTGAAAAAATTGTGAAGGGAGATCTGAACGTTGAGTTGACCACTACACAGCGCAACGAAATGGGTCAACTCACACTTATGTTTAATCAGATGACTGATAAATTGCGCCAAAATCAAGCTGACATTGATGCTGCCAGCACTGCGATGAAGCTAAAAAATCAATTACTAGAAACGTTGTCGATAACAGATAGCCTTACAGGACTCTATAACCGCAACAAACTTAATTTAATTATTAATGACCAACTTGCCAGATACGCTCGTAACAAGCGCCCTTTTGCTGTACTTATGATCGATGTTGATTATTTTAAAACACTGAATGATAGTCTGGGGCATATCGCCGGTGATGAAATATTAACTACTGTGGCCAAAAAGATTTATCATTGTATCCGTAGTGTCGATTTTGCTGCGCGCTATGGCGGCGACGAATTTATCCTCATTCTGACCGAAACAACTGTTGATGAAGCCGTGAAAACCGCTGAACGCATCCGGTCTCATGTGGCCAGTATTTATTGCACTGCAATCCACGAAACAGTCAATGTGACGCTAAGCATCGGTATCATACAAAGTGAACCGGAAGATACATCATTAACTATTCTACTTTCTAGAGTCGATAGTGCACTTTATGAAGCCAAGCATGCCGGGCGCAATCAAGCCTACTGTATGCAACCTAAGCCCACTGCTGCCTAAGCTAAAACCTAGCAGGCCGTTGAAAAATGTTTTCCAGACAGAAGCCCCCGCCGATACAAAGCAAAAACAAACGAAAAAGCGCAGTTTATGCGTAATCAATGAACATTTTGAGTCTGTTTTTAACACTGCAGCGGTAACGCAGATAGTTTTTCAGTCCTTCTCGGGATTACGGCTTTCTTCTCTTTCTACCGCTGTATGCAACACCCAACCTTGCAATTTATCGCTTTGAACTCGCAACCAAGGTCCCTGATTGGCGTTAGCCACGAGTACGGTATCTTTCTTCAAGGTGCTCAAAACTTGGGCGTGTGCATTAGGTTCTTTGCGTAAACTGACATTCTTGTTAGTGCGTAACCTTACTGGTATATGGAATTCAAGCAAGAAATGATCAATATGCGATACTTTCTTTCGGCTCTGATCTAATATCAAACTAATAAAATTATTTGCTTGTGCGACATGATTCATCGCTGCAGCATACTGATCTTTTGAGTAAAATAATGTAGCCGTCTCTAACAATCGCTGCGCTTGGGTTTGTAATATTTGATCAAATGAGGAAATTTTCGCTTGTTTCAAATGCTCCAAACTCGCCTCTACCTCGGCAATAGCAGAAGCTGTGCCAGGTTTTGTAGCTAAACGATGTAACTTCACTTGAGCACGAGTCGCTTCTTTATTGGTTTCCCGAAGCACGTGTGCTTGGCTTTGTTGACGAATTTTCTGGTTTTTAATCAATTCATCTTTTTCCGCAATTATTTTTTCCAGTCGCGCAATTTCATTTCTTAATTCTTCACCATGTGATACTGGTGCTGAAATTGGCTCAACCACTGGGAGAACCTGTGGTTCTTTGGGAAAAACACATCCGAATAAAGTTACCACGAACAAGATAGCGAGTAATGCGTACCCTCCCCGGCTAGAAATCCCCGATAAAGAAAACGACATCGTTCTTGCCAATAATTTCATCATCTTATTCTCTACAATTCCTAAGCTATTCGCATCATGGCTACTCTTCTTACTTTTTCATTGTTTTGTTATCCATGGATACAAGAATTACAGTACCCAATGAATTAGATATTATGCAACACAATGATTTTTATATTGATGCGTAATCCTATAAATAAAAGACATCAGCGATTCAATATAATCTCTAACACAAACTTGCTACCAATATATGCCAGCAACAATGTCACAAATCCGGCTAATGTCCAACGAATAGCTATCCTACCCCGCCATCCATACAGTTGTCTGCCTGTAAGTAGCGCTGCAAAAACGCCCCATGAGATAAAACCAAAGAGGGTTTTATGTGAGAATGTCAGTGATTGACCAAATACTTCCTTTGAGAAAATTACGCCACTTAACAGCGTCAGAGTCAGCAAAACAAATCCAGCCCAGATAATACGAAATAACAATTTTTCCATCACTAGCAGCGGCGGCAAGTTTGTTAATAATGAATGTGCTGCCGGGTGATGTAAATGGCGCTCCACCGCGGTCATTAACAAAGCATGCAGTGCCGCTATGGCTAACAGACTGTAAGCCATCATAGCAACCAGCAAATGTGCTTTAAACGCAGGCAACTCAGTATTCTCAAGGGGTTTCACAGACGGGAAAACCAATGGCAGTAAAATTGCAATTGCGGCGGCGGCTGCAATGGGCGCAACCAAAGTTTGTAATCCTTGCAAACGACTAAAGAATCCCGAGAACCAGTAGATAAACGCTGTCAGCCAGACAATGGACGAAATTGCGTTACCTAAACCAAAACTCAATCCAGCCCCAATAAACATTGATTGATATAACGTTACTGCATGCAACGCCAAAGGAGCAAGCATGGCATAGTGCATCCAGTTAACCGTAACAAACTCACGCTCACCGATCTTTGATGGTAACGAATGCCACATATTTCGCCAAAAATACCAACCGATCAGTATATAAAGCAAAAAAGCCACAAGATAAGTTAAAATGCTGGTCATCGATATCACGATTTTTTCAAGAAGCAGAAATAACTGATTAGTCTACATGGCACTTCAACAAATTCAAAGTGCCAAACCTGGATAATTATTTAAAATTGCACAATCGCGCTATTCTACATCCATCTAATTTTTGAGGTTTTAAGTATGTTTGAGAATTTAACCGGCCGGCTCGCCGGTGTAATAAAAACATTACGAGGTGAAGCAAGGCTTACTGAAGATAATATCCAGCAAGCATTGCGCGAAATTCGCTTGGCATTGTTGGAAGCTGATGTCGCCTTACCGGTCGTTAAAGATTTCATTGCACGTGTCAAGGAAAAAGCGATTGGCCACGAAGTGATGACTAGCCTCACGCCTGGTCAGGCGTTGGTAGGCGTAGTTCATCAAGAACTCATCGCCATTATGGGTGGAGAAAAAACTGATCTGAATCTCACCACTGTACCTCCTGCCGTTATTCTCATGGCGGGATTACAAGGTGCCGGCAAAACCACCAGCAGCGGCAAGCTGGCAAAATGGCTAATGGAACAGAGGAAAAAGAAAGTATTATTAGTCTCATGCGATATTTATCGTCCAGCTGCTATTCACCAACTAGAGCTTCTGGCGAATCAAACAGGTGCCGACTTTTTCCCCGTTAAAGACGGACAGAAACCTGGGGAAATCGGTGCAGCCGCATTAGATTATGCACGCAGACATCACCACGATGTGATGATCGTTGATACGGCCGGCCGATTAGGTATTGATGAGGCTATGATGCAAGAAATCAGCGAGCTCGAAGCGCTGTTAAAACCGATTGAAACGCTGTTTGTGGTTGATGCAATGCAAGGACAGGATGCTGTTAATACCGCCAAAGCATTTGCCGATGCATTGCCCTTGACCGGCGTCATCCTCACCAAACTCGATGGAGACGCACGTGGTGGTGCGGCATTGTCAGTCAAACACATTACCGGCAAACCAATCAAATTTACCGGTGTTGCAGAAAAATTAACAGGCTTGGAAGCATTCCACCCCGACCGGATGGCATCACGTATCTTAGGTATGGGTGATGTGCTCGGGTTGATTGAAGAAGCACATCGCAGCGCTGATCAGCAGGAAGCTGAAAAGCTGATGAAAAAAATGAAATCAGGCAAGGCGTTTGACCTGGATGATTTCAAGGCGCAATTTCAACAAATGCGCAATATGGGAGGCATGAGCGCTTTAATGGATAAACTTCCTGCGCAATTCAGTCAAGCAGCACAAAATGTAAAAGTGGACGACAAAATAATTAGCCGGACAGAAGGTATTATTAATTCGATGACGAAGCAAGAACGCGCCAAACCCGAGATCCTCAAAGCTTCGCGTAAACGCCGCATTGCCGCAGGCGCTGGAGTGTCCGTACAAGAGGTCAACCGCCTGCTGGCGCAATTCGAGCAGGCCAAGAAAATGATGAAGATGATGAATAAAGGAGGGATATCAAAAATGATGCGTGGATTGAAGGGAATGTTGCCTCGTCTCCATTAGTACACCGTTGAAAAGCTATCAATTAGCGGTTGCGGGTGCTCTCTCCAATCCAATGACTTGTGCACCTGCTGTTATTTTTCTTGCCGAAAACCGCTCCATATTCATTGCAAGAATAAGTATCAATGTTTACCCGTGCTACCAAAACCATCTTCACCTCGATGGCTCTGATCAAAATTATCCACTCGATTGAATTCGACCTGAATCACGGGAACGACAACAAGCTGTGCAATGCGCTCCAGTGGATTAAGGCAGAAAGATGTCTGTCCACGATTCCAGCAGGAAACCAAAATCTGCCCCTGATAATCCGAGTCAATCAAGCCCACCAAATTCCCCAATACAATCCCGTGCTTGTGACCCAATCCGGAACGTGGCAGCACTAATGCGGCCAACCCCGTATCAGCAAGATGCACTGCAATACCTGTGGGAATAAGGCAGGTTTCTCCCGGATTGATTGTGATGGGCTGCTCAATACAAGCGCGCAAGTCCAGACCGGCTGAGCCTGGTGTTGCGTAGGCAGGAAGCTGCTCATTTAAACGCGCATCAAGAATTTTGATATCAATTTTTTTCATACGTTTAGGATCATTATCGTTCTTTTTTTGCGATGAAATATTCATCATCCACAAACTCTACGCCGCAAGCAATGGGAAATATAATTTGAAGAGATTAACCGCTGCGATATTAATTCATAAAAAAACCAATCAGACGAATTCAAATTTGGAATCATCCGATTGGTTACAGAATCATTAGCTTAAAGCGTTTTACAACTTAATCACTCTTTTTTCGAAAAAGAATTTTCTTAAACAAGGGGATGCTTAACAACCCAATAAGCACACCGATCAACATCATGCCATAATTTTGCAAGTTATTATTTGTAAACGCAGTTATCTGCTTTACCACCGCATTTTGCTCAGCTTTATCGGAGACTTTTGGTAAGTTTTCCGCTTCATAGGTATCATTGACATTGTATGGCGTTACACCGGGAATACTCGGTATATTCTCCCCGCCTTTTCCAACCACCAATTGCGCCTTCATACCTTTTTCCATATGGTGGGAAATGTCGCAGTGCACCAGGAAGGTATCGTCGGATCCCGGGACAATAATCGTGCCGGATACGGTTTTTGGACCGGTGACTTCGAGGTGAAACATGCCATATTTATAAAGATATTTGGGCAAGCCATGCATCATGAATTGGTGACGGATATTATCTTCGTTGACAAAATGAAAGGTTACTTTCGAGCATGGCTTGACATGCCATTGTTGTTGATCAAATGCGAAAGCCGTTCCGGGGAATTTTGCGGCATATTTTCTGCCGGCACGCACGGTTATCTCAACTTCTTGTGAGATACTTTTACAGCTACTGGGAAGTTTATCCAGGTTTTGCCCCATAATCATGGTGCCCTCATGATCCATGAGATGATCGTGATCCATATGATGATGATGTTGGAGATCACCATGCTCCGTAGCATGAGTATCATGAGCACTGTGATCGATGGCATGGTCATGCCCATGATCCGTAACGGCGCCGTGTTCGTTTTCATGATTCGTCGCAGCACCACTGTCTTTGCTCATACTATGACCGCTATGATCATGCTGGCCTTGACTCATATCATGACCACTATGATCATGCTGATCTTGACTCATGTCATGACCACTGTGATCATGCTGATCATGTTCGCTTGGTTTGGTTTGTTGCTGTGCAATAGCACTTGCACTGAAAGTAAGAATACCGACAAGTAAGAAAGTAATTGTTGTAGTCTTAGCCATTATTGGTTACTCCCTTTTGGGCTTTTTAGACGTGAAACTGCTGCAACAGCGCTTTGTTTGATTTGCTCCCGTTTAGCAAAAACCAGATAGACGAAAAGTCCAATCAGCAATCCATATAGCGCATTAAGCAACGAGGTTTGCGTCGCAGCATTAACACCCAACTGTCCGGCAGGCGAACCGAGACTCGCCGTTTCATCAAGATCCTGCCATATCGGATACCTTCTCTCGTAATATTCTTTAGTAAAGAAATTACTTAAATCGATACCAAAGTGACTCACCTTGGGCAAACCGCTGTCGTCCAGATAAGATGTATAAACAATGGAACTCATGCTGCCGCCTTCGGCCATACCATTCGTGGTAATTCCCTTTTCTCGGTGATCATGAATCAGCCAGTCGCCTTCGCCATAACTGTGTTTACCATCATTGACAGTTTCCAGTTTCAGATCCAGACGTTGCGCCGGCGCCATGTCGAACACATCGCGCATAATCTGCGCAACCGGATTATGTTCCACACCGTCATAATGCGTAATGGTGGCGTGGTGACCGTGAGTATGAATAGCGATAAGTTCGCCACCACTGTTTAACAAGCGCAGTTTTATCTTTTGGTCAGGCTCAACGACAATTAAAGATTCCCTTAAAGTATATGGGAATGACAAACCATTCAGCGTGTAGTAATCCTCAGTTGAGTCGGTAGCGTCATAACGTTGATTCATGTCGCGTGCAATAAGCCGTGGATCGTTATATTTCTGAACGATCTCAGTTAATTCTTTGTCCATCGCGTGATAGTGCAGATCATATTCCTGATCGAATTGTTCTTTGACAGCGACGGATGGATGACGAACATGTCCCGCGCCTATATTTAAGGTTTGCAGCCAGTTATTCGGTTTATTTTCTTCAACCACAATCATTCCGCCAAGCCCCATCGCTAAATGGGTATGCGTCTGAACATGGCAGTGATAAAACATGGTACCCGGTTGGCGCGCCTGGAATTCATAGATACGCCGTTCTCCAGGCATTAGCTCCCTTTCACTGGTTTGCGGCACACCATCATTTCCGCCATGATCCTTATGAGAGAAAGGATGATCGACACCATGCAGATGAATACTATGGGGAAAATAATGAGTATTTTCCAACACGATTTGTACAATATCGCCAACCTCGACGCGAATAACAGGTGAAGGAAGTCTAAGTAACGGATTAGCCCTCACACTCTCAAAATTCTCTGTCGACATACCACTCGTTTTGGGAGCAAATACCCATGCACCCGGTTGTACGCCAGGTGCAATATCAAATGTGGGCAGCAGTCCTGGAAAATCGGGAGATTTGCCATTCAGTTCCATGATCTCCAACTTGATGATAATTCGGTCAGGATCGCCATCACCATCCAGATCATCGGTTTTAATGATGGCATCCGGTGAAAGACCTGTTTTCATCAAAGTTTCCATCGATATGCGATTGGTTCCTTTAACCGCTGCAGCAATCCAAGCGGGATTATCCGGACTACACCCAGGCGACGCTTCAATTTTGATACCTTCAATTTCCTGAGCTTCCCGCCATGCGGATGAAATTTTCGGATCACACATCGGCTCTGTAGTTAACGCAGCCGGATCGACCTTCACTGTTTCAGGCAGCTTCAACGATGCCTGAGCACCGGCTCCGAACAACATCAAGTAGAAAGTCAATATGGCAATAAATAAATGGATAGGCATATCAACGCACCTTTAAAAATTATTTAATAATTAAAACAAATGTGATTAATCAGGCCACACAATGTGTATACAGTCGATACCCGTTTTAATAACCAGTATCTATCTGATACCAGGCCTGGAGGTACACATACTTAACTGTTTATCTGTAGGTAGGTAAAATTATGAGGAATATCTTATCTTCATATATGCAATACTTCTACATTATCCGTCAAGCTATCATCTCAGTTATTATACAGAACCCTATTACGGTTTTGTGGTTTTTGCATAATCGATTGGATTTTTAATCTCTAACGTATGAAGCAATTATCCCGAATGACAATTCATCATTTTTTTACACTATTGCGTGATCTCAAATATCCGCGAACCGTTAAATCAGTTAAGAAAGCATGCGCTGTTTTTTTCTGTTGCGGATTAGTTGGCTTATTATTGATTGCATGTGGCGGTAATAAGTCAGCCCAACAAACGCCTCGTATGGATGCAGCGATTGCAGCGACATTCATGATTGCAAAACCAGTTAGCATGCCCACTAGTTTGGAAACAATCGCGCAAACCGAGGGTGCCAAAGAAATTGAAATCCGTCCGCGAGTGGGCGGCATACTACTCAAGCGCCTTTATACGGAAGGCGCCGCAGTTCAGGCAGGGCAATCTTTATTTTTAATTGATCCGGAGCCCTTTCAGAATGCCTTGACAGAAGCAAAAGCCCTACTGAGCGAGCAAAATGCACGTGTCACGCGTGCCAAAATTGATGAAGATCGCCAGCGACAATTACTGGCTGAGAATTTTGTCAGTCAGCGCGCCTATGATTTGGCAAAAGCTGATCTGGCCATCGAAGAAGCTGCTTTACAAGCGGCGAAAACCCGTGCACGGCAAGCAGAGCTCAATCTTTCCTACACCACTGTCAAAGCACCTGTCGATGGAATGACAGGCCGCGCACTTTTCTCCGAAGGTACGTTGGTAGCCGCCAATAGTAGTTTGATGACGACATTGACTCAATTGTCACCGATATGGGTGCAGTTTAGTTTTTCGGATAACGAAGTGGCACAATTAGGCAGTCATTTAAACGAAAAAAACATACATAGCGTAACAATGATCTTACCCGATGGATCTGAATACCCACGAGCAGGCAAAATCAATTTTTCCGCCAGTAAAATTGATCCGCTGCTCGGCACACAATTACTACGCGCAGCCTTTGAAAATAGCGATCAGCGTATATTACCCGGTCAATTTGTGCGCGTGCGGGTAACTGCCGGAGAAACCAGGAATGTTTACGTGGTGCCCCAGGTTGCGGTATTGACTTCGGATTTGGGTCGATACGTCTATGTGATCAATGAAGACAATACCGTGATACAACGCCCTGTCAGCGTGGGTGATTGGATCGGCAAGGATTGGATTATTCTGGATGGATTGAATGCAGGCGATAGAGTGGTGATAGACAATATGATTAAATTAGCGCCTGGTAAAGTGGTTGATCCTCAACCGCGAGATATTTTGCCTTCATCACATTCGAATGCTGCGTTTTTAAATCAATAGCAACTGCACAAACTCTGCTCACATGGCCAAATTTTTTATTACGCGACCGATTTTTGCATCGGTTCTGTCGATCATCATTGTCCTTGCCGGATTGGCTGCTGCTACGCAATTACCGATCGAGCAATATCCACGGATAACGCCGCCAACGGTTATCGTGACGGCAACATTTCCGGGTGCCAGTGCTGAAACGATGATAAAAACCGTGGCCGCACCGATTGAGGAGAAGCTCAGCGCTATTGAAGGACTGTTGTACTTTAGTTCCAGTGCTGATTCGAGCGGTCGGCTTACGATTACCATCACCTTCGAAATCGGAATCGACATTGATCGCGCCACGTTCAATGTGAGCAACGAAGTTAATACCGCATTGGCGCGCTTGCCCGATGAAGTAAGACGCACGGGCATCACTATTCAGAAACGCTCCAATGATCTGCTGATAGTGTTTGCGGTTACTTCCAAAGACCCCAAACACACGACACTGTTTCTCAGTAACTTTATTACCAGCAATATTCTGGATGATCTGAGGCGTGCACCAGGCGTCGGTGAAGCGAGAATTTTTGGTGCGCAGGATTATTCCATGCGCATTTGGCTACGGCCCGACCGCATGGCACAACTGGGTATCACAACCAGCGATATCGCAACCGCCATTCGAGCACAAAATGCGCAGCAAGCCGTCGGGAAAATAGGTCAGGAGCCAGCATTGGTTGATCAGCAACTGGTTTATTCCGTAACCGCGAAAGGTCGGTTATTAGAACCGGAGCAATTTGAGAATATTATCCTGCGCTCGGGTGGACCGCGCGGCGTGCTGTATCTGAAAGATGTGGCGAGAATTGAACTCGGTGCGCAAGATTATGCGACGCGTACACTGCTCAACGGCGAACCGGGTTTGGGTGTTGGTATTTTCTTGCGTAGCGGCGCCAATGCCCTGGAAACGGCGTCAGCGGTTAAAGCCACGATGAATGAGTTGACGCATTATTTCCCCGAAGGCATGCAGTACGTTATTTCCTACGACACCAGTCTGTTTGTTAAGGAATCCATCTGGGAAGTGATCAAGACTCTGGGAGAGGCCATGCTGCTGGTCGTTCTGGTGGTCTATGTGTTTCTGCAAAGCTGGCGTGCGACACTGATTCCCATCATCGCCATACCGATTTCCTTGGTCGGCACCTTTGCCGGGCTATGGCTACTGGGTTATTCGATTAATACGCTGACGCTGTTCGCAATGGTACTTTCGATCGGTATTGTGGTGGATGACGCGATTGTCGTATTGGAGAATATCGAACGATTAATATCGGAAGAAAAGCTAGCACCGATTGACGCGGCCATCAAAGCGATGCAACAAGTATCCAGCGCCGTAGTCGCGATGACAATGGTACTGGTGGCGGTTTTTATACCCGTGGCTTTTCTCGGTGGCATTGCCGGAGAACTGTATCAACAGTTTGCAGTGACCGTAGCGGTCGCTGCCGTTATTTCCGGCATTGTGGCTTTGACGCTGACACCCACACTATGCGCGGTTTTACTTCGCTCCACGCATCGTCAGTCCGTTTTTTTTACTTGGTTTAACAATCGGTTTGAGCATATGCGCGGATTTTATGTCGGCATGGTCGGCCTGAGTCTTCGCCACAGCACCAGAAGCGCGCTGATATTCCTAATGGTGATTGCCGGTCTGATTTATCTGGTGAGAAATATTCCGGACAGTCTGGTGCCGCCGGAAGATCAAGGCTACGTGATCGCGGCAGTAATACTACCCGATGGTGCAACGCTTGCAAGAACAATCAGAACGGCAAGTGCCATCACTACCGAAATGGCCAATGAGCCTGCCATGGCTTTTCAGTTCGCAGTCAATGGATTGGACTTTATCGGCGGCGGCAACAAGACCAATGTTTCGACCATGTTTGTACGACTGAAAGATTGGTCGGAGCGTACCACTACCGCAACCGATATTGTGAATAAGCTGTTTCTAGTTGGCGCACAACAACCCGATGGTCTAGCGATTGCCTTTAATCCACCGGCGATACGCGGCTTGGGCAATACCGGTGGTTTTGAACTCTATGTACAGAGCCGCACAAATTCTGATACCGCGCAATTGGCCAGTGTAGTCAATGAGTTTATGCAAACCTTGCGGCAGGAACCCAGGCTGGCTACCGTAAATACTTTTTTGCGATCGTCGGTGCCGCAGTATTTTATTGAAGTCGATGAAGCCAAGGCCATCGCACAGGGTGTCCCCATTTCAGACATCTACGCCACGCTGCAAAGCACCATGGGTTCATTGTATGTGAATGATTTTAACCGCGCTGGACGGACTTATCGCGTACAACTGCAAGCTGAAGCGGCTTATCGCATGAAAGCGGAGGATCTGGGCAAAGTGTATGTTCGTTCCGAATCCGGCTCGATGATTCCTTTGTCAGCCTTGAGCAAAGTAAATTCTATCGTAGGTGCCGAACAACTGGAACGGTTCAACGGATTGTTGTCGGCAAAAGTCATGGGCAGCGGTGCCAGCGGCGTCAGTTCCGGAGATGCGATTGCCTTGGTTGAAAACATTGCAGCCAGAACGTTGCCGGAAGGCTATCAGATTGCTTGGACCGGCGCTGCGTTTCAGGAAAAAAAGATAGGGTCGGCAGCAATTTTTGCTTTTAGCTTGGCCGTCGTGATGGTTTTCTTGATATTAGCCGCGCAATTTGAAACCTGGGCGTTGCCATTGGCGGTCATTATGGCCATTCCTTTTGCGATGATGGGCGCATTGGTTGCGATTTTGCTGCGCGACATGCCGAATGACATCTATTTTCAGATCGGCATGGTGACATTGATCGGATTGACGGCAAAAAATGCGATTCTGTTGGTCGAATTCGCCAACCAGAGAATGAAACAAGGTGTCGATATTACACAGGCAGCCATCCAGTCGGCCCAACTGCGCTTTCGGCCCATTGTGATGACTTCGATGGCTTTTATATTGGGGGTCGTTCCTTTGGTCATTGCGACTGGCGCGGGTTCCGCAGCACGGCAGTCGATGGGAACCGGTGTTTTTGGCGGAATGATTATGGCAACCACGATTGCAACGATATTTGTGCCATTATTTTTCTCCTGGTTTGTACGAACACAGAATTCCAAGTCATCGGGAAGCAAGCGAAATGCACCACAGCCACCGGTGGCACTATCCTATAAACCTGTCAGGAAACCCCGGGGTAAGTGAGTCAGGCGCGTTGAATCAGCAAGTGAATCTGCGTACTGACTGGTAATTCGGCTACAATCACAGGTATGAATTTAAGCAAAACAAAAACACTCCAGCCCGCTCAAAAAAAACTGGGAGATACCAATATCATTCTGGTTGGCATGATGGGTGCCGGCAAAACAACCATTGGCAAAGCACTGGCTAATTTCCTGGGTAAGACGTTTATCGATTCGGATCATGAAATTCAGGACCGTACCGGCGTAAAAATTCCGGTGATCTTTGAGATTGAAGGCGAAACTGGCTTTCGCAAACGTGAATCTGAAGTACTGGTTGAACTGGTTAAAAAAAGTAATATCGTTCTGGCTACAGGGGGTGGCGCGGTGTTGAGCGAGGAGAATCGCCAGCTACTTAAACAGAATGGCATCGTCATCTACCTGCGAGCATCGGTCAATGATTTACACCGACGCACTCGGCACGATAAAAACAGACCGCTGCTACAGACACAAAACTTATATGCACGATTGCATGAACTTTATATCCAACGCGACGCCTATTATCGTGAAGCCGCACATGTCATCATCGATAGCAGCAAGCAAGGCGTGCGTTACTTGATACAAAAACTTATCAATAAGCTAATTTCTATTAATCTCGATACTATCAAACAAAATGGCAATGAAAATACTATGCAAACCATTTCAGTAGATTTCACTATTTCATCAGAAAAACGCAATTATCCGATACACATAGGCCATGGAATCCTGGGAAAAGCTGATTTGATCTTATCGTGCTTACCACAAAAACGAGTTGCCATCGTTAGCAATACAACTGTTGCACCATTATATTTGGAGAAATTGCGCCTGGCGTTGGAAAAACTGGGCATCGTATCGGTTCCAATTATTATTCCGGATGGCGAAGCACATAAAAATTGGGAAACTCTAAATTTTATTTTTGATGCATTGCTGAAAAACCACTGTGAACGCAACACCACGATACTAGCACTTGGTGGCGGCGTGGTGGGCGATCTCACCGGATTTGCAGCAGCAACCTACTTGCGCGGCGTACCGTTCATCCAGATCCCCACCACATTATTGGCACAAGTGGATTCCTCAGTAGGCGGCAAAACCGGCATCAATCATCGATTGGGTAAAAATATGATTGGCGCTTTTTATCAGCCACGCATGGTTCTGGCCGACAGCGCCACTTTGAATACTTTGCCTGATCGGGAATTACGCGCGGGACTGGCTGAGATTATTAAATATGGTTTAATTCGCGATCCGGCCTTTTTTGATTGGCTGGAACAAAATATGCGCCGTCTTTTGGCACGTGATCCAATCATTTTAAATGAGGCCATCCAACGCAGTTGCGAGAATAAAGCGGAAATAGTCGCCGCCGATGAAAGGGAAAACGGAATACGGGCTCTGCTGAATCTGGGCCACACCTTTGGTCATGCGATTGAAAATGGGATGGGATATGGTGTTTGGTTACACGGCGAAGCCGTGGCGGCCGGAACCGTGCTGGCAGCGGAATTATCCCAGCGCATGAAACTCATCAGTGAAGCTGATGTTCAACGTATCCGTAAGATTTTTATCCTAGCCGGATTGCCTGTTGCAGTACCCAAAATGCCATTGGAAAAATATTTGCAACTGATGATGCTGGACAAAAAAGTGGATGCTGGAAAAACGCGCTTCATCCTCTTAAATCGGATCGGTGAAGCCGTGATGCGCGCGGACATCCCTCCTGCATTGCTCAGTAAAACAATATCAGCGTGCATGACCGATGAATAACGATGAATAAATTGGCTGCTTATGCGGTATCGTCCAATAACTCACGCGGACGTGTCATTCATGAAACGCCGCCTGCAGGGCGTAGCGAATTTCAGCGTGACCGCGATCGCATCATACATTCCGCGGCCTTCCGTCGACTGGAATACAAAACCCAGGTATTCGTTAATCATGAAGGGGATTTGTTTCGTACGCGCCTGACACATAGCTTGGAGGTTGCACAAATAGGACGTTCGATCGCAAGAAACTTATGTCTGAATGAAGATTTGGTGGAAGCGATTTCACTGGCGCACGATTTGGGACATACGCCATTTGGGCATGCCGGTCAGGATACATTGAATGATTGCATGCAGAATCATGGCGGTTTTGAACATAATCTCCAATCCTTGCGGGTTGTTGACGTGCTGGAAGAACGATACGCTGCTTTTAGCGGTCTTAATCTTTGTTATGAAACGCGCGAAGGTATACTCAAACATGTCGCCAAAAAGAATATCGCAAAACTGGGTGAACTCGGAGAACGTTTTCTGCAACACAGAAGACCATCGTTAGAAGCCCAGTTGGCAAATTTTTCAGATGAGATCGCCTACAATAATCATGATGTCGATGATGGCTTGCGCTCAGGCCTCATTACGTTGGATCAACTGGAAGAAGTTACTATTTTTTCGCGTCATCTCACACCAATAAAAAGCAAATATCCGTCGCTTCCGCAGCGTCGCATGGTGTATGAAACCATTCGCAGCATGATCAATACGCTGGTTACCGACTTAATTCAGCAAAGTACCACGAGCATCAAGCAAGCCAGTGTGAATAGTCTTACCGACGTGCATCTAGCACCGCCGCTCATCGGATTTAGTCAGCAAATAAAAAAAGAACAGCAAGAATTAAAAAAATTTTTATACGATAATCTTTACCGGCATTTTCGTGTCGTGCGTATGAGCAACAAAGCACGCCATACCATAGAAAAATTATTCTCGGCTTTCAGTTCGGAAATACGCCTATTACCCACTGAATATCAGAAGAAATTTGAACACGAAGGATATCAGGTAATTGCCGACTATATCGCCGGCATGACGGACCGTTATGCAATTAAAGAATATCAACGGGTATTTACGATTGCCGAGAACTAATTTTCCGCACTTGATTTTTAACCGTACCACTTCATTTTTATAAGGTATCTATTTCTCATACCCGATTGGCAATATACGGAATGGCTATTCGCTGGTAATATTGTCGATGATAAGAGAATAATCCGCTTGTATAGGGACAGCTTTCCAAAATAACAATAACTACAGGCTTTTTAATGACAATACTCAAAAATGATACGTTTCTACGGGCGCTGATGAAACAACCTGTGGAGTACACACCCGTTTGGCTCATGCGCCAGGCCGGTAGATATTTGGCAGAATATAATGCAACACGGGCGCGCGCAGGTGATTTCCTTTCCCTATGCAAAAATCCAGGTTTTGCGACTGAAGTGACCTTGCAGCCACTGGCACGTTTTCCGCTGGATGCTGCCATATTGTTTTCCGATATTCTCACGATTCCTGATGCAATGGGTCTAGGTTTATATTTCTCGCACGGTGAAGGACCTATGTTTGAACGCCCTTTGCGTGAGGAAAAAGCAATTCATGCATTGACGGTTCCCGATCCCGGCGCGGAATTGCGTTACGTGATGGACGCAGTCTCAGAAATCCGCAAAGCGCTGGATAATCGAGTACCGCTGATTGGTTTTTCCGGCAGCCCATTTACACTTGCCTGTTACATGGTTGAGGGTCGCGGTGGTACTGAATTTCGTGAAATCAAGACCATGCTGTATCAACGCCCCGAGCTGTTGCACCATATACTGGATATCAATGCAAAAGCTGTAACGGCTTATCTGAATGCGCAAATAGAATCCGGCGCGCAGGCTGTCATGATTTTCGACACGTGGGGTGGCGCATTATCACAGGCTGCTTATCAGGAATTTTCACTACGTTATATGCAGCAAATCATTGCCGGATTAAAACGTGAGCAGGATGGCGCACGAATTCCAAGTATTGTTTTTACCAAAGGTGGCGGTTTGTGGCTAGAAGCCATTGCAAATATTGGTTGTGATGCTGTCGGATTGGATTGGACAATTGATATTGGTGAAGCGCGTCGGCGTATAGGAGAGAAAGTTGCATTGCAAGGCAATCTTGATCCATCGATACTTTTTGCATCACCCGAAGTCATCACTGCGGAGGTGGAAAAGGTACTCGCTAGTTATGGTAATGGCAGTGGGCATGTATTTAATCTGGGGCATGGTATTTCTCAGTTTACTCCTCCAGAAAATGCAGCGGCCCTGGTAGAAGCTGTGCACACATTAAGCCGTAAATTTCACTCGGTGAGCACTTAAACAGAATTGAATTATCATCGTAGGTAACTGTATGCATATATTGATTATTGAAGATGATTTGGCCATCGCTGCCAATCTTTATGACTTCCTGGAATCTCGAGGGCATAGCGCCGATGCAGCCGCTAACGGTATCGCTGGACTTCATTTGGCTGTCACGCAACGGTTTGATGCCATTCTGCTTGATCTAGGCTTGCCGGGAATGAATGGAATTACCTTATGCCGGAAGCTGCGTCAAGAATCACAAATTGATACGCCCATCTTGATGTTGACTGCACGTGATACATTGGAGGATAAATTAACTGGTTTCGAATATGGCGCTGATGACTATCTCATCAAACCGTTTGCATTAAAAGAAGTCGAAGCTCGCCTGCTGGCGATGCATAAAAGACATATTGGCAAAGTCGCCAATCGTAAACTGGAATTTGACAAACTCTCTTTTGACCCTAAAACCCTCACCATTCGTTTCGAAAATAAAAATGTTAAGCTCCCACCCAAGTGTATACGCTTATTGGCACTGATGATGAGTGAACCCGGTCGGGTATTCAGCCGAGAAGAACTCGAACTGGAAGCCTGGGAAGACGTTCAGGAAACCAGCGATACATTGCGCAGTCATATGCACATTTTGCGGCGCGCACTCACAAAAGCGGGGGGTTACGATCCTATCGAAACCGTTCATGGTTTAGGTTACTGCTTGACTTCTCGTGATCAGATTCCCGATTGAACATAGCCTGCGCTACCGTGTTGCAGTAGCGCTGGCAACATTCAGCATTTTTATTGTCGGGACACTTTGTATTATTCTCTATTTTGCTTCGGATAATATCGAAGAAGCTCATATAGAACAGGTGATTGAAATGGAAATGGATCATCTTGTTCATCGCTATCAAAAACACTCGGATTTCATTTCTCAAGTAGGCTCACATCTCAAAAGCTATGTTATCCATACTATGGACGACGAGTTACAAATCCCTGCTTATTTACGTGGATTACAAGCTGGCTATCATCGAATTTACTACGGTCTTGAGGATTTTCATGTTTTGGTGCGTACTACTAATGCAGTGAAGTTTCTTGTAGCCTACCGAATTTCGCTGCATCAACAGCGATTAAGTAAACTGAGGCTACTCATTCTGTTATCTTGGGTGATAGTAGTTGCCATTGCATTTGTGGTAGGATACTTGCTTGCCGGAATACTCATCAAGCAGGTGACAGAATTAGCGGAGCGAGTAAGCTTACTAGCCCTTGGAGATATTCAGGTTGGATTGCTGGCACAGCCTGACATGGATGAAGAAGTGGCACAACTTGCGCACGCATTGGATGATTTTCAAAGCCGTATTAAACGCATGCTCCAACGTGAACAAGAATTCACCGCCAATATCAGTCACGAATTAAGGACCCCGATTACAACCATCCTAACCAGTTGTGAGTTGCTGGTTGCAATACCTGATTTACCCGTCAGAGCGCATCATCGAATAAAGATGATTGAAGCAGCTGCCACACGTATGGGCGAACAATTACAAGCCTTACTATTCCTGGCACGCGAGCAAGCATTAGGCGTTATGGAGCCCGTTGCGATAGCCGAATGTGTTTTTGATGCAGTTGAACCAATATGCGCAGAAATCTATCGAAAAAAACTGAATTTTCAAGTTAACATTGCACCCGCAGTTACTGTCACACTCAATCGTCAAGCATTACATACCGCACTGATGAATCTGCTTCGAAACGCTGTACAGTATACTGAAAGTGGCTTTATTCGAGTTGAGTTCAATAATCAACGACTGTCAATTTCAGATTCCGGCATTGGAATAGAGCCCGCTTATTTGCCACTGCTATATGAGCGTTTTTTTCGCGGCTCCGCGCAAGGACAAGGACTAGGTATCGGACTCGCTATTGTCAAACGAATCTGCGATCACTATGGTTGGCTCATCGAGGTAGACAGCATTCCTGGAAAGGGCACCACATTTCATATTATTCTCCCTTAATCTTTGATAAATAGTATTTACTTTATTCACGAATTCTTCACATTTCTTATGTTAACGTTTCCGTGTGAAGGGCAATTCAGTCACCAGACTCAAGAAGTAAGAATATTAATAAATCAAATAAAACATAACTAAGTAAAGAGGGAGTTTTGCATGGCAACTATACAACCAGTTGTACTGTTTTTTGTATTCGGGGTTTTGGCAGGTGTAATAAAATCTGACCTAAAAATACCCGAGGCTTTATATAAAAGCTTAAGTATCTTTCTATTGATTGCCATTGGTTTTAAAGGTGGCGTATCGATGGCCAAATATGAAATCATGGAAGTGCTGCCTATCGCAGGTTCCATGGTTGTCTTAGCAGCGATGATTCCATTGACGGCTTACCCGATATTGAGATTTTTAGGTAAATTCACCCAAGCTGATGCAGGCGCCATTTCTGCTCACTATGGTTCGGTGAGTGCGGTAACTTTCGCCGTAGGCGTGGCTTTTTTGGCCGCAAAGGATGAGTATTCCGAAGGCTATATGGTGTTGATTATGGCATTGATGGAGATACCGGCACTGGTAACTGGCACAATCTTGGCGCGTGCGGGTGCTGGCGGTCAGAAAACCCAGTGGGGCAAGTTGATGCACGAAATCCTGACGGGTACAAGCCTTTATTTATTGCTAATGGGTGTGGTGATTGGTTATTACGCCGGAGCGGTGAATCTGGTATCCCCGCTGGATAAAATGTTTATGGATTTGTTTATGGGTGTGCTGGCTTTCTTCCTGTTGGAAATGGGCTTACTGGCATCAGCACGGCTGAAAGTAGTTGCAGCAAAAGGTGTATTCATCATTTCATTTGGTATACTATTTCCACTGTTGGCTGCATTTTTTGGTGCTTACTTGGGTTGGCTGTTTGGTTTATCGGAGGGAGGCACAATGTTGCTGGCTGTCTTGTATGCTAGTTGTTCCTATATCGCCGCTCCTGCAGCCATGCGTATCGCGGTGCCAGATGCAGACCCGGCACTTTCATTGGGAGCTTCTCTAGGTGTGACTTTCCCCTTTAACATATTCATTGGTGTACCGATTTACTGGGAAATGTCGCATTGGTTCCATAGCATCGTAGTTTAGAAATTATTACATTTTATTTAATGATTGATCTTCCTGGAAATGACTTATGAATAATACAATAGCAATGAAAAGATTCGAGATTGTCATCGGAATAGAACAGCTCGAACAATTAATGGACCTGTTGGAAAGAAGTGAAGTACGCGGATATACTGTCATTAAAAATGCAAGTGGATATGGATCGCGAGGCGCACGGAATCCTGATGATGTATTCCTGACAGACGAGAATGTTGTAGTTATTCTTGCATGTAAAAATGAACAAGCACAGAAAGTACTTAACGAACTAAGACCGGCAATGAAAGGCTTAGGCGGCATGTGTCTGATTTCAGATTGCCAATGGGTTGAAGGGCCTGCTGTTTCATACTAAATTTATTCAGTAAATTTCTGTTAATGGTAACTGTAATACGCGTAATTCTTGTTGTTGATAACGCGTATTACAGAACAAAATTGAAATTAAGTTAAGCCGCCTCCGGCAAAACGGGGGTGTATTGCCAAAGTTTATCAAAGAAATTTTTGCGCACCGTTGAAGCGACATTTATATACTTAGTTTCAACTGATCATCGCGTTCATCTTCCTGCTTTCTCGTTTACACATTCAGATCATCTGACCATCCAGCTTCACCGTCGACACGAAATACCCACTAGCTCCGAAATTTTCACCCGCAAACCCTGCTTCTCATTCAGTATCTATTCAGATTCTCCTCTATATGATAACAACTAGTATAAAATCTTGAGGCGAGGGAGATATGAAAAAATTTAAATTAACATGCATAGCTATCGCTCTGTGTGGATTATTTTCAGCAAGTCTCGTGAAAGCCGACGGAGATGGAGGTGGCGACGGAGGTGGCTTCGATGGCGGCGGCTTTGATGGAGGCGGTTTTGATGGTGGTGGCTATGATGGCGGTGGTTATGATGGAGGCGGCTTTGATGGTAGTGGTTATGACGGAGGCAGCTTTGATTCTGGCAACTATTACGACCAAGGTAATGACTTCAGCGGTGGTTACGACCCAGGTGATTTCGATCAAAGCGATGCCTTCTACCCAGACGATGGGTTTGATCCACAAGAAAACTCTGGATTCTCCAATGATCCCAATCAGGGAAACGACTTTAATCAAACCGGTGAGTTTAACCAACCAAACGATTCTGGAATAGATAATAATTCTGGCCAAGGTATCGAGTCTGCGCAAGGACAAGAAAGCGCATCAGAGCCTCTGCAGGATAATTTGACAACCCAAAGCAATGAATCTGCCGAGACCGGGTCATCGACGCTGAACAATGGAACCACTCAGGATAATCCTTCTGTTCAAAACGCCGACAACCAGAATAATACTGATTCAAATCACGATGCTGCCACTGAAAATTCCAACACTCCGAATGATCAAGCAGCTCAGAACAATGAATCTACCACAACCGATCAAGCGGCACAGAGTAGCGGAACCACTCAAGATGGTTCTACCGCTCAGAATGTTAACATCCAAAATAATATTCAGACAGATCAGAATGCTGGCAACAACAATAACTCTGATCCGAACAACAACTGGAATCACCATCACGGCCATCACCATCATGATGGATTCGGCTTAGGGGTAGGGGTGGGCCTCGGACTCGGTTTTGGATTTGGCCCATTTAGTCCTTTTGGTCCATTTGGCGGTTTTGGTTATTATGGTTTTGCGCCCTTTAACAGCTTCGGTTTTTACAATAACTGGGGAGGCATCGGCTTCTATAACAATTTTGCTTTTGGTCCCTATCGCCGTTTTGAAAGCTATTATCCATTAGGCGGTTATCCTGTGGGAGTTGTAAGTGCTCCAGTATTAGCATCACCAGTGGCGCTTGTACCGCCTAGACCAACCTATATCCAGCAGAATACTGTTTCCCGCCCTGCCCCGCCCGTGCAAAGAAATAATTACTGGTATTATTGCCGTAATCCTGAAGGATATTATCCCAATGTGAAGCAATGCTCAGGGGAATGGATAAAGGTGCCTCCACAACCTTCTTAACATTGTATTCGCTAAGAAAGACCATGATTCTACGTGCAATATCAACCGTATGATCAATAACGATTAGATGACAAGAAAAGCATAAGAGCACGAAGTGGATGGTTCCTTTAAATACTGCCGGTGCCGTCATGCGGAACGTCTGACGGTAATGCTAATTTTACAGTCACAGCATATCCATCGCGGGTACATACATCAGTCCCAGCGCTTGCGCTACCGCCTCATGCGCCAGTCGTCCTCGATAAATATTCAGGCCACTGCGCAAATGCACATCATCCACCAGTGCTTTCTGGTAACCTTTATTAGCCAACGCCAGCACAAACGGTAAGGTAGCGTTATTGAGTGCGAAAGTGGAAGTACGCGCGACTGCACCGGGCATGTTGGAAACACAATAATGCACTACGCCATCCACGGTAAAAATGGGGTCTGCCAATGTCGTGGGTTTGGAGGTGGCAAAGCAGCCACCCTGATCAATCGCAACATCAACCAGCACAGCACCACGATTCATCCGACTAACCAATTCACGGCTGACCAGCTTAGGTGCTGCCGCTCCTGGAATCAGCACCGCGCCAATGACCAAATCTGCTGTAGCGACATACTCTTCCAATGCATCCACTGTCGAGAAAACGGTATTAATCCTTGAACCATACTGAAAATCCAACTGTTGCAGCCGGTGAATGGATTTATCCAATACCGTGACATGGGCTTCTACCCCCATGGCTACACGCGCCGCATTAGTCCCGACAACACCGCCGCCAATAACCACGACGCGCGCAGCAGGTACGCCGGATACGCCACCAAGCAGCATGCCGCGACCTCCCTGATCCAATTCCAGCGCGTGCGCACCTGCTTGAATCGCCATGCGACCGGCCACTTCGCTCATCGGTGCCAGCAGCGGTAAGCCCCCGTAGCTATCGGTCACCGTTTCGTAAGCAATGGCAATACAGCCGGAATCCATCAAACCTTTGGCTTGCACAGGATCAGGCGCAAGATGCAGATAAGTAAATAACACCTGTCCTTCGCGCAACAATGGAATCTCTGATGGCTGCGGCTCTTTTACTTTGACGATGAAGTCAGCTCTGGCATAAATCTCCTGCGGTGTTTCAACGATCTCTGCACCTGCGCTCAAATATTTATCATCGCCTAAATCAATCTGAAATCCGGCATTCTTCTGCATCATCACGTGATGACCATGCGCAACCAGTTCACGCACCGCCGTAGGCGTCAGCCCCACGCGGGATTCATGAATTTTAATCTCCTTAGGCACGCCGATACGCATCTGATTCTCCATTCCTATCTGTTAAATAATTCCGCCATTGACGCCAATATCCTGCCCTGTCACCCAACAGGCTTCGTCACTGACCAGAAACAATACCACTTTGGCGATATCGCTGGCTGCACCAATCCGTCCCAATGCAGCCATAGTCGCCATGCGTTCAATATCCGCTGCGGTTTTCCCCGCACGAAACAATTCCGTATCGACCGGTCCCGGTGAAACCGTATTGGCGGTGATTCCTCGTTTGCCCATTTCACGGGCGAAAATTCGCGTCAATTGCTCCACGGCAGCTTTGGTTGCGGCATATGCACCGTACTTGGGCAACATCATCCGCGTCACCGTACTGGAAATATTCACCACGCGCCCATGATCCGCAAGCTTTGTCGTTGCTTCACGTAGCGTGTAAAAAACGCTCTTGAAATTCACATCGACAATACGATTGAATTCATCATCCTGAATGTCGGCTATTTCCTTAAACAGCAGGATTCCGGCATTATTCACGAGAATATCAATCTGCTTAAAATATTCGGAAGTGGTATCAAATAGCCTACGCACCGCAATCGGATCGCTGATATCAGCTTGCACCGCCACGCATTCCCCGCCGGTGCCGGAAATCGCCGCGCATACTTTGTCGGCCGCTGGCTTATTCTCTACATAATTGATGACTACTTTTGCTCCAGCACTGGCTAGCGCAAACGCAATCTCCGCGCCGATTCCCCGTGACGATCCGGTAACGATGGCGACTTTTCCATGCAGGGATCGCATTGCTAAAACCTTGGCAGGAAAAAACGCTGATCAGATTTATTGCGTCGCACCATGGCTTTTAAGTAATTTCACGATACTTTGATGGTCTCTTTTTTCCGCCCAATCGAGCGCATTGTCACCCTGCTCATTTTTAATACCCGGATCTGCGCCGTTGTGAAGCAGCAATGACACCGCATCCTCATGATTTCCCCTGACTGCCATCATCAATGGCGTAGTGCCATTATCCGAAACCGAATTAATATCGGCGTCGCTGGTCAAGAGCAATCGAATGGTGTCAGAGTGCCCGTTGGAAGCCGCATACAGCAAGGGATTCCAGCCACTATGATTAATTTTCGCACCTTTGGTATAGAGTAATCGCACCATTTCGGTTTGACCGTTATAGCTGGCCAACATGACCGCCGTTTCACCATACTTGTTGCGGATATCCAGCTTGGCCCCCACATCCATTAGCAACTCAGCAAGTCTCAAATTCTTAGTCTGCGCAGCCATCATCAATGGCGTGTATCCCTCGCTATTCGGCACATCCGGATTAGCACCTTTTTTAAGTAGCTCGGATACCTGATATAAATTTCCCTTTTCTATCGCCAAAATTAAATCCTCTTGAATCCCGGCGGAAGCATCAAGTGGTAAGTAAAAGAGCATGATGACAACCATCAGCGAAAGACGGAGTTTAACTAGCATATAGCCCATTTTTGGATACTCTAAAACAGTTAAAAAAATTATCCGTAGTCGCTATTGCAATCTCTTCTAATTCAGCGCCACGTAGGCGCGCAATCTCTTCAGCCACATGGCACACAAATGCAGGCTGGTTTAATTTACCACGAAATGGCACTGGTGCCAGATAGGGCGAATCTGTCTCGATCAGCATTCTATCCAGGCGGATATTCTTGGCGACTTCTTTTAAAGTCACGGCATTTTTAAATGTCACGATGCCTGAGAAAGAAATATAAAAATTCATTGCAATCGCCTGCTGCGCAACTTCCCAGCTTTCGGTAAAGCAATGCATCACTCCGCCCACGTCATCAGCACCTTCTTCTTGCATAATCCGTAACGTATCCGCAGCGGCTGAGCGCGTATGAATGATCAATGGTTTATTTACTTTTCGCGCTGCACGGATGTGCTGGCGAAAACGCTCCCGTTGCCATTCCAAATCACCTTGCAAGCGAAAGTAATCCAACCCGGTTTCACCGATGGCAATGACCTTAGGATGCTTGGCCAACTCGGCAAGTTGATCCGCGTGCGGTTCGATCTGATCTTCATAGTCAGGATGCACGCCAACTGAAGCAAACAAATTTTCATGGGCTTCCGCCAATGCCCGGACTCGGGGAAAATCGGGCAAGTTAACGCTTACACACAATGCATGCGTCACTTGATTTTCCTGCATATTATGCAGCAGTCCATCCAGATCTTTGGCGAGATCAGGAAAATCAAGATGACAATGTGAATCAATGAACATAGCTATTAAGTCTTCAAAAAATTATTGCGTTCCACGCAATGCATCTGCCCAACAGTTCGGTGTTTCAAATAAACGTACCCGTTCTAATTGCAGATGATTGCCGTAAATATCCTGATAAGCGTCGTCTAAAATATCAAAAGCAATCAAAGCGAGATTTTCCGCGGTGGGCTGAACATCCAGCACAACCGTTTTATGATCTTCAATCGACTGTAAAAATTGCAAAACTTTGGTATCGCCGGAATAAACCAGAAATGCATGATCCCAGTGATCCACCAATGCTGATTTTGCAATCTGTTTCACTTCGGAAAAATCCATCACCATGCCTTGCTGCGCAACACCTTCATCAGCGATAATGTTACCGGATAGCGTAATTTCGATCATGTAGCGGTGACCATGCAGATGACGACACTGGCTGTTGTGCGTTGAAATGCGATGGCCCGCATCAAATTCCAGTTTGCGTGTAATTAACATACGTACTATTTCTATAGCGCCAAAATAAATAAATGGGATTGTAACATTGCCATCAAATTCTGACCGATTGAAAACGACCGATCACAGTCGTGATAGTGCTGGATTGACATATGTTTATCCGGTGGTGTCACGTCGTGCAGGCGGTGTTTCCATTGGTATCAATCTTAATCCTAACAACGCCTGTAACTGGCGCTGTGTTTATTGCCAAGTGCCTGAGCTTAAACGCGGCTCCGCCCCGCGCATCGACTTAGATAAACTCGAAACTGAACTGCGGTCTTTCCTGCATGAATTGGTAAATGGTGATTTCATGCATCGGCATGTGCCACCAGAAGCCAGAAAAATTCACGATATCGCTTTATCAGGCAATGGTGAGCCGACCAGCGCCAAAGAGTTTGAACAAGTCATCGAATTGATCGGCAGCATAATACAAGACTTCGATGTGCTAAAAAATTTGAAGTTGGTATTGATCACAAACGGCAGCTTAATTCATCGTCAATCCGTACAAGCCGGATTACAGCACATGGCGCAATTGAATGGCGAAGTGTGGTTCAAGTTTGATCGCGCATTAGCTGAAGAAAGGCAACGCATCAATAACACGACAATCAGCTTAAAAAAAATTCGCCATCACCTGCAAATCGCGACATCGCTCTGCCCCACTTGGTTACAAACCTGCGTGTTTCAAATCAATGGAAAGCCACCCAGTGAATCAGAAATCGATGCTTATCTTGGTTTCATCAAAAGCCTGAAAAATGATGGGGTATTGCTACAGGGTGTTTTACTCTATGGGATTGCACGCCCTTCATTGCAACCCGAAGCACCACAGCTTTCTCAAGTCAGTGAATCCTGGTTAATCGCTTATGGTGAAAAAATCAAGGCACTCGGGTTACCTGTTAAAACGCACTTCTAACATCATTTCAATTGATCTTTTGCTGAAATTCTTGGCAAACAGTACACACAATTCCTGTGTAACAAATTTACAACAAAGTGCGCCTTGTTGATATTTATCAATGCGAGCCTTTTATATAACTGATATTAAATGCATTTGATATTCAACATATTAGGAAATCAAACTTAAGCCAAAATAATTAGTGCAAAAGCATTTAATCAATGCTTTAAGATAAATTGTTATCGCATATAATATGCGACCTAGATCGTTTAGGAAAAACAACACCATACCATTAAAAATGTTTTGCGCCGCGTAATTAATATCGCATTAATCCAGACAACAGGAGTTTCGTAATGAATTCATCCAGCATTTTTTCTTTCTCAGCAAAATCCTTTGCTGAATTAAAAGTGCATTGCGTCAAAAGCATACAACTTCAGTTCTATCGTTTCTGCTGCTGTATCGGAGGCATGTGTTTGGCTTTCCAAGCACATGCAACCAATCCGGCCCCAGCAAAACCAGCCGACACGAACGCACCCGCTGCTACAACACCGGCAGCACCGGCAGCTCCTGCGGCTGCAGCAGCCAACCCCGGCAGCGGCACTTTTGATATGTCCAAAGTGCCCTTTGTCACCGCAGCATCGCGCCCCGGTTTATTTATGCTGCCACCGACCACACCGGGCT
>NZ_QJJP01000010.1 GCF_003201565.1 Nitrosomonas sp. Nm84 | reverse complement strand
AGAATCTGAGTGGCGTTGGAAAAAACAACCTGATGAACTTGCTAATGAACTATGGCAAATCATCAGATATTATTAACTCTGCTAGTCTAGAGCCTTGTGTATTATGTTCAATAAGCCTTCAGCGGTAAATGGTTTAGTCAGATAATCATCCGAACCTACTATTCTGCCCTTAGCCTTATCGAATAAACCGTCTTTGCTTGATAGCATAATCACTGGAATGGACTGATAGATCGGATTCTTTTTGATTAGCATACATGCTTGATAGCCATCCAAACGTGGCATGACAATATCGATAAAAATGATATCTGGCTGATTATCGACGATTTTAGACATCGCTTCGAATCCGTCTTCTGCCAGAAGCACTTCACACCCCGAAGGCCTCAAAAAAATTTCTGCACTTTTCCGAATCGTGTTGCTGTCATCAATAATCATGACCTTAATACCTTTCAATATGCCGGCATTATCCACGAAGACTCTCCAATTATCTGGTACAAATCATATAAACTTAATGCGGCTGCTGATCATTCTTTTTAAGAATCCATCATCCATTACTACTCACCGTTCGCCGACATTAAAAACAAAAATCATTTCCGCCAGAAAGCAGGGGTAAATATGACCAGCAGTGTAAAAAACTCCAATCTACCTAGTAGCATTGCAAAACTGCATACCCATGTCTGAAAATCTGTCAACAATGCATAAGTAGTCGCTGGCCCGACATCGCCAAGCCCTGGACCTAAATTATTGATACAAGCTACCGCCGCAGAGAAAGCCGTCATGACATTCAATCCACTGAACGTCAAGACAAGCGCCATGGATACAATGCTTGCGGTATAAACAAACAAAAATACCAGTACGGCTTGTATGATCCGGCTTGCCACCACATTTCTACCCAGCTTGGCGGGAATGACCGCATTGGGATGCATGATCATGATCATTTCACGATACACCTGCTGGTATAAAATACGTGCACGGATCATTTTAATACCGCCGCCAGTAGAACCTGAAGATGTGCAAAATCCGGATAAAAACAGCATCCATAGTGGAACGAACATAGGCCACAGGCTGTAATCCGTATTGCTGTATCCGGTAGTCGTTGCGACAGAAACAATGTTGAAAGCCGCATAGCGTAATGCTGTCAATGGCTCCGCATAGACCTCGGCGAACCACAAATACAGCGCTAATCCAACACAGCTGATTAACATAATCACGATATACCAACCAACTTCAGAATCATAGCGATAGGAAGTCAAACTTTTCCCCCGCCAAGCCAGAAAATGAGTTGCAAAATTCACCCCTGCAATCAGCATGAATACAATGGCAACAGCTTCTATAAGCGGTGAATCCCAATAACCATAGCTCGCATCATGCGACGAAAACCCTCCCAACCCCAAAGTCGTGAATGCGTGCATCACCGCATCAAACCAATCCATACCGGCCCATTTATATGCGATAGCACAAGCTAATGTCAGGCTCGCATAAATGGCCCATAGTCCTTTTGCGGTTTCAGCGATGCGCGGGGTAAGCTTGTTCTCCTTCATTGGCCCAGGTATCTCTGCATTCAGCAGCTGTCGCCCCCCCACGCCCAATAGTGGCAAAATCGCTACCGCCAGAACAATTAAGCCCATCCCACCCAACCATATAATTTCACCGCGCCATAAATTGATAGACGGCGGTAGTGCATCCAACCCCAACAGCACTGTAGCACCCGTTGCAGTTAATCCTGAAGCCGCCTCAAAATAGGCCATGCTGAGATTAAGTTGCGGCAAATAAAATAATAATGGCAACATCGCAAAAGCCGGCAGCACCGACCAAACCAGCACTACCAGCAAGAAACCATCCCTTGTTTGCAATTCACGTTTATAGCGGCGCGTCACCAACCACATCACCAAGCCACAACCCATGGTAATCAAGATGGATTCTTCAAACGCCCATCTCGCACCATCATCATTCCACAGCGCCAAACCAAGTGGGATCAGCATCGTCAATCCGAATATCAGGATCATCTTGCCAAGCACATTAACAACAACAAAAAGTCGACTCATGCAGTTATCAACTACAGAAAACCAACATTAACCTGAAACAATTTTTCCACTTCGCGAATCATCTTTCTATTAATTACAAACAAAATAACATGATCTTCCTGTTCGATAACCGTGTTATGGTGCGCGATAATAACCTTTACGCTGCTGCCCGATTCTTGCGAGCGCTTTTCTTGCTCTGAAATCAGGCTGTCGCCAAACACACTTCCCGATTTTGATAAACCTCTCACGATAGCGCCAATTGTGGCACCTTTAGGCAACTTGATGTCTTCTATCTTTCTTCCCACCACATTAGACGATCTTGCATCGCCATGCGCCACCAATTCCAATGCTTCCGCCGCACCGCGTCGCAAGCTGTGCACAGCGACAACATCGCCTTGCCGGACGTAAGCCAATAATGAGCCGATCGTAACCTGTGCCGGCGAAATAGCGATATCAATTCGGCTACCTTGCACCAGATCCACATAGGCGCGACGATTGATCAATGCGATAACTTTATGTGCGCCCATGCGCTTCGCCAACAACGCTGACATAATATTGTTCTCTTCGTCATTCGTTAGCGCACAAAACATATCCATCTCGGCGATACTCTCGCTTTCGAGCAGAGTTTCGTCCGTTACGTCACCGTGCAACACCAGTGCATGATTCAGCTCCTCTGCCAAGCGCTCGCAGGCTTGATAGTTATGCTCAATAACTCTAACCTGGTAATCCTTTTCCAATGCTTCACCGAGGCGTTTGCCGATCTTCCCTCCTCCGGCGATCATCACATGTTTAACCGGCTTATCCATACTTCGCAGTTCTCGCATCACTGTGCGGATATCTTCAGCTGCAGCAATAAAAAATACTTCATCTTCAGCTTCAATAATCGTGTCACCTTCCGGAATAATCGATCGATCTTTGCGAAAAATTGCTGCTACACGCGTATCCACATTGGGAACATGCTTACGCAATTTTTGCAGTTGCTGCCCAACAAGCGCCCCGCCCTTCAATGCACGCACAGCAACCAAACTTACTCTTCCCGCCGCAAAATCAAGCACCTGCAAAGCCTCGGGGAATTCAATCAATTTCTCAATATATTCAGTCAGAATTTGTTCCGGACAAATAGCAAAATCGACACAGAAATTCTCGGTTGAGAAAATCTCTGGATGCGCCAAATATTCGGTGGAACGAATACGCGCAATTTTAGTGGGCGTGTTAAATAAGGTAGCGGCAAGCTTACAAGCCACCAGATTTGTCTCATCGTGCTCGGTTACCGCTAAAATCATATCCGCATCATGCGCACCAGCATTCACTAACACCGATGGATGCGACGCATTGCCGACAACTGTGCGCAGATCCAAACGATCCTGCAATAACGCCAATCGCTTGGAATCAACGTCGACCATGGTAATGTCATTGGCCTCGCTTACCAGGCTCTCTGCCACGGATGATCCGACCTGACCAGCTCCCAGGATGATGATTTTCAATTGTATTCCTTGTCCTACTTTAAGTTTTATATACTATAACGCAGCCAGACTGCTAGCGATTCTCGCGCACCCAGTCACGCCACTGCGTAAATAATCCAGGGTCTAATGCTGCAATCACTGATCGTTGCCATGGTGAGCCCGCCCAATAATCATCCTGATCAAAGCCGCACATTTTTCCGCCTGCTTCTTCGAGAATAAGCGAGCCAGCCGCATAATCCCATGGTTTCTGCCCGCCGTGCAGGTACAAATCAAAATAGCCGGCGGCGGTATAACACCATTCGAGTGCACAAGCGCCATAATTTCGTTGCGATGCAAATGGCGGATAGGCAGCAACTTTTGCCGCAAATTTTCTATCCAGTCGCTTCAAATCGACATTCGCCATCGCACTCGACAATGTGGGCACATATCGCTTAATAGGCAATGGGATTCCATTCAAAAAAGCGCCGCCGCCCTTCGTCGCATAGAACATCTCATCAGCCACTGGATTATAGATCACCCCCAGAACACTTTTCCCTTGTTCCATGAGCGCCACTGAAATTGCAAAGTAAGGCAGTCCGTTAAGAAAATTCGATGTACCGTCAATAGGGTCGATACTCCACAATCCAGTCTGACCCTTAATCCATTGTTCTTCCTGCTCTCCCTTTGACATTTCCTCACCCATGGCAGCCGCCGGATAAATCTTCTGTAGCGCGTCAAGTAAAGCGTTTTGTGCCGCAACATCGGCTTCAGTAAAAAAACTGCCGTCCGATTTCACTTGCCGGTCTACTTGTAGGTAGCGCGGCATGATAACTTGCTGCGCTACCTCTTTAACAACCGCGATCACTTTTTCTAGCACATTTACTCCACACGCCATTTTATCGAGCAACCGATACTGGGAATTTGTTCTTTCGGACCACGACCGGTTTTAGCAACTTGCAGCATCGCTTCAAACAGATCACGCCGCACATCAGCGGGCGCAGCCTCTTTTCGCGACGCATCCAAACGTCCGCGATATTGCAATTCCAACTTGTTATTAAACCCAAAAAAATCAGGCGTGCATACCGCGCCATAGCGTTTGGCGATTTCCTGAGTTTCATCCCACACATAGGGAAAAGGATAATTTAATTGCTTGGCAACCAATGCCATATTTTCAAATGAATCTTCCGGATAATCCGCAGGATCATTGGACATGATCGCGATGGCGTTCATCCCATGTGATTTCAATTCACTCACATCGCGAATGATGCGATCCTGCACTGCTTTCACGTATGGGCAATGATTACAGATGAACATCACCAGTAGTCCGTTTTCCCCTTTTGCGGCAGCCAGGTTATAACGCGTGCCATCAACACCCAGCAAATCAAAATCAATCGCCTTCCAACCAAAATCACACACCGGTGTTTCTAAGCTTGCCATATGCTTTCTCCTACCAATAAATAATATCTTGAAAAGTCTCTTTTCCCGTTCGCCGTCTTTCAAAATCAAAGTAGCGGCCAGACGATGCTGTATACATATCGTGCTATATTATCACGAGTCCATTTATCGAAATTGCCACTTACCTGGGCCATATACTTCAACATGCACGCACGCTTCTATCATCCATCGAAAATCACGATCGGACAAATCGTCGAATTATCTGCTGAGAACAAGCATCATGCCGCGCGGGTACTGCGGCTGAAGGCAGGTGACTCGATTACGTTATTTAGCGGAGACGGCGGGGAGTTTTCCGCACATATCCAAACAATCAGCAAATCCAGCACCGCTGTTTTGATTGATGCTTATCACGACATTGACTGCGAATCATCGCTACATATCGAACTTGCCCAGGCGATATGCGTCAATGAAAAAATGGATTGGATTATACAAAAAGCAGTAGAGCTGGGTGTAACCTGTGTTCAGCCGATTACCACCGACCGCAGCATCGTGCATTTGTCTGATGAACGTTCTTCCAAGCGCCTGCAACACTGGCAGAAAATCGTCATCTCAGCTTGTGAGCAATGCGGCAGGAATCTTATACCACATGTGCTGCCGTTAATTTCACTGCCGCAATGGCTGAGTCAAAAGAAAACCACTCGATCAGCGCATGATGTACATTTGATGTTATCCACAACCGCCACAAAAGGTTTGAGAGAGATCCCCAAACCACCAACTGATGCCAACTTAGCACTTGTTATTGGACCCGAAGGCGGTTTTACGCAGGAAGAGGAAGCAACTATTTTACACACCGGCACCGGTTTCATTCCGCTACGCCTGGGAAAACGCATACTGCGCACAGAAAGCGCCGCTTTAGCCGCTATTGCGGCAATACAAGCGCTGTGGGGAGATTATTGACGATGACTGCCGATATTCAAATGAGCCCCACCACTGATTTTGTTTCCTGGTTCCGCTCGGTCGCGCCTTATATCCATGCATTCAGAGGAAAAGTTTTCGTCATTGGCTTTAGTGGCGAGATGATCACCGATGCAAAATTTGTCAACTTCATTCACGACATCAATCTTCTTGCCAGTCTCGGCGTGCGACTGGTACTGGTACATGGCGCACGTCCACAAATTCAACTGCGTCTGGATGAATCGCAATTGGAAACGCAAACAGTTATGGGCATGCGCGTGACCGATCCCGCCGCGCTGCAATGCGTCAAAGAATCGGTAGGGCGTGTTCATCACGAAATTGCCGCTTTGCTATCGATGGGTCTGCCCAATTCGCCGATGGCCAATGCGTCCATTCGTGTCACCAGCGGAAACTTTGTCACCGCGTGTCCACAAGGCGTCATCCAAGGTGTTGACCTGATGCATACCGGAAAAGTACGCAAAATCAACGCACAGGCGATTCATTCGCGCTTGGAGCAAGGCGACGTAGTGCTAATTTCACCGCTGGGCTACTCGCCAACTGGAGAAATTTTTAATCTGACCATGGAAAATGTGGCTACCGAGGTCGCTATTGCACTCAACGCCGAGAAACTGATTTTTCTGCTGGATATGCTGGATGATACCGCCGCAGCATCCGAGGTTGACAAATCGACAGCGCTACCGCGCGAACTCACTGTTGCCGAAAGTAAATTGCTACTGGAAAACAAGACACCCGCAACGAAGCCTTTAGTCCCGGACGCTATTCGACCATCACTGCAATATGCAACCAAAGCCTGTGAAATGGGCGTGGCACGCACCCACCTGATCAGCCGCCATAACGATGGCGCCATTCTGCAAGAGCTTTTTACGCACCATGGCATCGGCACGATGATCTCGCGGGAGACTTTGCAGGCGCTCAGAAAAGCCAGAATCGAAGACGTCGGCGGCATCCTGCAATTGATCGAACCGCTGGAAGCCGAAGGCATTTTGGTCAGACGTGGCCGCGAATTACTGGAAATTGAAATCGATCGGTTTACGGTGCTCGAGCACGACGGCATCATTCTAGGCTGCGCCGCACTGTATCCTTTCCCGGAAGAACATGCCTGCGAGCTCGCCTGTCTGGCGATCCATCCGGATTATCGCGACTTTGGTCATGGCAACCGCTTACTCAAACATATCGAAAACCAAACCATCTCCCAGGGCATCCATGTCCTATTTGTCCTCACCACGCACGCCACGCATTGGTTTATTGAGCACGGCTTTACCGTAGCCACACCTGCTGAATTACCGAAAGTTAAACAGAATTTATACAATTATCAACGCCGCTCAAAAGTGCTGATCAAACATCTGTAATTTTACTAAAGCCACTTTAATTTACACCGGTAGTTTACTGATTGAAGCGAACGTTTCATAATGGCGGCTTTTTCTTTCCGAACATCCTTTTGACTGATTTGGAGTAGTAAATCAAATGGCAAGAATGGTTAAATGCATCAAACTGGGCCGCGAAGCCGAAGGCTTGGATTTTCAAACCTACCCCGGCGAATTGGGCAAACGCATTTTTGACAATGTCTCCAAAGAAGCCTGGGGACAATGGATCAAGCACCAAACCATGCTGGTCAACGAGAATCGCTTGAATCTTTCGGATATCAAAGCGCGCAAATACTTGGCAGAACAACTGGAAGCGCACTTTTTTGGGGAAGGTGCTGAACAGGCGGCGGGGTATGTTCCTCCGGAAAACCAATCATAATTTCCAGTCGCCAGTGTGAGTAGGTCAGCGCATAGTGTCTTTGTTGAGTTGATCGCTATGTTTCTGCATTTGATTATTCAATACTGACAGAGCTTGTTTTAATTCTAGCACTTCACTTTTTAATGCTACTACTTCGAGCTGCATACTCTCATGAACTGCTTGAGTTTCGGCAATCTTTGATTCCATTTTCTCGTCTTCAAGCGATGACGCAATAAACGGAACAACGACTAACAATGCAGTAGCTATTGCGACTACCGCAGTTAAGCCAATAAGCCACTTGGTCAGTTTCTCGGTAATCATTGCATTACGCACTGTAATTACTGCGTGGACAAAAGCTTCCTCGCTTTGCACACCACTTGGATTTTTATTTAATCTATCCAAAACCTCATTCAAACTGACTTTCAAATATTCATCGGTAGTCGGTATTTCTTTTTTTTCGGCAAACGAGTTCACTTAATCAGTCCCTGATAAACATAGCAATCAAGTTGACTCATGAATCAGCCGAAAGTGAGACCAGCGGATCGAGCCATTGATCGAGCTTCAGCAGCGTTTGCGAAATACCATTGAAAAGAACTTCGATACTATTCATTTCAAATTCTCGTCTGCGTTAACACCATCGGATATTCACCTCTATCTTATTGAGATCTAAAAATAGAATGAAGAATCAACATAAAAGACTTAAAGTTCATTTTGAATTGAGCTCTGAGGACGTGATAGCTAACAAGAAGAAAGACTTATTACCTAAAACTTTCCGATCGCAGTCCTATGATTGATAATGCAGGGCTGCACAATCAATCATAGGCTTATTGAATATTGCCAGTTTTACTTACTTAATAATCGCGTTTAGTTCGCCCTTAGCATAACGATTTGCCATGCTTTCCAGAGAAATTGGTTTGATCTTCCCTGCCTGTCCGGCACAACCGAAGGCTTCAAAGCGCGCTTTACAAATGTCTTTAGCTGCGGCAGTGGCTTCTTTCAGGAATTTGCGTGGGTCAAAATTGCTTTTGTCTTTTTCTAAGCTACGACGAATCGCGCCGGTCATTGCCAAGCGGATGTCGGTGTCGATATTAACTTTGCGCACGCCATATTTGATCCCTTGTTGGATTTCTTCAACAGGGACACCATAGGTTTCTTTGATATCACCGCCGTATTGACGAATAATTTCCAACCATTCTTGTGGCACTGAGCTGGAGCCGTGCATCACCAGATGAGTGTTTGGAATACGTTGATGAATTTCTTTGATGCGTTGAATGGCCAGGATATCGCCCGTGGGTTTGCGGGTAAATTTGTAAGCGCCGTGCGAGGTTCCAATGGCAATCGCCAAGGCATCCACGCCGGTTTTTCGCACAAAATCGGCAGCTTCTTCCGGGTCGGTCAGCAATTGATCATGCGACAACACACCTTCTGCGCCATGTCCATCTTCTGCTTCTCCCATGCCGGATTCCAACGAACCCAGGCAACCCAGTTCGCCTTCCACTGAAACACCAACGGAATGCGCGGTATTGACGACATCTGCCGTGACCTTGACATTGTATTCGTAGGTGGAAGGTGTTTTGGCGTCTGCTTGCAATGAGCCATCCATCATGACGCTGGAAAAGCCGCTGCGGATTGCATTAACACAAACTGATGGAGAAGCGCCATGGTCTTGATGCATCACAATCGGTATATGCGGATAGGATTCTACGGCTGCCTCAATTAAATGACGCAAAAATGCTTCACCCGCATATTTTCTCGCACCAGCGGAACCCTGCATAATGACCGGGCTGTTGCATTCATCAGCCGCTTGCATGATGGCTTGGATCTGTTCCAGGTTATTCACATTAAAAGCAGGCAAACCATAACCGTTTTCTGCTGCATGATCAAGTAGTTGTCTTAGTGATACGAGTGCCATTTAAGTCTCCTTAAAAAATTATCTTAATAAAATCGTGTCTTAGTATAAGTATTCATCTTAATAAATATCTTTTGGTTTCTCACCGCTGCCAATGCGCTAATGCTCGAACGGCATTTCGGCAGACAGTTTATGGTGCGTCAATCCCATGCCGCGATTTCCATTCGCCGACCTTGATAATTTTCATGGTATTGGTACCACCCGACTTACCCACTGGCTCGCCGATCGTCATTACCATGATATCACCATTGCGTACGACGCCGCGCTTAAGTAATTCCTCTTCAGCAAGATTCAAGATTTCTTCCGGATCACTAAGCCCCTCACCAAATTCCACCGGATAAACACCTCTGAACAACGTCACCCTTCTACGTGTTTCTTCATTGGGGCTTAACGCAAAAATAGGCACTTTCGAGCTTCTTCGTGACATCAGTAACGCAGTAACGCCACTTTGCGTTAACGCGGCGATCGCACGAATCTGCAATCCGCTGGCGGTAAACATGGTTGCACGCGCAATGGCTTCTTCGATGGTAGCCTGGCTGATCGTTGTGACACGTCGGTCATGACTGACCAAATATTCCTTTTCAGCTTCCAGACAGACCCTTGCCATCGCCTCAACCGCCTCAACCGGATATTCACCGGCAGCGGATTCTGCCGACAGCATCACGGCATCCGTGCCATCGAGTACGGCATTAGCCACATCCGACACTTCAGCACGCGTTGGAATCGGATTAGTAATCATCGATTCCATCATCTGCGTAGCTGTTACCACCAGTTTATTATTCGTTCTTGCCGAGCGAATCATTCTTTTCTGCAAAGCTGGAACCGCTGCATCACCGACTTCGACAGCCAGATCACCGCGTGCTACCATAATGGCATCCGATGCTTCCAGAATATCATCCAGCGCAAGTATGGCTTCGGAGCGTTCAATCTTTGCCATGATCATGCTTTTCCCACCCGCATCTTGCATCAGCGCACGCGCTTGCCGGATGTCATCGCCTGAGCGCACAAACGATACCGCCAAATAATCCGCGCCAAACTCTGCGGCCGTTTTGATATCTTCCAGATCTTTACTGGTGAGTGCGGGCGCCCCTAATCCACCGCCTTTGCGATTAATCCCTTTGTTGTTCGACAGCACGCCGCCCTGTTCAACCACACAAAATACCTGGTGTTCCCGAACTGCGGATACACTCAATACAATGCGGCCGTCATCCAGCATCAGCGTAGCACCTGCTTCCAGATCATTCGGCAACTCTTTATAGTCTAACCCGACCTTTTCCTGGTTGCCTAACTCGCAGTATGCGTCGAGAATAAACTGGTCGCCTACTTCAAGTCTGATCTTACCATTCTCAAATCTGCCGATACGTATTTTCGGACCTTGCAGGTCAGCCAGAACGCCGACCGTGCAGCCTGCAGCTCGTGCCAGTGAGCGTGTCAATTCCACAAATTCAATATGCTGCTCGCGCGTACCGTGCGAAAAATTGACTCGAACAACATCTACACCGCCCCTGATCATACGTTCCAATATTTTCGGGTTATTACAAGCAGGACCCAGTGTTGCTACAATTTTTGTTCTTCGAATCATTATTTTTCTTGACGATTAATTAGCACGTAATTCCAATATTTCTACTGCAGGCAATTTTTTACCTTCCAAAAACTCAAGGAATGCACCGCCAGCAGTTGATATATACGATACTTTGTCATAGATATCGTATTTCTGAATAGCCGCAATGGTATCACCGCCACCCGCCAACGTAAAAGCGCTTGTCTCTGCAATGGCTCTGGCAATTTTCTCAGTACCGGCGCCAAACTGATCAAACTCAAACACACCCACCGGACCATTCCACACCACAGTTCCTGCACGCATGATGATATCCACCAATTCCTGCGCACTTTTGGGTCCGATATCAAAAATCATGTCATCATCAGCAACATCGCCCGCGTCTTTCAATACCGCCGGCTCGTTGGCATCAAACTTTTTACCGACCACGACATCGACTGCGATTGGGATCGATGCATTGCGTTTAGACATTTTATCCATCAGCATTTTAGCCGTTGGCACCAGATCATCCTCGCACAATGATTTACCGACATTCTTACCGGTCGCTTTCAAGAATGTATTGGCAATGCCGCCGCCCACGACCAATTGATCAACTTTCTCGGATAACGATTCGAGCACTGTCAACTTGGTTGAAACTTTCGAGCCGCCCACAATAGCCACCATCGGACGTGCCGGACTCAGCAACGCTTTGGTCAGCGCATCCAGTTCTTCGGTGAGCAGAATTCCCGCGCAAGCCACGGGTGCATACTTGGCAATGCCATGGGTCGAGGCTTCAGCGCGATGCGCAGTACCAAATGCATCCATTACAAAAACATCGCACAATTTTGCATACTTCTGTGCGGTTTCTTCTGAATTTTTCTTTTCGCCCTTATTGATGCGGCAATTCTCGAGCACAACCAATTCTCCGTCAGCCACCTCAAAACCACCATCGACCCAATCACGGATCAAGCGCACCGGCTTATTCAAACGGCCCGCAATATTATCCGCCACCGGTTTCAGTGAATTTTCCTCGGTCCATTGACCTTCTTCAGGACGACCCAAATGAGAAGTAACCATCACTTTTGCGCCCTGTTTAAGGCAATGATTAATCGTCGCCATTGAGGCGGTAATACGTGCATCCGATGTCACCTTACCATCTTTCACAGGTACATTCAGATCAGCGCGAATAAATACACGCTTACCCTTGAGATCAAGGTCAACAAGTTTAATAACAGACACGGCAAACTCCAGAATTGTCTTTAAGAAAATAAAAGGATAGCAAACGCTACCCTTTATGTCTCATCCAATTGAATATTAATGTTAAAATAGCAATCAAGACTTACTGATATTGATTCACGCTCAATTGCATACTTTCAAATGCAAAACTACTTGGCAACGGTACGAACCATCTCCAGCACTTTGGTGGAATAACCCCATTCATTGTCGTACCATGCAACTACTTTAACAAAGCTTTTATCTAAAGCCATACCTGCTTCAGCGTCAAAAATGGAAGTACAGCTTTCGCCCCGAAAATCGGTGGATACCACTTTCTGATCAGTATAGCCCAGCACACCTTTCATGGAACCTTCAGAAGCATCCCTCATCGCTTTGCAAATATCATCATAAGAGGCATCTTTTTCCAACTCAACGGTCAGATCCACAACAGACACATCCGATGTTGGAACGCGGAAAGCCATACCGGTAAGCTTTTTGTTCAACTCAGGTATAACAACACCCACTGCTTTGGCAGCACCGGTTGAAGATGGAATGATATTTTCCAGAATACCGCGACCACCACGCCAATCTTTGTTAGATGGACCATCAACAGTTTTTTGTGTCGCAGTTGCCGCATGCACCGTTGTCATCAGTCCACGCTTGATGCCCCATTTGTCATTCAATACTTTGGCAATCGGTGCCAAGCAATTCGTGGTACAAGAAGCATTGGAAATAATGCTCTCGCCTTTGTAAGACTTGTCATTCACGCCATACACAAACATCGGCGTATCATCTTTGGAAGGCGCCGACATAATCACTTTCTTGGCGCCCGCTGCCAGATGCTTTTCACAGGTTTCCTTGGTCAAGAACAGGCCGGTCGATTCAACCACAACCGTTGCACCGACTTCGTTCCACTTGAGTTCAGCCGGATCTTTAACCGCTGTCAATCGAATTCTCTTGCCATTGACCACCAAGGTATTGCCATCAATCGCAATATCGCCCTGGAAACGTCCATGCACTGAATCGTGCTTCAACATATACGCCAGATAGTCAGGTTCCAGCAAATCGTTGATCGCAACGATCTCGATATCCGGAAAATTCTGTATTGCAGAGCGAAAAACCATGCGCCCGATACGACCAAACCCATTAATACCTACTTTAATTGTCATATAAAACTCCTTAAAAGAAACTTGTGCGTCGGGTAAATACGGACCACCCGCCTGCTTTAATCATAAATTGTATTAGAGAATGCCTTTTACTGTCTTGGTCACGTTCTCGACGGTAAAGCCAAAATGTTTGAACAGCACATCCGCAGGCGCCGATTCGCCAAATGTATCAATACCGACCACAGCACCGTCCAACCCGACATATTTACGCCAGAAATCAGTCACACCTGCCTCGATGGCTACGCGTTTGACACCCTTCGGCAATACACCGTCTTTGTAAGATGACGCCTGACGATCAAAAACATTCGTACAAGGCATAGAAACAACGCGCACATGAATGCCTTCCTCCGCCAATGCTTTTTGTGCACTCATGGCCAAGCCGACTTCCGAACCGGTCGCAATCAATATAGCTTGCGGTTTTCCGTTACCCGCCTCGGATAATACATAACCACCTTTATCAATCAATTTGATGGTAGCTGCATCACGTTTCTGAAATGGCAGATTCTGACGACTGAATATCAATATTGAAGGACCATCCTGACGTTCAATGGCACGCGCCCAGGAAACTGTTGATTCGATCGTGTCACAAGGCCGCCATACATCCATGTTGGGGATATAACGCAATGTAGCCGTTTGTTCCACGGGTTGATGCGTTGGACCATCTTCACCCAAGCCGATTGAATCATGTGTAAATACAAAAATATTGCGTATCTTCATCAATGCAGACATACGCAACGCATTACGGGCATATTCAGAAAACATCAGGAATGTCGCGCCATAAGGAATCATACCACCATGTAGTGATAGTCCATTCATGATGGCGCTCATACCAAATTCACGCACGCCATAGTAAACATAATTTCCACCGTTTTTCTGGCTAATTCCTTTTGAACCGGACCATAACGTCAAATTAGATCCGGCCAGGTCAGCAGAACCGCCAATCAATTCAGGTAAAATAGGCGCTAACGCTTCGATGGAATTTTGCGAAGCTTTGCGGCTGGCAATGGTTTCTGCTTTTGCATTCACTTGATTGATAACGCTGTCTACATGACTGCCCCAGTTCGCAGGCAAATCACCTGCCATACGGCGACTGAATTCTGCAGCCTCGGCTGGATGTTTTTGTGCATATTCAGCAAATTTCTCACTCCATTCAGTCTCCAGCTTCTGGCCTTTCGCTCTCGCATCCCAGGCACTATAGACATCTTGTGGAATTTCAAAAGGCGCATGGTGCCAGCCAATATGAGGACGGGTTGCAGCAATTTCTGCATCACCTAATGCGGCGCCGTGTACTGAATGGGTATTGGCCATATTGGGAGAACCTAACCCAATGACCGTTTTGCAGCAAATCATCGACGGCTTGTCATTGATTTTCTTAGCCGCTTCAATAGCTGCTTCAATTGCTTCCGGATCATGACCATCGACATTCGGTACCACATGCCAGCCGTACGCTTCAAACCGCTTCGGTGTATCGTCGGTAAACCAACCTTCTACATGACCATCAATGGAAATCCCATTATCATCATAAAAACAAATCAGTTTGCCTAAACCCAAAGTACCTGCCAAAGAGCAAGCCTCGTGCGAAATGCCCTCCATTAAGCAACCATCCCCCAGGAAAACATAGGTATGGTGATCCACAATATTGTAGCCGGGACGGTTAAATTCAGCAGCCAACACTTTCTCTGCCAATGCCATGCCCACTGCATTCGTAATACCTTGGCCCAACGGACCTGTCGTGGTCTCTACCCCGGGGGTATAACCATATTCCGGGTGTCCGGGTGTTTTAGAATGAAACTGCCGGAAACGCTGGATTTCTTCCATGGGTAGGTCATAGCCTGTCAAGTGCAATAACGCATAAATCAACATGGATCCATGTCCATTGGAAAGAACAAATCGGTCACGATCAACCCACTCCGGATTGCTAGGATTATGACGCAGATGATGAATCCACAACACCTCAGCAATTTCGGCCATGCCCATTGGCATACCGGGATGACCAGAATTGGCTTTTTGCACGGCATCCATCGCCAATGCGCGAATCGCACTGGTTAAATCCTTGAATACCGACGCGTCAAAATCCTTGAAAGTACCCATCAACACTAACTCCCTTATATTTTCAACAAACAGAAATAGAAACGGCTGTCACTGCACGTCAATGACAAAGTTAGCATTATCGCTTAAGATGGATGATACGACAACCTCATTTTGCGCATAAAAACCAATCCAGTAGCAGTAAAATCCGTTGATGCGATTAGTTTCCCCGCAGTTTGATTCCCAGTAGTTTTATCTTGCGATAAAGATGTGTGCGCTCTAACCCGGCTCGATCAGCTACACGCGTCATATTGCCATTTTCCTGATCAATGAGTCTTTCAAAGTAAGTTTTCTCAAATAAATCGCGCGCTTCGCGCAGCGAAAGATCGAGCGGAATTTCCGGAGCTACTGAAGTTGAAGCTGATTCCGGAAAAACCATCGCTTGCTGAACGGCTTCAACTGAAATCTCATCACCCGTACAAGTCAATGCCAAGGAGTGCACGACACCTGTGAGCTGTGCCAAATTGCCCGGCCAATCATAATTTCGTAAGCAATTGAGTGCAGCGATACTAAACTGCAAAGTGGATGACGCTTCGCCCGATTCGACAAAGCGCGATAAAATTTGATTGGCTAATTCGGGAATATCTTCCCGATGCGCTCTCAGCGCCGGAATCCCAATACTTAAACTACTCAGTACTTCAAAGAGCTTAGGATGATAATTTCCCTGCGCTGTCAATTCAGCCAACGGTTGAGATGTTGCACAAACTAACCGTACATTGTATTTATCTAATTTACTCAGCAATAACAATAAGCCTTTTTGCGCCAATTTGCTGATTTCCCCCACATCTTTGAGAAATAACAGACCATCACGCGCCAGTTCCAATAAATCCAGCGGCGATTCAGCCAGCGATACCAATGTTTCCGGTTCCACCCATGGCGTATTAGAGCGATGTAAAAATCGTGCGCATATTTCCGCACCAACACCCGGTTCCCCCATCAACAGCAACGGCGTTTTCAAGTTGGTAACTTGTTCTAGTTTTTTCCTAAGATCAGCAATTAAGACACCCTTTCCTAAACTCGCCAGAGAAAGCGCCAGATGCTGTTTGCTTTGCCCTCCCCGCAAGGCCTTGCTGACGGTACTGAGCAATTTTTGCAAAGGTATCGGTTTTTCCAGATAACCAAATGCCCCAATACGTGTCGCCTCAACCGCGGTATCTATAGTGCCATGCCCAGACATCATAATCACCGGCATCGTCAACATGCCGTTACTCGCCCAGTCTTTTAGCAATGTAATACCATCCGTGTCGGGCATCCAAATATCTAACAACACCAGATCCGGGCGCGTCTGACCACGCCAAATCCGCGCTTGTTCGGCATTCTCCGCCAACGCCACCCGGTATCCTTCATCACGCAAAATTTCGGACAGCAATTCACGTATACCAATTTCGTCATCAACAACAAGTATTGTATTGTTTGTTATCATTTAAAATTTTCTCCGCTGCCGCAATCTAATCAGCTTATGTGCAACTGTCAATTCTCAGAATTATCGATTGATCTGTTCAGTTCTAATCCACTCCCACTTTAATCACTCATTTTCTATGGTTCAACCTCATACTAATTTGCTATCTCTAGCTGATATATTCTTATCTACCGTCGGTAGAATGATTGAAATCTGTGCACCATGAGGCTTAATATTCTCGACATGAATAAGCCCTTCATGTTCTTCAACAATTTTCCTCACAATAGGCAGCCCCAAACCCGTTCCTTTCGGTTTAGTTGTTACATAAGGCTCAAAAACCCGCGCCCTGATCTCATCTGAAAAACCGCAACCATTATCGCGCACACTGAGCTGCACACCACCGTGCACCATCTCAGTTCTCACCTCTATTAGAGGTTCCAGTGTGTCTATCAATGCATCTTGCGCATTTTGCAGCAAATTATGCAGCACTTGACGCAACTGTGCAGAATCTCCTCTAACCATAGGCAAATCATCAGCCAATGCCTGCTTAATAGGCATATGCTTATTACTATCAGCTGCCATACTTGCCGTTTCATACAGTGACAGAACTTCCCGCACCAATCGATTAAAGTCAAGCTGGCGTAATTCTAATTCAGGAACACGCGCATACTGGTTGAATTCATTCACCATGCGTTTCAGCGCTTCAACCTGATTGACAATCGTTTCGGTAGAGCGCCGCAATATTCTTGCATCCTCTTCATTCAGTTTATGGACGAGTTTATGCTGCACCCGTTCGGCGGAAAGTTGAATCGGTGTTAATGGATTTTTGATCTCATGCGCCAGCCGACGTGCAACTTCACCCCACGCGACCGCACGTTGCACTTGCAATAAATTGGTAATATCGTCAAACACCACCACACCGCCACCGCCCGATATCTTTGGTAAGCGCGTTCCACGTATCAGCAGAACCTGATTCTTACCATCCTCTGAATGCGTTAATTGCCGCTGCCATACGCCAGCCGCCCCAGAACTAAAGCCATCCCTGATTTCCGTAACCAGGGTGTTGAGTTGTGGTTCCTTATCGACACACCCCTCAATGATTGAGCCATCCAGACTGATCAGAGGCACCTGCAGTATCTGCTCCGCACTGCGATTCGCCTTGGACAAAATCAACTGATCATCAAACACCAGCACACCGGATGAAAGATTGGCCAGAATACTCTCCAGATGCGCGCGCGCACTTTCCACTTGCTGTTGATTATGTTGCGCGGTTGCTTGCGCTTCCTCCAGTTGTTGCGTCATTAAATTAAACGACTCGGTCAACACACCCAGTTCATCGCGGCTCTGCACCATATGACGACGGCTATAATCACCTTGCGCGATGGCACGCGTACCTTCTGCGAGCATGCCTAACGGCGCACTCAATTTTTCACTCAGCAATGAAGCTGCCGCCAACGCTGAAAATAATGATAATAGCAGCGCCAGCGTCAATGTAACGCTATACAACCTGGTTAACCCCTGGCGCGACAAAGACAACTCTTGATAATCCTGATGCCCTGCTTGTACCCGTTCCGCATCTCTTGCCAATTGCACAGGGACCGGTTGCAAAAGCTGAAGTACTCGAATGTCCTCTTTCAGACTCAATACATTAACAGGTGCAACCACGCGCAAATACAAACCCTTATCCGGAATCGATTCAACTGCGCTATACGCTTTTTGAATTCTGATGTGCCGCATCATCATGGCATTAGGCACACCAGGAAACAACGCCAAATCGCTCTCACTGGAAAATGCGATGACTTTGCCATCCTGGTTAAATAAAGTCGCTTCTTCAACTTGTGATTGCAGCAGTAATTCGTTGAGCACCAGCAAAGGTGGGTTGGAAGACTCAGACAGCATCAATGCAGTTGCTTGTGCTTTCTTCTGCAACTCCGCCAACAAACTCTCAAGCATGGTACGCCCAAGACTCAAACCACCTTCCAGTGCACGATCCACCTTAACATCAAACCAGGATTCAATACTTTTCTCGAGAAACTGCACCGACACGGCATACACCAAAGCGCCAGGCAATATTGCCATCAATGAAAAAACCAGCATCAAACGTAACGCTAACCTGGATCCAAATACACCCGACTTGAGCCTGCGCCTGAACCGCCACAACAAAAATCCCATGATCGCCATGAGAAATAATACAAAGGCAATATTAATACCCAGTAACAGACGATATTGCCGTTCAAAAAACTCAGTATTAGCACCCGCTGTCGCCAGCAGAAAAAGCATGACTGCGCCCACGCCAGCACCAATAATGAGTACATATTTCATTATTGACCTTTAATCTGCAGTGGTTGCCCTGGTGTTGGTAGCTTCATACGCCATTCCAGCTTATTTGAACTCAGATTCCATCGACTGGAACCCAGTGCTTCTACCTGAAATGGTTTAGGCATACGTGTTAGATCAAGCCATATGCGTAAGGATGCAATATAATCAACATCTTGCTTTAATTCCGACTTAACAATCAATGAATAATTATGCAACTGACCCAGGGCCTGCAATGCTTCTTCCAAGGTATTAAAGCTTTGCGAAAATGCTGGATAATTCAAATAATACTGGCGCGTCAGTGCGTAATATCTTAATCCAATCCTTAGCTTACCACGCACAATCTCGTCGTTAAGCCAATACCAGCGCGAATCAACCAAGCTGAACTTGGTGACGAAGTAAAGCACGATACCTTTCTCAAGCGCTTGCTCCAAAGTCGCGTTGAGAATAATTTCAGAATCAACATTGATCTCATAACCCTGTTCAACTGCCGCCAAATCGACAGATTTTATGCGAATGCTTCCCGCTTGCGCAGTTGTGATCAGCAATAACAACATCAATGATAAAAATATCAGATTGACATGCAGCAACGGTATATGCCGCATACTTTGATTAAATTTTCTGCAACAAGGTATAAAAGAAACCATCATGTTGAATATCTGGTAGCAATTGTCCATCCACCACTGTTGTCCCGGAAAGTGGCAATGGAAGTGCATCGGAGTGATGTTTAAGAAACTTCTCTATCTGCATAGCATTTTCTTCAGCAAAGATTGAGCAGGTCACATAAAGCAACTTACCATTCTTGCTTAAAATTTTCCACAACGCATTGAGAATTACCTGTTGAGTTGTTGCAAACTTAACCAAATCACGCTCACGCCGCAACCATTTGATATCCGGATGCCGGCGCACCACACCGGAAGCGGAACAAGGCACATCAGCCAGAATACGATCAAATGGCCGGCCATCCCACCATTCGGCAGGACTCGATGCATCCCCGCACACCATGCGCTCTGCTGTCATATGCAGGCGCTCAAGGCTCTGCTGTACCTGGGCCAGCCGTGCTGCGTGATTATCCACTAGCGTTAGTGATACATTTGCCAATTCCAATAAGTGTGTGCTTTTACCCCCGGGTGCAGCACAGGCATCCAGCACCCGCATACCATCGTGCACATCCAGAAATGGTGCCGCAAGCTGCGCGCCCGCATCTTGCACGGTTACCAGGCCTGCACTAAAGCCCGGCAAATTCTCAACCACTACCGGTTGACTCAATTGCAGCGCACCAGATACCAACAATTCTGCATGCATCGCGCTCTCAGTCAACAAGTTGCGATAATCCTCCACGCTTATTTTGCGTCGATTAACCCGCAGGGTCATCGGAGGATGTTGGTTACCAGCCTCCAATATCGCCCGAAAATTCTGTGGATATTGTAACCGCAATTTGTCGATCCACCATTGCGGATACGAATAACAACCGACATCTTTTTCAGCAGCTTGTTTTAAAACACTTTCACGTTGGCGGATAAAGCTGCGCAATATCGCATTGACCAATCCCTGCATGCCTTTTCCGTGTGCCAAAGAACGTGAAGCTGAAACCGCTTGATCAACCACGGTATGCGGCTGTGCTCTACTGTATTGCAACTGATATAAACTCACCAACAACAAATGATGCAGATGCTTATCACGCAAAGGCTTTTTCAATAAAAAATCGAGTATCGCATCGAGTTGGCCATAAAACCGCAACACACCGTAACTCAAATCTTGAATAGCACCTCTTTGTTGTTTCGATAAGGTAGTATCGGAGCGCCAAACTTCCTGCAACACTGCCGTCAAACTTGCTCCAGCCAACACGTTACTGATAGCGGAAGCTGCAGCAAGCTGTGTCTTAATCATGCTGTGAAGTGAAATGATGCACTGTAGAAAAATACTCACCGGGCTGCAGATGATTGCCTGTCAGAAAATCTGCAGCGCCTAATTTCTTGCCACCGGGTTTTTGCACCATTTCAATCTGCAGGCTACCGGAACCGCATGATACCGTAATGCGCTCACGATCCACTGCAATAATTTCTCCTGGCTTACCCGCGCCTCCCTCAGCCACTTTTGCTTGCCAGATCTTCAACACAACACCTCGGAAGCACGTATAGGCACCTGGCATTGGATTAAACGTTCGCACCACACGATCTATCTGCTCTGCACTTTGCTGCCAATCGATTTCCGCTTCCGTTTTTGTTATTTTGGCTGCATAGTTAGCTTGCGTCTCATCCTGTATTACCGGCACCAGTTTTCCCTGTTGCAACAATATCAGCGCTTCAACAATACTCTGGGCGCCCAGCACACTCAGCTTGTCGTGCAACGATTGCGCGGTATCGTCCGGAGCGATGATTAATTGATGTTTTAGTAACATATTGCCGGTATCCAACCCCGCATCCATTTGCATGATGGTAATACCGGTTTCATAATCGCCCGCCAGAATAGCCCGTTGAATCGGTGCCGCACCACGCCAGCGCGGTAATAACGACGCATGAATATTCAAGCAACCCATGCGGGGAATACTCAATACAGCTTGCGGCAAAATTAAACCATACGCCGCCACCACCATGACATCCGCATTGAATTCTCGCAATTGCTCTTGCAACCCGGAAGCTTTGAGTGTCAGTGGTTGCAGCAATGCCAGATCATGCTGCTGCGCAAGTTGTTTAACTGCACTGGCCAGCGTTTTCATTCCCCGACCAGCAGGACGGTCTGGTTGGGTTAAGACGAGTGCAATTTCATGATTTGCCTTGATCAGTGCATCCAGTGCAGTAGTGGCAAAACCGGGAGTCCCAGCGAAAATAATTCTCATCTTATGCGCATCGACTCATTCATACATACCCTTATGATTCTATTGATCACACCTGATCAGAAAAAAACCGACCAGAAAAATTTATTGATATATCACAGCCCTCAAAAACCACCTGCAATCACATGGTACGGCGTTGTTTTTTCTTGAGCCTTGCCAACGTACGCGTCAACTTAAGCTGTGACCAGTATTCAACAAACACTTTCCCAACCAAATGATCCATTTCATGCTGAATACATACCGCCAACAGCCCGCTGGCATCAACAACATGCAATTCTCCTTGCGCATTCAAGGCCTTGACAGTCACCGACTCAGCACGCTGCACTTTTCCATAGATACCGGGAACCGACAAGCAGCCTTCCTCATAATCAGATGCGCCGTGGCTAGCAATAATTTCCGGATTGATCAAAACAAGCAACTGATCACGTTTTTCGGAAATATCAATCACAATGACTCGCTCGTGCACATCCACTTGCGTTGCCGCCAGCCCTATCCCCGGTGCGTCATACATTGTTTCAGCCATATCCTGTATTAGCAAACGGATTTTGTTAGTGACATGCGCTACTGGAGCCGCTACAGTATGTAGCCTTTCATCTGGATATTGTAATATTTTTAAGATAGCCATAAAAAATGTATCGTGTTAATCAACAGAATTCCTATTTAGACCGTATCATTAGCAAGGCCATTGAGAAACTATCTGCGTTACCGTTACGGTGTTAAAAACAGGCTCAAAATGCTCATTTATCTCATTTATCATGCATAAACTGCGCTTTCTCGCCTGTTTTTGCCTAGCGCCGGTTGCCTTGAAAACGTTTTCCAACGGCCTGTTAGCCGGTTATTCTATGCGTTCTACCATTCGCCAGCGGAGTCGTTCATGCGAAAATCTATTATAGCCATGATTTTATCCCTAAGCCTGCTTTCTGTTACACCAGCAAACGCGGATAACATTATACTGCGGAGCGACACACCCGATCGCTATGTTGTTGTACCCGGCGACACCTTATGGGGAATCGCGTCCCGATTTCTTAAAGATCCCTGGCGCTGGCCCGAGATTTGGGGATTTAATCGCGAACAAGTCAAGAATCCGCACAAAATCTACCCCGGCGATATCGTCGTACTGGAAAAATTACTCCACGGGTATCGATTGCATCTTGCTGACGATAACGGTGATCTCAGAACCGTCAAGCTATCGCCGAAAATTCGAATGGAACAATCGGCTTCCACCGCCATACCCAGTATCCCTGCAGCCACCATTGAACCTTTCCTAAGCCAGCCTCTAGTCATCGAGAAAGATGGTCTTGCCAATGCGCCGTATGTACTGGGCTCCAGTGACAGCCGGGTTATTCTGAGCACTGGCAACACGATTTATGTCAGCGGGCTGCCCGAGGATAAGGGTATTGCATGGCAAATCTTCCGTCCCGGCAAAGCACTCAAAGATCCCGATCAAAAAGACCAGATCCTCGGTTATGAGGCGATTTACCTGGGAAATGCCAAGGCGGATGTTTTCGCTGAAGTCAGCACAGTCACCATTACCCGTGCCACCGAAGAAATCCTCAAAGGCGATCGCCTGGTACCATCGCCCGACATCATATTTAATAACTACGCGCCACACGCACCGGAGTCTCCAATTAACGGTCGCATCATTTCAGTGTATGGCGGCGTTACCGAAATCGGCAGAGGCGCCATTGTCACGCTGAACAAAGGTGAGTCGGACGGCTTGGAAATGGGGCACGTGCTTGCCATCTATCGAAAAAGTCAAGCCAAATCCCTCACTGGAGATATGGTGCAACTGCCCGACGAAAGAACCGGATTGGTTTTTGTATTTCGTGTCTTTAATAAAATATCCTACGCACTGGTGGTACAAAGCACACACTCTATTCGCATCTTGGATGCTGTTAAAACACCCTAAAATAATGCCCCGCATTCATGAAACACCCAGCGGATATCGAATCATGGCTGAGCCTTAATCTAATTGACGGTTTAGGTGGCGAATCCATTCGACGGCTTCTCGTCGCCTTTGGCAATCCTACCGCAATTCTTTCCGCGCCTGTCTCTGCACTTGAGCGTATCGTAAAAAAACCCATCGCCGAGCGTATCAAGCAAGGCGCCGATCGCAATAGAATTACCGGCGTATTCAAATGGCTGGAAGATCCAATCAATGCCATCATTACGTTGGCTGATCCGGACTACCCGGTGCAATTGCTGAATATCACCGATCCGCCTCCATTACTTTATTTCAAAGGTCGACGCGAGTTACTGCAGCTATCCGCATTAGCAGTCGTAGGCAGCCGCAATGCCACGCCACAAGGTTTATCCAATGCAGAAGCTTTCTCTGAGGCTGCCAGCAATGCCGGACTCTGCATCATCAGCGGGATGGCACTGGGTATCGATACGGCTGCTCATTATGGCGGTTTGCGCGGCTCTGCGGCGAGTATCGCAGTGGTCGGTACCGGTCTGGATATTGTTTATCCAGCCAGAAATCACCCATTAGCGCATAAGCTGGCAAAAGAAGGGGCGCTGATTTCCGAATTTCCACTCGGCACACCGGCCATCGGCAGGAATTTCCCGCGTAGAAACCGCATTATCAGCGGCATGAGCCAAGGTTGCCTGGTTGTGGAAGCTGCCTTACAAAGCGGATCACTGATCACAGCACGCCAGGCGCTGGATCAAGGACGCGAAGTGATGGCTATCCCAGGCTCGATCCATTCCCCCCTATCCAAGGGCTGCCATGCACTCATTAAACAAGGCGCAAAATTGGTGGAAAGCACTCAGGATATTTTGGATGAATTAAATTGCCTTGCATTAGCCACAGACGAAAACAAAACAGCAGAACCCGCTATTGAAAAATTGACTGAAAACGCAACATTACTCCAATACCTAGGTTATGATGTTGTTGACATTGATACGCTGTGTACCCGTAGCGGCTTGACGGCTGAGATAGTATCAGCCATGCTATTAACGCTTGAGCTTGACGGTCAGGTTAGCAGTTTGCCCGGTGGATGCTATCAGAGAATTCAATAACATCCCACAAAAATTGGTCGCAACATACTGATTCCGTAATCATACTCATAACTTATTAAACACAATTATGTTCGATATACTCGTTTACTTATTTGAAAATTATTTTGATTCCGGCAGTTATCCGGATTCCGCCACGCTGACCCGCAAACTGACTATGGCCGGGTTTGCAGATGAAGATATTACCGAAACGCTCGATTGGCTTTCAGAACTGGCGCAACACGATATCGGTAATTATCCAGCCAGCTTTGCTGAGAACGATTCTTTTCGCTGCTACACAAACTTTGAAATGGAAAAAATCGACACCGAAGGTCGAGGATTTATTTGCTTCCTGGAGCAAGCCGGTATCATTAACCCATTACAGCGGGAACTGTTGATTGATCGTGTGCTGGCGATGGATGAAAACTCATCCAGCCTTGAAAAAATAAAACTGATTGTTTTAACAGAACTGTGGATTCAAAACCAATTGACCGACGATTCCATACTTGAGAAATTGTTGATTGTCAGCGACTCTCATTACCGACACTAAAACTGAATCGTATTTCGTATTATTTATTAGGTCATATCGAATAACCACAGGAGTGGATGCGCTCAATACGCTCTCCCAATATGCTTGCAACCCTTTTCACTACTCATTCAGCTGTAACAAACATGCGCGACAATAGAGCACTAGCCAATGATTTTTCCCGAGAACTCCATGAATAAGTCATTGATCATTGCTGAGAAACCTTCTGTTGCAGCCGATATTGCACGGGTATTGGGCGGCTTTACCAAGCACACGGATTACTTCGAGAACGATCAATATATTGTATCCTCAGCGGTAGGACACTTACTCGAACTGGTTATTCCGGAAGAATATGAAGTAAAGCGCGGCAAATGGAGTTTTGCAAATCTGCCCGTCATTCCACCCCATTTCGATTTGAATCCGATCGAAAAAACTTCCGCACGTTTAAAGCTTCTAACCAAGCTTATCAAGCGTAAAGACGTCGACACCCTGATCAATGCTTGTGATGCGGGTCGTGAAGGCGAATTGATTTTCTACTATATTCTGCGTCATGTCGGCGCAAGCAAGCCCGTCAAACGGCTGTGGCTGCAATCCATGACTCCCGATTCAATCCGGCAAGGATTTACCAAATTACTGGATAACTCAGAAGTACAATCGCTGGCTGAAGCCGCTGTCAGTCGCTCGGAATCGGACTGGCTGGTCGGAATTAACGGTACCCGCGCCATGACCGCTTTTAATTCCCAGGAAGGCGGTTTCCATAAAACCACCGTTGGTCGTGTACAGACGCCCACACTGGCGATTCTTGTTGAACGCGAAGAAAAAATCAAAAAATTTCGCCCCCAAAATTATTGGGAAATTCACGCCACATTCGCCACTGACAATGGCAACTACATCGGCAAATGGTTTGATGAAAAATTCAGCAAAGATAAAATCAATCAGGAATTAAAACCTGAACGACTTTGGGAACAAAAAAAGGCCGAAGTCATTCGTGACAAATGTCAGCAAAAGCCTGGTCACGTTAGCGAAGAAAGCAAGCCCAGCAAAGAAATCTGTCCATTGCTGTATGATCTGACCAGCTTACAACGAGATGCCAACGGTCGCTTTGGTTTTTCCGCCAAAACAACACTCGGTCTGGCACAAGCTTTATATGAGAAACACAAGGTACTCACTTATCCGCGGACGGATTCGCGTGCATTGCCAGAAGATTATATCGCTACGGTAAAAGATACTTTGCAAAGCTTGGGAAATACGGATTATGGAAAATTCTCCCGGCAAATTCTGGCATCAAACTGGGTTACTCCCAACAAGCGTATTTTCAACAATACCAAAATCTCAGATCACTTCGCCATTATCCCGACTGCACTCAGTTCAGCAAAATTAAATGAAGCCGAAGCAAAACTGTATGACCTGGTTACCAAACGCTTCTTGGCAATTTTCTTTCCTGCTGCCGAATTTCTGATTACCACCCGCATCACTCGCGTGGAAGCTGAGCCTTTTAAAACCGAAGGCAAGGTGATGATTAACCCAGGCTGGCGAGCGGTTTATAGCAAATCGACCAAATCGGATGACGAGGAAGATGATGCAGTACTGGTTGCAATCACACCTGGCAAACCCGTCACCACAGAAGAAATCAATATCATCGCCAATCAGACTCGCCCACCTGCGAGATTTAATGAAGCCACTTTATTGTCTGCCATGGAAGGAGCAGGCAAGCTGGTTGAAGATGAAGAATTGCGCGCAGCCATGAGTACCAAAGGTTTAGGCACTCCGGCAACGCGGGCAGCCATTATTGAAGGTTTGGTACTGGAAAACTATCTGCAGCGGGTAGGGCGCGAGCTGCATCCGACCGCCAAAGCTTTTTCATTGATTACACTACTGCGCGGCCTTAAGATTCCCGAGCTTATTTCACCTGAATTAACGGGTAACTGGGAGTTTCAGTTGCGTCAGATCGAGCAAGGCCAGCTTAAACGTACCGCATTCATGGAAAAAATTGCCGGTATGACACGCCACATTGTGGAACAAGCAAAGACCTATCGCGGCGAAACGATTGCCGGTGATTTTTCCATACTTCAATCGCCTTGCCCCAAATGTGGTGGGGTTGTGCATGAAACCTACAAGAAATTCCAATGCCAGAAATGCGATTTCGCACTGTGGAAAATTCTGGCGGGGCGCCAATTTGAAATCGAAGAAATGGAAACCTTAATCACACAACACGAAGTAGGTCCGCTGCAAGGCTTTCGGAGCAAAATGGGATCATCCTTTAGCGCCATTATCAAACTCACGGATACTTTTGAAATGAAGTTTGATTTTGGTAATGATGAGCAGCAAGAGGAAGTCGACTTCAGTGATCAAACGTCTTTAGGCAAATGTCCTAAATGTAATCATGCAGTGTATGAACATGGTCTACATTATGTTTGCGAAAAATCTGTCGGAGCCGATCGCACGTGTAATTTTAAAACAGGAAAAATTATCCTTGCGCGCCCCATAGAGCGTGAACAAGTCACCAAACTGCTGGAAGCCGGAAAAACAGATTTACTCACGAAATTTATTTCCAAAAAAGGCAGGCCTTTTTCAGCCTACTTGGTCAGAAATACGGATGGAAAAATAAGTTTTGAATTTGAGCAAAAAGCACCCAAGAAAACAACCGAAACAAAATCCAAAGCAAAACAATCAAAAGCTCAATCAACTCCGTAAAACAGCTTCCTAACGCAAGCAACAAATGGAAGCTTCTTTGTTCTTCTATTGAGTATCCGGGTATCCATCTCCCGGATATCTCGCTTCTTCACTGAACTAAAAATAACTATGTGGATAAATCATGTTGCGTAAAAATTGATGATGTACTTAATCACCCCTCCGGAACCCATAATAATCATAATGAGCCCACCCACAATCGCAGCGCCTTCTAAAATGATAGAAACGAACGCACGTGCTGTATTCTCAAATTCTTCCTCACCCAAAACATTTCTTCGGTTCTCTCTACGATTCTTTACCCACAACTGTAGCCAGATGGCGACAGGGATTGTCAGTAAAGAAAACATCAAAGCAATTTCTGCATCTTCCATTCATCAACCTCTTTCTTGTAAAAATAGTATAACTATTTTGAATTATGCCATCATCATTTAGCATCAAAAGCAGCATCTTTTAAAAGCATCTAAAACAAGACGAATGCGCTTATCTAAAAATCTACTACGATAGATTACCTTAAACACGATCGTTTGATAAAGATTTTTCCAATTTTAGTAAATCAATCCAAGTAATTTCAGAAAAATGATCAGCACTCTTAGATGATTAGCAAAATTTTTATTCTTCGAATGTTTTTATACGATATCATCTTTCAATTTTCACACCGCAAACATAATGACATGGCTTGATCTTCCATCCGCCAGAATTGCTCACGGCATTGTGCAGTTACCGGGATCAAAGAGTATTTCTAACCGGATCCTCTTGCTTGCTGCACTGGCGGAAGGCACTACGCACGTTCATGATTTATTAGCCTCTGATGACACGGCGCGCATGCTGGATGCGCTTGCCAAATTGGGCATTTCCGTTACACAGATAGACAAAAACGATTACCGCATCACCGGAGGAAAAGGCACATTTCCAGTCGCACAGGCTGATTTATTTCTCGGCAACGCCGGTACCGCTTTCCGGCCTTTGGTTGCAGTATTAGCTTTAATGCATGGTCACTACCGGTTATCCGGCGTGCCGCGCATGCATGAACGACCGATTGCAGACTTGGTTGATGCGCTACGCCAATTGGGTGCGGACATCACTTATCTGGGCAATCCCGGATTTCCTCCGTTGGAAATCAAGTCAATGCGCTTGCCTGACAACAGCGACACCCATTCGGTTACCGTCAAAGGAGATGTTTCCAGTCAATTTCTGACCGGCTTGTTGATGGCGCTGCCACTGAGCAAGAAAAAATCCATTATCCATGTATCTGGTACTTTAATCTCGCAACCCTATATTGAATTAACACTCGCACAGATGCTGCATTTCGGTGTACACGTTGAACATACCGACTGGCAGCAGTTCACGATACCCGCGCAGCAAAGCTATCATACTCCAGGCCATATCACCGTTGAAGGCGACGCATCGTCAGCTTCATATTTTCTCGCAGCGGGCGCTATTGGACATGGTCCAGTACGTGTTCAGGGAGTCGGTCGCGGTAGTGCGCAGGGTGATATACATTTTGCCGCGGCACTCGAAATGATGGGTGCAAAAATATCCATGGAGGAAAACTGGATCGAGGCAAGCGGGGCAGCAGTAAGTCATAGCGGAAAATTTCTGCGCGCCATTGATCTGGATTGCAACCATATTCCTGATGCCGCTATGACACTCGCAGTCACTGCATTATTTGCAGAAGGGGTGACAACATTACGCAACATTGCCAGCTGGCGTTTGAAAGAAACAGATCGCCTGACTGCTATGGCCACTGAATTGCGCAAATTGGGCGCAATTATTGAGGAAGGTATAGATTATTTACGCATTACCCCGCCAGCCAATGGCTTGACGCCGCACGCAGCCATTGATACGTATGACGATCACCGTATGGCGATGTGCTTTTCGCTCGTATCACTAGGCACACCTGTACGTATCAATGATCCTCATTGCGTTACCAAAACATTTCCTGATTATTTTGAGAAACTTTCACAAATAATTCATCCGGAAAAATAAAATAAATGCCATCTATCCATTCAACCTCACTGATGAGATTGCTGCATGTATATAAATGAAATTCCCGTCATCGCCATTGATGGCCCATCGGCATCCGGCAAAGGCACTATCGCCCAACTGGTTGCTAAAAATCTTGGATTCCATTATCTGGATAGTGGCGCGCTTTACCGGTTGGTTGCATTAAAAACAGTACAATCCTGCGCTGACATTCAGAATCAAGACTCACTCGCAACTATCGCCAGGAACCTGAATGTGATATTTAAAAATGAAACCATTTACCTCGACGACGACATCGTTACCGATGCTATCCGCACAGAAGAATGCGGCATCTTAGCTTCGCAATTAGCGGCTTACCCGCAAATTCGAGCAGCACTGGTAGAGCGTCAGCGCGAATTCCGTCAGCCGCCCGGCTTAGTGACGGATGGACGCGACATGGGGTCCGTTATCTTTCCCAGCGCCATTCTGAAAATATTTCTTACCGCCAGTGCTGAGATACGCGCACAAAGACGATATAAGCAGTTGATGGAGAAAGGGATAAATGCTAACATCGCCGACTTATTGCACGATATCCAAAAACGTGATGAGCGCGATAGCAATCGCAGCGTTGCCCCCTTGCAACAGGGCACTGATGCCAAATTGCTGGATACCACCGCACTCACCATATCCCAGGCACAAGATGCTGTTCTCTCCTGGTATAATGAATTCCGTGCAAAAAACTCGCGTTTGAATACAAAATAACATTATTTTCTTTACAAGATACGAAGGAAAATAGTTTTAAAGTTTCAAACATTTTATTAACTAACCAGCCTGCTCGGTGTAAATCATGACAGGGCATTAAATCAGGTATTTTTTATAATGACTAAAGCTTCCACTGCAACCCCCCATTCCCCAGATAGTTTTGCCGCACTCTTTGAAGAAAGTCTCTCTCGTCAGGAAATGCGCATTGGTGAAGTAATTACTGCTGAAGTTGTCCGTGTTGACTACAATATTGTTGTCGTTAATGCCGGACTCAAATCCGAAAGTTTCATTCCTGTTGAAGAATTCAAAAACGATCGTGGCGAAATTGAAGTAAAACCAGGTGATTTCATTAGTGTCGCCATTGAATCTTTAGAAGATGGTTATGGAGAAACACGCCTTTCCCGCGACAAGGCTAAGCGCCTAACCGCTTGGCACGATCTGGAAGAAGCCATGGAAAGCGGCAAGATTGTTACTGGCATGGTGAATGGTAAAGTAAAAGGCGGCTTGACGGCCATGATCAATGGCATTCGCGCATTTCTACCCGGCTCTCTGGTTGACATTCGTCCAGTCAAGGACACAACACCTTATGAAAATAAGGAAATGGACTTCAAGGTCATCAAACTTGATCGCAAACGCAATAACGTCGTGGTTTCGCGTCGTGCGGTATTAGAAGCATCGCAAGGCGCTGACCGTGAAACCTTGTTGTCCAATTTGCAAGAAGGTGCGACTGTCCATGGCGTAGTCAAAAATATCACTGATTACGGCGCATTTGTCGATCTGGGTGGAATTGATGGACTATTACATATTACTGATCTGGCATGGCGTCGCGTGAAGCATCCATCAGAAGTAGTCAATATTGGTGATGAAGTTACTGCCAAGGTACTCAAGTTCGATCAAGAGAAAAACCGTGTTTCTTTAGGCATGAAGCAGCTGAGCGAAGATCCATGGGTTGGTTTGGCACGACGTTACCCAGCACGCACCCGCCTGTTTGGTAAAGTGACCAATCTAACTGATTACGGTGCATTTATCGAAATCGAACAAGGTATTGAAGGATTAGTGCATATTTCAGAAATGGATTGGACGAATAAAAATGTATATCCATCCAAAATCGTTCAGTTGGGTGATGAAGTCGAAGTCATGATTCTTGAGATTGATGAAGAACGGCGCCGCATTTCATTGGGTATGAAACAATGTCAAACCAATCCATGGGAAGAATTTGCCGCAACTCATGAGAAAGGCGATAAAGTGAGCGGACAAATCAAATCCATCACAGACTTTGGTGTATTCATTGGTTTGCCAGGCAACATCGATGGTCTTGTACATTTATCCGACTTATCCTGGCATCAACCGGGAGAAGAAGCGGTTCTTAATTACAAGAAAGGGGATGAAGTCGAAGCACTGATTTTATCTATCGACGTTGAACGCGAACGTATCTCGCTCGGCATCAAACAAATGGAAGGCGATCCTTTCACCAGTTTTGTCGCCGAACATGATAAAAACAGTATCATAGAAGGCACCGTAAAATCTATTGATGCAAAAGGCGCTGTGATTACATTGGTCAACGACGTGGAAGGTTATTTACGCGCATCCGAAGTATCACGTGATCGTGTTGAAGACATCCGCACGCATTTAAAAGAAGGCGATAAGGTCGAAACCATGATCATCAATGTTGATCGCAAGAATCGCACCATCAATCTTTCAATTAAAGCAAAAGATAAATCTGATGAAACCTCCGCTATGCAGAAAATTAAAGCGCCTGCGAATGCTGGCACAACCAGCCTGGGCGCTTTACTGAAAGCTAAAATGGATAGTAAAAATTCAGAGCAATAAGGAAAGTTCATGACGAAATCCGAATTAATTACTCGACTCGCAGCTCGTTTCCCGCAATTGGTTACCAAAGACGCTGAGCTTTCTGTCAAAACAATTATTGATGCGATGGCAAAAAGCCTGTCCCAAGGTCAGCGTATAGAAATCCGCGGGTTTGGTAGTTTTGATCTAAACTATCGACCTCCGCGCGTCGGCCGTAACCCAAAATCGGGCGATAAGGTCAAAGTGCCTGAAAAATATGTTCCACATTTTAAAGCAGGTAAAGAAATGCGCGAACGTGTTGATTATAAGAGCGGAAAATAATAATCTAAAATTAATAAATTTGGGTAGTTAGATAAATGTTCCAGTCATCTGATTACCCAAATTTCATTAACTCAAGCATGTTAAATAAATATATAAATACCTTTTAACTTCGTACGGGCTAAACTCATCATGATGAATCTAATCGCATGGCTTTTGCGTATTGTAGTTTTTGTGATCCTTGCTGTTTTTGCTTCCAAAAACTCACAGCCTATCATGCTGCAATATTACCTGGATAAATCAATCGAGCTACCGCTCAGTGTTGCGCTTTTGATATTCTTCGCACTAGGTATCTTAATCACATTCCTATTTGCTCGCTGCAGCTACCGCTCAAACAAATAGTCAAAAAGCTTCATCAATGAATGCCCCTCGCATCATTGTTGCACTCGACTTCAGCAGAGCAATCGATGCCTTACGGCTGGTTGAAAAGCTGGATCCCAGTGTATGCCGATTGAAAGTAGGCAAAGAGCTTTTTACCGCAGCAGGTCCGCAGCTGATTGAAAAATTGATGCTGCAAGGCTTTGATATTTTTCTTGATCTAAAATTTCACGATATCCCCAATACCGTCGCCAGCGCTTGCAAAGTCGCCAGTAGCTTAGGTGTATGGATGGTGAATGTGCATGCACTCGGTGGGCGGAAAATGTTAATGGCTGCACGCAGTGCAATACCTCAGGGAACCACCAAACTGATTGCGGTCACTTTACTAACCAGTATGGATCAGGATGATATTGATGATATTGGTTTGCAAGGCAAGCCTCAGCAAATTGTAGAACGCTTGGCGCGATTGACTGATAGCTGTGGACTGGATGGCGTGGTTTGTTCGGCGCTGGAAGCGGCGCATTTACGCCAACTACTGGGTGGTGATTTCTGCCTGGTGACTCCCGGTATCCGCCCATCCGATGGCCAAGTTGATGATCAAAAGAGAATTACAACACCACAGCAGGCTATTCTGAACGGTGCAAATTATTTAGTAATCGGTAGACCAATCACTCAGGCTCAAGATCCATTGCTGATATGTCAGCAGCTCAATTCAGAAATAACCGGTTTATAAATTGAAAACAGAGTAATTCTCTGTCTCTTTTTTATCAAAGCGACTTCACCAGTGTCGCGATAACAGCCATTTGTCCTAATGCTAAACCGACACTCCATTTAATAAATTCCATAAAATCACTCTTGGAAACCAGTTGAGTGTCTATAGCTTCAGCGAAAGAGCATCCTTCTGTGCTTTCTGCAATCGTCGCCAGATCTATCAATATATGACATAACAGAACGGTATTATTAATTATTAGCCTTCAGCAAGAAACACGCATCTGGTTCTAAGAGAATCTGTTGTTTTTTTATCCCCAAAATAAAAACCGCTCTTAGTTTCCCAAGAGCGGCTTCCAATTTAAACTTCTATTTATTTAAGTGGTACTTGTGAGTAAAAATTGCAAGTTTCACTCACACACTTAAACTCTTAGAATATAAAGTCATTCACATTCACATCATTAGCTATGGTTCCAGCTAACACAATCGTACCATCAAATGCATCGCTGGTAATTTCCAAATCACCGGCATTATTGGTAAATGTTAGATCATCGATACCCGTAAGTCCCTCCAACGCTGATAAATCAATCTTATCATCGCTAACATCACCACCAAACTCTCCACTAGTGATCAATACTTCATTATCAAATGCGGTAGTAAATTCAAATGTATCGCGGGAATTTACAGCACCATTTAATTCAACGTCTCCTGAATTACCTAATTTATAGGTAGTGCCGTAACCCAACGCAACCATTTCAAAAATACCCGTTTGAGCAGTCAGATCCACAGTGGCAATTTTGGTAGTTGCATCGTTTGCCGTATCTGCATCGGTAACAGCAGCAACGATCACGTCGCCCGCACCAGCAAAAGTCAATGCGGTAACACCATCGGTTTCAATTGTAGTAAATGTAGTATCGTCGAGATCAGAAGTTGTGCTCACGTTCACAGTTTCTACGTCAGTAATATCCACTGCAGCGAGTGTCACAGCCGCTTCGGCATTCACTACCAGACCAAGGGCATCCTCAGCACCGACAGAAGCAACAGTAACGTTAGTAACAGTTGCGCCTGGCACTTTCACTTCAACCGTGCCATTTTCAAAATTATTAGCAGTTAATGCCGTAGCTGTACCGCTAAGTACAATCTTGGTAAAGTCAAATCCAGTAGCATCAACAGTGGCTGTGCCACCGGTTATTTCAAGCGCTTCAAAACCTGTTTGCGATGCATTATCCAATGCGCCAGTGTCTGCACCATCAACCGCTATCGTATCATCTCCGTCACCACCTTCAACCGTATCATCAACAGTTAGCTCGCCTGCTGCAAAAGCAACTCTATCATCACCGGCACCTGCATCAATCGTGTCATTTCCAGTGCCTGAGGTAATGTCATCGTCACCAGAACCGCCTGTCACTGTCAAATCAAGCGTAGCAGCTGACAGGTCAACGGTAACACCGCCGCTATTAGCAGAAGCGTCAACTGTTGTGAGTGCAGTCGCACCGACCAATGCATCCAGTGATCCCTTTCCTGTCACCGTCAATGTCGTAATAGCAGTAAATCCCGATATATCAAGAAAGTTTTCACCTGCCGCAGCGATACTCACTGCTTCGATGTTAGCTGAGTCAGCTGACGTTACAGCAGCGCGTGTCGGCACATCGCTTTTGCCCGCACCAGCCACCGACAGTGCCAAAGTATCTTCCGTGCCTGTTGCCACATCATCAGCAACATCAATAGCTGTCGTTGAAGTAGTATTTCTAACACCAAAAGTTGCCGCAATTGAAGCAGCATTAACGGTTAAAGTTTGACCCGCTGACGAACCATTATTCCAAATCTGTTGAACACCGGAGGTATTTGCAAAATCAACTGTTGAACTAGTGACGGCGCGAATATTAACAACCTCGACACTTGCCAATGTTGGAGCAGGTGTTCCTCCGTCAAGCGTAGCATTCAATGTATCCTTGCCGCTACCTCCATCAATGTTGTCAACGCTTTCAAGACTCTCAACCAAGGTACCTGCACCATTGTTCACAATGCCGGCATTGAAGGTATCGTTACCTGACGTTCCCGTCAGAGCGTCAGCACCGAAAATAAGACTGTCGCTAGTACCAGGATTTGGACCTTGTCCGATACCATCCAAATAAGCCAGTGCTTCGGCTTCGGTGGTAGGCGTACTTGCTGAAACTCCAGCCAAAGTTGACAGCATTGCACTGATGTCATCAGAAGGATTTGATTGTGCATACAATTTTGCAACCAGTACTTTATTGTTCAGCAAAGCTACTGTGTCTGCAAATTCTGGGGCAGGATTACCTGTTGTCAGGAATGTTACTGCATCAAAAACAATTTTTCCGAATCCTTCGCCATCACCAAGTTTCTGCGCAAAGTATGCTTCAGCTTGAGAACCTGCACTTGTTTCATCATCATCAGCCACAAGACCAAAGTGATTCATCAGAATAGCCACTTGATCATCTGTCGTTACGTTACCTGCCAGGATATTGTCTCTAAATGCAGAATGCGCGGCCAGCAAATCAGCCAAGTCGTCAATTGAGACACCACTTTCAACCAAGTCTGATAATTCAGTCAAAGTATTGCCATCTGGCGATCCATTGAATAAACCTACAACTACTTGCAGAATATCATCGCGTTGTTCTGGTGTTATAGCCATGGGAGCTCCCTTATTAATAAATTAAAAATAAAATTACAAAAGTAAATTACTTGCAAGTTTTTCACTTTGTTTCTATGTAACTTCTGCGCTACCTACATTCTTCCTAGCAGAAAATACCACAAAAGCCAAGTTGCATTGCATTCTGCCCAAAACCTATACGCTTTGCAAGTATACTACTCAAGTTTCCGATCAATATGTTGCTCTTTTACAACAACACTATAACATTAAAACAAAACTCATAAACGTGCGGAAACGCACATACTACAAGTTTATATCAACCACAAAATGATTCTATCTACTTCACTATGGTTATTTCCCATAAAAATCTGCGATAATATTTCATCCAAACTCTAAAGTTTCATATTCAATTTTTTGTATCTGTTCAAAACCCCATTTTTTAAAATCTCTCGTAGCTTAACGCAGCACTACCCGCTGATCTTACAAATGATCAAGCGGGAAGTTATTGGCCGATACAGAGGATCATTCCTGGGATTGCTATGGTCATTCATCAATCCCATTTTGATGCTGGCAGTCTATACATTTGTCTTCAGCGTGGTGTTCAAGGTGCGCTTAGATCAAGGAACCGGTATTTATGATGACAAATTTGCTTTTGCCTTATTATTATTTGCTGGATTGATCCTATTCAACTTATTCTCCGAATGCGTCTCACGCGCACCGGGATTGATACTTGCCAATGTGAACTATGTTAAGAAAATCATTTTTCCACTGGAAATTCTACCCTGGGTAGCGCTAGGTTCAGCGCTTTTTCATGCAGGAATCAGTTTCCTGGTTTTGCTGATCTTTTTATTGATCATTGATCACCCAATCCATTGGACGCTGATATATTTACCGATTATTGTCTTTCCATTCCTACTGCTGATTATGGGCCTATCCTGGTTACTGGCTTCAATCGGGGTTTTTGTTCGTGACGTCGGGCAATTCATCGGCTTGATCCTGACCGTATTGCTGTTTATGAGTCCTATTTTTTATCCTGCATCGGCATTACCGGAATCTGTTCGTGATTACTTATTTCTCAACCCCCTGACCTTTATCATCGAGCAAACGCGGGGAGTGATTTTACACGGCCAATCACCGGATTGGCTCGGTCTCATTGTTTATTACCTGATTGCTTTGTCGGTTGCATGGACTGGCCTGATGTGGTTCGAAAAAACACGGAAAGGGTTTGCAGATGTCCTCTAACTCAGCAAGCTTTGAGGTAGCAATTAATGCCTTTAAGTTGTCCAAATGCTATCAGTTATACCAACACCCCAAAGATCGTTTAAAACAATTCCTATGGCCGCATCAATGGTGGGGTGCACGTCAGTTTTATCGCGAACTATGGGCATTACGCGATATTGACTTGACAGTGAAACGCGGAGAAGTCGTTGGCATCGTGGGTCAAAACGGTTCGGGAAAATCGACACTGCTGCAATTGGTTTGCGGCACGTTGACACCCACCCACGGTGAGGTGCAAGTCAACGGCCGTGTGGCTGCTTTGTTGGAACTTGGGGCCGGATTCAATCCCGAATTCTCCGGACGGGAAAATGTGTTAATGAGCGCGGCGATCATGGGATTGAGTGCAGCGGAAATTGCTGATCGCATCGAGGACATTATTGATTTCTCCGGTGTTCGTGATTTCATTGATCAACCGGTTAAAACCTATTCCAGTGGCATGTATGTGCGCTTGGCGTTCTCTGTCGCAATTAATGTCGATCCGGATATTCTGGTTATTGATGAAGCGCTATCTGTCGGCGACGGTGCGTTTGCACGCAAATCATTTACCCGCATCATGCAACTACGCGATGCAGGAAAAACCATTTTGTTTTGCTCGCACTCGCTGTTTCAAGTGGAATCTCTCTGTGCCCGGGCCATTTGGATTAATCAAGGTCAAATTGTTTTGGATGGAGAATCCGCCCAGGTAGTATCCGCTTATCAAGCTTTTCTAGATCAAAGCACACAAAACTCGACGCCCGCTCCCCCTATCGCTCACAACGATGCACCGATCCCGGACAGCAAATATGCATTGGGCAGCGCACATCTGGACAAAGTAAAGCTTCAGGTGGACGGCATCAATACGCAGCACGCCGTGGCCGTCAGTGGTGAATCCAGCATCATGCTGTGGGTAGCCTTTGTTTCCGATCCCGAACTGCCTTGCCCTAACGTAGCCATGACGTTGCAAACCAAGGATGGGCGAACCATCACCAGTGCTGCAACCTGGGAAGATCAATTTACTTCACAGCGCACACTCGAAGGCTCAGGGCACGTTTGCCTCAGTCTGGATCAATTGCCGTTATTAAAAGGCGAGTATTTCATTAATGTTTATTTATTGTGCGAACGCGGATTACATGTCTATGATTCAGCTGAAGGCATAGCTGTGTTACAGGTCAAGCAGACGGGCCGTTTGCAAGGTTATTTCTCAATTCCTCATCAATGGGAAAACAACAATTTTTTAACTCATAATGACCCAAACAGCTAATCATAATTTGATGCAAACCGGTCATATTGATGAATCGTTTCAACATGACAAAACCAATCCGCAAGCAACGCAACAGTTCCTAACGAATCTACTGATCACACGGTTACCTGCACCGCCTTGTCGTGTCCTGCAAATCGATACCGGCTCAAGCAATATGACCGCTCTATTGTCCCAGCACGGCTATGATATTCGCAGCCTCAACCCCGACGCACAGCAAATTACCGGTTTACAAGACCTCCCGGACTCAAAAGCTTCCTCACGTCGCCGTTCCCTGGAAAATTGCGATGCTCCACCCGCAAGCTTCAATGCAGTTGTACTACTGGAATCAGCGCAATATATCGAACCATTGGTGCTTTTTAATAAATCACTTGATTTATTGCCGCTATCCGGTGATTTAATCATTGTCGACGAATTTGCACTCAAACACGATCAAGCAGATATACGAGTGCTTTATTTGCTCAGCAGTATCGTTGCATTAGCCGAGCGATTGGGATTTGAGTTAATTGAGCACATGGACTTATCTTCCATGACAACAAATACACCGGATTACCGATCACACGGCATCACAGTTCATCAGCAGCACGTGATCAAAGACATCGCCTTGACCGTTGAACAAGCGACTCGATTAGACGCATCGAACCAGGCTAATCACCCAAAGAATCGCAATGAACATTATTCCTGTTACGCCTTGTTGCACTTCAGAAAAAAAACGCTACCCAAATGGCGGCTGCAAGCTTTAACCAAACAACAACTTCCGGAAATGCTCGGTTTATTTAAGAAAACATTCAATCACGACATGACACCAGCCACTTGGCAGTGGAAATATGACTCGAATTTAGGGCGTGGAATTGGTGTTTGGCGGAATAATCAATTGATCGCACATTACGGTGGTATTCCGCGGAAAATCTTGTTCTTTGGCCAGCCCCAAACCGCCGTACAGATTGGGGATGTCATGGTAGATTCGAACGAGCGCGGCATACTCACTAAAAAAGGGCCGTTTTTCCTAATGACGGCAACCTTCCTAGAACGCTACATCGGCTATGGTAAAGCCTATTTACTCGGCTTTGGCTTCCCAAACGACCGCCACATGAAAGTAGCCGAGCTACTTAAATTATATGCCGAGGTCGGGCGCATGGTTGAATTCTCATGGAAAATCCGATCAAGATTTCCATTATGGAGAACGCGCCTGCATTTGATTGATCAAGCACGAGCCGCATTCGCAGCAACCGCTGTCAATGCATGTTGGCAACGTATGGCTGCAGATCTGCATACGGCAATCGTCGGAATACGCGATTGGCAGTATCTGCAGCGCCGCTACCTTGACCACCCTACCCAACATTACCAGGTCATATTGGTAAAAAATCGCTTCAGTGCGCGCGCACGCGGAGTGATGGTATTACGCTACGATCCTGAAGGTTGCGAAATCGTTGATGTCATCGCGCCATTAGCCGAAATTCCGCTGCTGATTACGCATGCCAGACGACTAGCCGGCGCTCATGGCGCTGCACGCGTGTTTTGCCGCATTACTGAAAATTTCGCCGACTATTTTGCAGTAGCTGGCGGTACCCGACAGCCAGTCAATATTCGTATACCTACTAACATTTGGAGTGACGGCCCTGCCCCAGAAACACTAAAAGATCATTGGTGGCTGATGAGCGGCGATATGGATTTTCGCTAAATCATCGCGCTACAGGCTCAATCGTTTTTCAACGCCTGTTAGAAATCCGCGAATTATTCAGAGTAAAATAATTACCTTTGTTACACCACATCACACAACAATACCAACCTTAAAGCTGAGAATTTCTTGGAAAATAAGCTCATTCCTTATCAAGCTGTCAAAAATATCCCCTGCACACAGGCACTTGTGTTCGCTCCCCATCCGGATGATGAAGTTTTCGGTTGCGGTGGTGCCATTATGCGTCACGTTGAACAGGGAGTTCCGGTACACGTCATTGTGGTTTCCGATGGCGCATTTGGTGTCAGCGAAGATAAAACTTTCGAATATACCTTGCAGCGCCAGAATGAAAGCATCGCCGCCGCCCAAATCCTTGGCTACGGTATACCTGTTTTTTGGTACTACCAGGACCGGCAAGTTTGTTACAGCGAAAAACTGGTACAGGAAATTTTGACCGCCATTCGCGAAACTGGCGCCGACTTAGTGTATGCGCCATCCGTTTTCGAGATGCACCCGGACCACCGCATGCTGGGAATGGCTGTTGTCGAAGCCATCAGAAGAATCGGCACAACAACAGTACGCGTGGCCTTGTATGAAGTGGGCATACCACTGCGTCCCAATCAGTTGCTCGATATCAGTGACCTGACTGCACGCAAGGCAGCCGCCATGGCATGTTTTGAGTCACAGAATGCAAAACAGCGCTATGACTTGCATATTGCCGCACTGAATCGTTATCGCACATATACCCTGCCTGCTAGCGTAACAGCGGCAGAAGCTTATACCCTGATCTCAGCCGAGGAATTATCCGGTGATCCGCTCAAACTTTATCAGTCGGAACACACGCGCCAGAAAGACCTGGGGCTCGTGCTGGATAGCAACGACATGCCGCTGGTCAGCGTCATTATTCGTAGTATGGATCGCCCCACATTATCCGATGCACTGGACTCGATTACCTTACAGACTTATCCGAATATTGAAGTGGTCATCGTCAATGCCAAAGGTGCGGATCATCGAGAAGTCGGCGAATGGTGCGGGAGGTTTCCAATCCGGCTTATCGCGAGTGACGGATCGCTCACCCGCACTAGTGCCGCCAATATCGGCTTGAATTCAGCCAAGGGAAACTATCTGATCTTCCTGGATGATGATGATTTATTTTATGCGGATCATATCGCAACCCTGGTTACGGCTTTGCAGAATCATCCGGGAATTCGCGGTGCATATGCCGGCGTGCATGTTGAATACTATGTCAATGGACAACTCGAAAATACCATTCAATTTAACGAACCATTCGATCCGCATCGGCTTTGGGGAAGGAATTTTATTCCGATACACGCCATGTTGTTTGAGCAGTCCTTGGTCACAATCGATCATTGCAGTTTTGACGAAAATCTTGAAATCTTTGAGGATTGGGATTTCTGGATTCAGCTTACGCAACATAGTAAATTACTGCATGTCGATAAAATTACAGCCATTTACCGGAATTATGGCCACTCCGGCATGGGGCTTCAATATGATAAGGGACTGGTCAAGAAATCCCGGGGTAAAGTTTTCGACAAATGGAAGATGCTTTTAACCGGCTCGCAACTGGATGATCTCATTGAATATAGAGAAAATCTTATCGCGGATGTCCGGAATCAATCAGCCGATAAGGAACAGCAGATCGTTGCTTTGCATCACCGCCTCGAGCAAGAAACGCTTGCCAGTAACTATCGTGAGCAAGCGCTGCATAAAACCATCGATAGTCTGCATAAAACCACTGATAGCTTAAATAAAACCATCAACGAGCTACGTAGAACGATCATTGATCTGAATAGAACCATTCAGCAGTTATTTCAGTCAACTTCATGGAAAATCACAGCCCCTTTACGATTCCTGGTTCGAATACTACGCGGACAGTATCACGAAGCATGGGATGGCTTGCGCCGTAGAATTTTACCTGTACTGAAGATCATCTATTGGCAATTTCCGGCACGTTGGCGCAATCATGTACTGCACATGATTTATCGCATTGCCGGTCCGCTGTTCTCCGGGCTGGGGAATTATGAGTTATGGCGTGCAAATAGAACTGGTTTTACAAATCAGCGGGCTATGGATTCTTGCGGTTTTCTGGCAGGAATGGTGGATCTTTCCACGATTGCTCCATTGACCACACCACCAGCCGGACGCATTGCAATCCACGCGCATATCTTTTATGCGGATTTGGCAGCAGAGTTTGCGCAATTTTTCGATAATATGCCTTTTCAATTTGATTTGTTTGTTTCAACACCTGATGAGGCATCCAGTCAAATCTGCAAGCAGGCTTTTTCCCAATTATCCCGATTGGGGCAACTGACCATCACCATCGTACCCAATCGCGGGCGTGACATCGCACCCATGTTCTGCACTTTTGGCGAAGCATTACAGCACTATGATTATATTGCACATGTCCATAGCAAAAAATCATTGCATAACAGCGTACTCACTAGCGGGTGGCGAAAATATTTGCTCACAAATCTGCTGGGAAGTGAATCACAGATACAGAGAATTTTTACGCTTCTCTCTGGAGAAAAAGCTGTTGGCTGTGTTTACCCTCAAAACTTCTCAGAATTACCATACTATGTTTACACATGGCTTTCCAATCAGACATATGGAAGCATCTGGTGCAATAAATTGGGTATCACCATCCCGAGGGGCTACTTTGATTTCCCTGCTGGATCGATGTTCTGGGCCCGTACAGAAGCTCTGCAGCCGCTATTCAATGCACATATCAAAATTGAAGACTTTGCTGAAGAAGCCGGACAAAACGATGGCACATTGGCACACTGTCTCGAGCGCCTGTTCGTTCTGGTAACCAGACAATCCGGACTCGACAGCGTCATTCTTCACGATCCCCAGTCCAATAGCTGGTCTCGCTGGCATTTTGAGCAATATCTGCTGCGCAGACAGGAAAACATCCATGCGATGCTGGCCGATCCGGCCCTGCGTGTAGTCGTTTTTGATATTTTCGACACATTGCTGACGCGACCGCTCCTTAATCCCGAAAGCATTAAAAATATGGTCGCCCACCGTGCCGGTGGCGAAACAGGCAGACTTTATCTTGAGTTACGCGCCCTTGCAGAAATTCAGGCGCGCCAGAAAGCCGGGCGCGATATTGGCCTGGATGCCATTTTTGCAGAATTTTCCAGCCTTTCCGGACTCTCGCTCGAGGCTATCAATTCATTGCGCAACCTTGAGGAAACCATTGAGCTAGAAATCGTTACGCCGCGGTCGGAAGTCATTGCTCTGCTGCAACTCGCGCTTACTCTGGGCAAGCGCGTCGTATTAGCCAGTGATATGTACCTACCCAAGCTGGTTATCGAGAAGATGTTAACGCGCCACGGCATCAGCGGATGGCATGCGTTTTATTTATCTTCCGATAACGGTTCTCGAAAAGATACCGGTGATTTTTATCGGCAATTGTTGATTCATGAAAATGTGTCCCCAGGTGAAATCATGATGATTGGAGACAACGAACGCTCCGATGTTCAGATACCTGGAGATATGTGTATCAGATCCCTGCATGTCATGCGGCCCGTTGAGCTGGCACGAGCCATTCCCCGCCTAGGGCCACTCATCGAGCGTTCGCTATATAACGATGATCTCAACCGGCAGCTCACCCTTGGTACGATTGCGCAAGCAAACTTTCATCCTGTGTTTTTCCCGCATTTCGATCCTGCCGATCTCGTCCCTGCCACACCTTGGGCAGTTGGATTCACCATTGCCGGACCTGTGGTGCTGGCATTTGTACAGTGGCTGGCGGCAAAGGCTGCTGCCGACGGTATGCAGCGCTTGTATTTTCTCGCACGCGAAGGACAATTATTAAAAATAGTGTACGATCAATGGGTATCCAATGATGCCAATACCATCGCTTCCGAGTACCTGGTACTTTCCCGCCGCGCGGTGACTGTTCCCATGATTTCCAATCTTGACGATATCCTTCAAATCGCGCGCATACTATACTTTCCAAACCATCTATCCGAGTTTATACAAGAACGCTATGGATTGAAGCTATCCCATCAGGAATGTGAAGATCTTGCACGGCAAGGATTGTGGCCAAAAAACAAACTGGTCTCCGTGGATAATGAAAATATCGATCATCTCATACCTGTATTGCAAGCCCTGGAAGCACGCATTTTGACCCATGCGCAGCTTGAACGTCCCGGATTATTGGCTTATCTCGACAACTTAGGCTTAAATGCAACCTCTGCATCCGCCATTGTGGATATCGGCTATGCTGCGACTATTCAAGGCTATCTTAATCGCATAATAAATAAGACAGTGCATGGATACTACCTGATGACCACAGAACGTGCGCAGAAGGTATCCGCACAATATGGTGCAATCACTCAGGGATACTTTGCTCATCACATTAATCCAAAGATAAGTCGATCGCCAATATTCTTACAAAGCTTTTCTCTGGAAAAACTATTAAGTTCTGATGATGCACAAATCGTGTGCTACCGGCAGACAGATTCGGGAGATATTATTCCCGAATTCCGTCAATTAGCCGACGAAGAACGCCAGTCTATGACAACACGCGCGGAAATCAGGCGCGGCATTATGGATTTTGTAAATCAATCCATCACCATACGAGATCAATTGGTCAGTGACTTCGAAGTTCCGCCGGATATTGCAACTGCTTTGTTTGACGAGTTTATCGAACACCCATCCCACGCAGAAAAAGACATTCTCGGCACATTGGTGCTGGACGATCATTACTGTGGCCGCGGCATTGTGAGTTAACAGCCTGTTACTGTCCCTCTAGTGTGATGCAATAAAAAATATTGACTAACCGCGCATTGTTCCACATGGCTCATCAATGAAGAATCCTTTCTTCTCCATCGTGATTGTCAACTATAACGCTGGTGCTATGCTGTTCAAAGTGATGTCAGCGTTATCACAGCAAACTTACAAAAACTTTGAAGTGATTGTCGTCGATAACCATAGCCAGGATGGTTCCTGGCGTGCGACAGAGAATGTGCCTTTTCCGTGCCACTTAGTACAGTTGAGCGACAACATTGGATTTGCCTGCGCCAATAATCTTGCTGTAAAAAACCATGTTAAAGGCGAGTGGCTATTTTTATTGAATCCTGACGCTTACCCGGAACCGGAATGTTTGGAAGTGCTCGTAAACAACATCAACCAAGTAGCGGATGTGGATTGCTTTGCCTGTACGTTGATTGATGCAAATCATCCATCACAATTGGATGGACTCGGCGATGCTTATCATATTTCCGGGCTGCATTGGCGCAATGGTCATGGCGCTCCTTGCTGCATCGCACCCAAATATCCGGTAGAAGTCTTCTCAGCATGTGCAGCGGCTGCGATATACCGCACCGAGACATATCGCCGATTAGGCGGCTTTGACGAAACTTACTTTGCTTATTCGGAAGATGTGGATCTTGGCTTCCGCTTACGGCTAGCTGGCGGGAAAAGCGTGTTATTACCCGATGCGAAAGTCCATCATGTTGGTTCAGCCATTACAGGCCGCTCAAGCGATTTTTCGATTTATCATGGCCACCGTAACCTCACCTGGACATTCATAAAGAATGTGCCCGGCCCACTCATACCCTTCCTATTGCCGGCACATCTGGTCATGATACTTTTTATGGGGTTGTTCTTTGCTGCCTCTGGTCGTCTCAGACTGTATCTGCGCGCTAAAACCGACGCTTTTAAACAAATCCGCTCACAGCTAGTCCGAAGAAAAGAAATTCAGCGTCAACGGGCGTGCTCCAGCCTGGATTTGCTTCGAATGATGTCTTGGCTGCCGCGCGGTTCTTGCGCCAAAGCGCAGATCAAGAAACGGACAAAATCAAGATAAACCGCATCTCAACCGGGATTGGAGCCGGCATGCTGAGCTTTGCGTGCCACAATCGTAAGGCACCAGGAGATAGGCCAAACAATCCCATAACGGGGATCGTCATCGCGATAGATCTTGATGCCGCCGTCAAATCCGCTATTCTCAAGAATCTTGATCAGGCCTGCTTCGGAAAACATGCGCATGAACAACGTAAATCCATCGCCACCATGAAAAACTAAATTATCATAGATCTGTTCGACACCTTCAGACGTGCGGTTATACAAGAATGTCTTTCCGGCAGTGCTTATTAGTCGATATTCATGCAGATCCGGATAAAATTCTTCGTGATCCCCGTCAGGCTTGTAGGGAACAGTCAACACCAGGAATCCTCCCGGCTTCAGCATTTTAGCCATGTAGGCGAATGCCTTGTCGACGTCGTTGGGAACATGCTCCATCACATCGCTGGAAATCAAGAAATCATATTTCTCAAATTCGCTTTCCGGAACATTGGTAATGTCAAGCCTCGGTTCCTGATGATAGAAACTATTATGATAGGAAAATATTCTTGCCAGCGGCTTGGCATAGCCTTCCCAGTCGCTCATACCCACGCCACGAATCGATTTGGATAGCGGTGCGGAAGACAGCGGAAGACTTTCACCGAAAATTTCCGACGTCAATGCATCGATCACTGAACGTACTCTCAGACTTGATCCACATTCTTTACAAGATGGCGCTTCGCGGTCGCTGACAAGATTGAGTGCAACATCTGTATTCGTGGCACCGCAAATGTTGCAACAAAATGTCAGCCGCCTATCATCTGCTTCATTTACGATAGGGGCCGATATTGGGGGATCCAGCTGTTCAAGCGCAAAAACGTACTGAGGCGACACTGCAATAGCGCGAAGCACTGCACTATGAATGGTTCCTTGCGGCTTTATTTGGACTTCCGGAAGGTGAAGATAGCCGTTGTCGAACCAGCTCTGCTTGCGCATGCCTAATGAAGAACGAACGCGCCTTACCCACTGCTTGATTGCTTCTTGCTTTTGTGAGTCTCGAACAATCAACCGTAAAATCCGGCCAAGCAAGCGTTTAACTGATAGTGTCGTCATGAGTTATAGAAAGCCGTAGATAATGAACTCAGTGTATCAGCCCAGGCCATAACTACCAACCCAGAATTGCATCTGAACGATGGCCCATGAATCTGAATATTTGATCTCTATTGCAAATTGGTTGGGTCAATCGCTATTTCAACTAGCAGATCGGCGTTCACCCTCGCTGCGCTGATGCAAAAGCTGTGCACGAAAACCTTCCATTTGCTCGAGCAACATTGCGGGAGAGGCTCGGTCGTCGAGCACCAATCCAGTAGAATAATTCGTTACTGCTTCAGCAGGAGCCCCAAGATTGAAGCAACACAGCGGAACACCGCAGACCATTATTTCGTGCGCAACGTAGGAAAAAGTCTCCGGCCAAATCGATGGAAACAGAAAAATATTTGCACCCGATTGTGCAATAGCCGATGCCAGCGCGGTCCTTTCATAACGCCCCGTCACCTTCAGGCAATCGGCAGAGAAGTCCGGTACCATCTCGCCGATGACCGTGATGCGAAACGGCAAGCGGCGGGAATCAATTTCCTCGCATAATTGCTTGACGATATTCCAGCCCTTCTGCCAACCGATTGATCCGACGATACCGATATGCAGCGGCTTGTCTAGGTCAACCGAAACTACCTGATGGCGAAAGCGCGCCATCGAATGTGGCCGCACCACGATCTTGTCCGCATATTGCGGATAAATGCGCATGAACAAATCACGCGTGCTGTTAGAAAAAGCGATAATGCTAGCGGCCATTGCCAATGCTTTTGTCCAGATTGCACGCCACTCGGCAATCGATTCCGCACCGCAGGGAAGATCCATGGGCAGATGGCTAAAGCAACGACTACAAGTTGCACTATCGGGCAATCCGCAATAATTCTTCTCGCTATCAATGAGAAACAGGCTCGGGCACAGCATGAAAAAGTCATGCAGCGCAATGCTTACAGGGACGTCGTTGATAACTGACTGCTGCGTCAGCCAATGCAAAAAATCCATCGGTCGGCGGTAGGAATAGAGATTATTGATCAGGATACTTTCCGGTTGGATACCGGCAATCACCCGGCCCCAAGCAGGGTAATCGCTAAAATTCAAAGTGAGCCGCTCATTGGGCGACATCCATTCGACGCGCAATTCCCCGGTATAAATATCATCGAGTAGGTGCAGCACAGGTTGACCTGCATCCAATGTATTAGCGATCAGCTCACGGCTATACGCATAGGCTCCACCTTTGATCGCGTTATCGATGATAACGAGTGCAGGACGACTAGCTTGTCTTGCCAATACCATCAGATAAAGAAAATCGCGTAACGGCCGGATAGGATCGCGATGAATAAAATCTTCATAGCATTCGAACAATCCGGGATAACGCTCGCGTAGTATCACTTCATTCCGATCCGCCAGCACTTGACGTTCCTTGGATGGGAAAGAGCCGCCATGCTTATGATATACAAATAAATTGGGCGCCAGCACATGCTGGTAACCCAGCATTCTAGCCTTTTGACACCAATCGTTCTCTTCACGATATCCCCTGCCGAAGACCGGATCAAACATACCAATGCGTTTTGCCGCTTCCAGGCGGATCGCCATGCAAAAGCCGACCCCGGTCGGAATCTCTATGGCCGCAGCATCCTTCAGTCGCGCGAGAACGCCGTCTACCTCCAATGCACCCAATCCCTGAGGAAGCAGGTTATCCACAAAGAATTTCGGGAAGCTGCATATCGCCCCGGCATTGGTAAATGGCGTGACGCTCGCCACCTGTGGATTTTCCAGAATTACCGCAAACAGACGTTCCAACCAGAACGGCGGTACCTGCACATCGGAATTCAGCAGTACGAAATCATCAGTAACTTTTTCAAACAAGCGATTGACTGTTCCTACGAAACCCAGATTGTTTTCGTTGTGTAACAAGATAGCGCCGGAAAAATCCTGCAAACGTTGTTCCAACCAAGGTTGTACGCGTTCATCTGTACTCGCATCATTACAAACCAGCAAGCGAAATGGGGTGCTTGCCGCACGTTCAAGACTATCGAATAACGATTCAAGAAACTCAAAGCCGTTATAGACCGGGATCACGACATCAATACGCGTCGGCAACGCCGGGAAGGATGGCTGAGTGTTGTACATAAGCGGCGCAGCAGTAGCCGACAGTGCACTGTGATTCGACGCCTCGGCAGCTTCTTGAAGGACAAGGGATAGCTTACGTCGCGCGGGTGCTATTTGACCACTCAGCAGCCAGCCCAGCACGCGCAACTGCATACCTCTATCCAACAGACCGAATCCACACCATGCGCGCTGCACTAGTCGCGCCAGGGTAGAAGCACTGCGCAAAGGACGCGTCACGCGCCAGGAACGTGAATTTTCGAAAAGCGCCACAGTCTCCTCGGTCAAGCGGCGCTGGTCCGCATGCAGGCGCTGCAGTTCCTTGAGTTGTGACTCCAGATCATTGGCATGCGCTTGTAATGCCTGCAACTGAGGATAAGCCCGTGCGCGGTTTATTAGATCATGGAAAATAGAGTCATCCATGCGTGTTTTCCACTTCGCATACACGGCATGCTCAGTTGCTCTCGCAAGTTCCGGATCACCCGTGATGGCAAATTCATGATCCTCATCAATGCAAGTAATCGCCGCCATAGTATCGGCGACAATGAAATCACCCTGCTGCGCAACTTGTAGGCAGAAATCCCAATCCTCGTAAAGCTCCAATGCCTCATCGAAGCGTGCTCCAGCCATGTATGCTCGGCGGTGAAATAAAACGGCATGGATCGGCAAAAAATTGCCCAGATACAATGAAATTGTATCGAATGGCATAGCCAACTCGCGCAACAATCGCCCGCTAGAATCCATCATGTGAACACGCGCGCAGGCCGCCACTGCATCCGGGCGAGCGCGCAAGGCGTCTACAAGGCACATCACATGATCGGGACGGAGGAGCATGCCATCGCCATCGAGAAATCCCAGCAAATCCCCACGGGCAGCTTCCAAAGCAGTATTGACCGCTGCGCTACGCCCAATCGTGTCCCCTTCCTGATTGATCAAGCGGAGAGGAAAGCGACCGCAGCTTATAGCAAGATCGGCATGATTGCCACCTTTGGCATTGACCACAATGACTTCAATATTTGGATAAATTTGTGCGGCCACCGAATCAAGCGCTTCATTGAGTGTCGATCGACTCATGCTGCGAATGACAAGAGTCACCAAAGGAGCATAAGATGTGGCAAGAGTACTCATGACCTAGCAGGTGATTAAAGCAAGTTCAGATCGAAACACAACATTATTTGATAAGCCACATGGTCAGATACTTGTTCAATCATCCAAGCGGATTTTTGATGACTTATAGTTATTAATGATTTTTGCATCGATAAGGTCGGCACGAATAAAGATAAGTGAGGAGGGTCAATACGGCGAGAAACACCTTGAACCTGTGCTTGTGTGGGAATTTTAATGTATATTCCTCAACAATGCCAACGATTTGATGAATGGAAATCAAGCAAAGATCCAGAGATGCCACCAATAAGCACTCGCCCTTTTGATGGGTTAGCAAATATAAGCCACCGGCCTTGCCGATGGTGATTTAACTGATATCGACTGACAGCAACCACGCATAGATCTTAGTGCCAACCATGGAGTTAGAATAAATTGCCTATCCTCGGCCTTGAATCGGTTGCGGTTGTTATCGTTAACTACAATGCCGGTTCGTTGCTAACAACATGTACCGTCGCTGCACTAGGACAAGCACAGCAAGTCATTATCATCGATAATGCCTCCTCAGATTCCAGCCTCTCAGAATTGGAATCCAGGTTATCGACAGAAAATCGCCTACAAATTGTTCGCTTGGAAAACAACGTTGGCTTTGCAGCAGGTTGCAACACAGGCCTTAATATTTCGACCCAGCCTTACATTCTTTTCCTGAATCCCGACTGCATTTTAAGTCCCGGCGCATTGCAGTGCATGATTCAAGTAATGAAAACAGATCCTCATATCGGCATGGTTGGTGGATATCTGATTAATCCGGATGGCTCCGAACAAGGTGGCGGGCGACGCGCTATGCTTTCACCGTGGCGGGCTTTTGTGCGCGCCGTCGGCTTATATCGCCTGGAAAAATACTGGCCGCAATTATTTTTTGATTTTCATCTGAATAAACAGCCGCTGCCGCACACACCGGTCGAAGTGGATGCAATATCAGGCGCACTGATGCTCGTGCGGCGTGAGGCAATCGACGAGGTAGGCTCCTGGGATGAAAACTATTTTTTACACTGCGAAGATCTGGACTGGTGCATGCGCTTTAAACAAAAAAATTGGAAGATTATTTTTGTACCAGATGCTCCGGTTACTCATTTTCAGGGAACCTGCAGCCATTCCCGACCGTTCTTTGTTGCCTGGCACAAACATAGGGGCATGTTGCGCTTTTACCACAAATTCTTTCGCCGACAATATCCGGGCATACTGATGGGATTGATTACTGTCAGTGTATGGCTCCGTTTTGTCGTCACAGTAGTATTTTATGCGGCACGAAATTGCTATCGCCTGTTAAAACCAAAGCATGAATGAACAACCGATCGGATTGTTAGGAGCAACCAGCTTGGTAGGCGAATGTCTGCTACAGAAACTGACACAAGAACGCAGGCATATCATCGCTTTTTCTCGCCATCCAGTGGTGCAAAACCATCCGCAAGTCACGTGGCAACGACTCAGCACTATCCATTTAGAAAAAATAAGTGCAGAGAAGAACAAAATCCCTACGTGGTTATGCGTTGCTCCAATTTGGATATTACCCGAGTATTTTAATCTCTTATTAGCTTATGGTGCTCGTCGGATTGTTGTATTATCCTCCACCAGCCGATTCACTAAAAACACTTCTTCGGAACACAGTGAAAGAGAGATTGCACTTCAATTGATAAAAGGTGAAGAACTTGTGCAAGCATGGGCAACCACTCACACAGTAGAATGGATTATTTTGCGCCCAACCCTGATTTATGGCTACGGACGGGATAAAAATGTTGCTGAGATCATACAATTTATCCGTCGATTCGGATTTTTCCCCATCCTCGTATCAGGCCAAGGATTACGGCAGCCTATCCATGTTGAAGATGTTGCACTGGCGTGTTCTTCCGCACTCAGCACTTTAAATTTGACAAATCGTTCCTATAACGTAACAGGTGGAGAAACTTTGTCATATCGTGAAATGATTAAACACATATTTGCAGCGCTTGGTCGCACACCTCGCATATTGACCGTACCGCTTTGGCTTTTTCAAATAGCGACATGGGGATTGCGCTGGCTACCACGCTATCAGCACTGGACAGCGGCAATGGCGGAAAGAATGAATCAAGACTTGGTATTTGACAGTTCCGATGCAAGACGGGATTTAAATTTTTTTCCTAGATCATTTAAGCTGACAGCCGAAGATTTGCCTAGTCAAAACAGATGATCGGCAATTATAATTACAACCAATTCAATATACTGCGATTCCTGGCAAATCATGTAATCCCTATCAAATTTAAAAGCCTCAGCTGCGGTTAATATTTTGCAATCAGCCACATACCATTTTTCCATCACATATAGATGAAATTCAAATTTAAAGCTCCACAAAATGAAGTTGCGCAGGTCCTAGCCAGCTTTAAACAAGCTTTTCGCAACATTGGCGTTTTCAGTGCAGTCATCAATATGCTGATGCTGATGCCGGCCATCTATATGCTGCAGCTCTATGACAGTGTATTGACCAGCCGCAACGAGATGACTCTATACATGTTAACGCTGATCATGCTGGGTGCCTACATTTTTATGGGCGCATTGGAATATGTGCGTAGCTTCGTGCTCATCCGCGTCGGCGCTCAACTCGACATGAAATTGAATAAACGCGTCTATACCGCCGCTTTTGAACAAAGCTTAAAACAAGGTGATGGCAACGCCGGGCAGGCCTTAAAAGATTTAACCAATCTGAGACAATTCTTGACGGGCAATGCCCTTTTTGCTTTTTTTGATGCGCCGTGGTTCCCGATTTATTTATTCGTTATATTTATGTTTCATCCCGGCTTGGGTATTTTTGCATTATGCGGTACTGTCATATTGATTGCATTGGCTTACATTAATGAGAAAATCTCACACAAACCCTTGGCCGAAGCCAATTCCATGGCAATCGCCTCCAGTAATGTAGCATCCAATAATTTGCGCAATGCGGAAGTCATCGAAGCCATGGGTATGCTGCCCAATATACAGGCCCGTTGGTATAAATTGCATAGCCGCTTTCTGAATTTACAAGCAGAAGCCAGTGAAAAGGCGGGCATTGTTACCGCACTATCCAAGTCATGTACCGTGGCATTACAATCGCTCATGCTGGGACTAGGCGCCTTGCTGGTCTTGGATAACAGCATTACGCCCGGAATGATGATCGCCGGTTCAATTTTGTTGGGTAGAGCCATTGCTCCGGTTCAACTGTTGATCAGTGTATGGAAGCAAATTGGCGGTACGCGCAGCGCATATGAACGCCTGAATAAACTGCTCGAGCAGAATCCAGCCCGCGAAGCAGGTATGGCGTTACCCAAACCCAAAGGTATCATTGCGGTCGAGAATGTTACCGCCATGCCGCCTGGCAGCAAAGTTCCAGTCATCAAAGGGCTGACTTTCTCTCTGGCTGCTGGTGAGGTGTTGGGTATCATTGGCCCCAGCGGATCTGGAAAATCCACTTTAGCGCGCTTATTGGTCGGTATATGGCCAGCCGCTGCGGGAAAAGTAAGGCTGGATGGTGCTGATGTCTATCTTTGGAATAAGGACGAGCTAGGGCCGCATATCGGTTACTTACCACAGGATATAGAATTATTTGCCGGCACCATTTCCGAGAACATTGCCCGCTTTGGAGAAATTGATGCTGACAAGGTTATCCTGGCTGCCAAACGTGCAGGTGTTCATGAAATGATTCTGAATATGCCGGAAGGCTATGATACACCGCTAGGTGACGGCGGTGCGGGTCTGTCAGGTGGACAAAAGCAGCGTCTTGGCTTAGCGCGTACCATGTATAATGATCCCTCATTGATTGTCCTTGATGAACCCAATTCAAACTTAGATGATGTCGGTGAACAAGCGTTGTTGGCTGCGCTGGTCGATCTAAAAAAACGTGGAAAAACTATCGTTCTTATTACACATCGAACCAGTATCATCAGTGTCACCACAAAACTGTTATTACTACAGGATGGCTCAGCAAAATTGTTTGGCCCAACAAACCAAGTGATTGAAAAGTTAACCCAACAACAGCAAGCACAGAAAGCCTTGCAATCACAACAAGAGACTAAAAAGCCAGCTGCTCAAAACGAGGTAACTCAGACTGTTAACGCCACTGCTCCGGAAACCGAATAAATCACACGCGCTATAATTAACAATTGAAAAGTACTGATCCTTGAACAGGAATATTAATGAAGCTTGTTGCTGAAGAAAAAGAGAAGATTATCGAGAGCATTCCGGGCGATAGTTCAAGTTGGGTTGAAACTGATGAAACCGCACATACCCGATTGGGCTGGTGGATAGTTTTAGCAGGTTTTGGCGGATTCGTTCTATGGGCATCTTTCGCACCTCTCGACAAGGGTGTGCCGGTTCCAGGAACGGTTACCGTTGCCAGTCATCTGCAAGCTGTACAGCACCAAACCGGCGGTATCATTGACAGTATTCTGGTTAAAGAAGGTGATCATGTCAACGTAGGTCAGGTGCTGGTACGCATGAATGATGTTCAGATCAAAGCACAAGCCGATATCACTCGTCATCAGCTCTATGCGGCACGCGCTACAGAGGCACGTTTACTGGCTGAGCGCGATGGCAAAAATGAAATTTTATTTCCGGCAGAGTTATTATCACTACAAAATACAGACTTACGCGTTTCTAATAACATAATCATACAAAATCAGCTATTCATATCACGCAAGCTAGCATTACAACATGAAATAGCTGCTCTTGATGAGAATACGGCTGGGTTGAGAGTTCAGTTGCGTGGACTTGAAGCGTCAAAGGTTAGCAAAAATAAGCAATTGAAATTCTTAGAAGAACAACTCGTCAATCTACGTGATCTGGCAACAGATGGCTTTGTACCTCGTCATCGCGTCTTGGAACTAGAGCGCACCTATACTCAGTTAACTGGCGAAATTTCTGCGGATATTGGTAATATTGGTCGCATCCAGCGCCAGATAACCGAATTGGAGCAGCGTCGTATTCAACGGCAGCAAGAGTATCAGAAGGAAGTCAGACAACAGTTATCCGATATCAAGCGTGAAGCAGAAGCATTAGATAATAGATTGAATGGACAGGATTTTGAATTGGCCAATGTAGAGGTTAAAGCACCTGTTGATGGTATCGTGGTAGGTATGGATGTATTCACTGAAGGAGGGGTCATCGGATCAGGGTTTAAGTTGATGAATATTGTTCCAAGCGACGATCTATTAGTGATTACCGGACAAGTACCGGTTCATTTAATTGATCGGGTGCATGTCGACCTTCCTGTGGACCTCATCTTTTCAGCGCTCAATCAAAAGAAAACGCCGAATATTCCTGGTATCGTTACTCAAGTATCTGCCGATCGCCTGATGGACGAGCGCACCGGGCTTCCATACTACACGATTAAGGCCCAAGTTACCCCTGAAGGCATGAAACAATTATCTGATCAACAGATTAGAGCGGGTATGCCAGTAGAAGTATTTATTAAAACTGGCGAGCGCTCATTGATGAGTTATTTATTCAAACCGATTCTAGATCGCGTTCATTCATCCTTAAGCGAAGAATAGTTACAATGACTTTCCCTCGTACAAAACTTTTTCTTTTATTCTGCATAATCTTGTTGATTAGCCAACAAGCCAATCATGCGCACGCATTGAGTTTATTAGAAGCTTATGAAGCGGCATTAAGACATGACCCGACTTACCGCTCAGCTTTACATGAGAGCGAAGCTGGGCAACAGGCAGAGGCCATTGGTTTGGCTAGTTTACTGCCTAATCTGACAGTTACTCACACTCAGAGCAAAAGTGCGGGAACCATTACAGGAGCGACACAAACCGGGCAAAGCGTCGCTGATAATACAAGTTTTGATAGTCAGATCAGTTCCTTAACTTTACGTCAACCTTTGATCAACTTGGAAGCAGTTGCTAGTTATCGAATAGGAAAAGCGCAAGCAGATTCCAGTCGCGCAAAATTTACTGGACGCAGTCAACACCTTGTTGTTCGATTGGTAGAAGCTTATGTGGAAACACTGCTGGCACAGGAACATGTCAGACTCTCAGAAACACAACTAACTTCCCTTGAAGAACTCAAGCGTGTCAACGAACGTATGCTATTGAAAGGAGAAGGAACCACCACTGATGTACTTGAAACACAATCAAAGCATGCTATTGCACAAGCGCATGTTATTGAAGCCAAAGATGAACTGGAAACAGCACTACTTAAACTTGAGTCTATTATAGGACAAAAAATAGACCAATTGGACCGATTGTCAGACATGTTTAGCTCGCGTTCCATTCAGTTGCAAGATTATGACAATTGGTACGCTCTAGCCCTCGAACGCAATGCAGAACTGGTCACACAACGCCATACAGTAGTTTCCGGCAAAGAAGAAATCAGAAAAAGTTATGCCGGACATGCACCACGCGTCGATTTAGTCGCAAGTCTTTCAAAAAACAATAGAGGTTCATTTATCACACGAAACCAAGATGCTGAGCTAGGTACGATCGGTATTGAAGTTAATTTCCCGCTCTATGCTGGTGGTCGTGTCAATGCATTGACTGCACAAGCAAAAGCCAACCATGCCCGAGCAGAGGCTGACCTTGATGCCATAGCTGATAAAGTACTTATTGAACTGCGTAAACAATACAATCTGTTACAGAGCGGTGTTAAAAGAATTGAATCATTAGAACTAGCGGTCAAGTCAGCTGAACTACTCGTCGATGCCACACAAAAAAGTATTCGCGGCGGCATACGTATTAATTTAAATCTTTTGGATGCACAACAACAAGTACATACGGCCCGGCGCGATCTCGCCGAGGCACGATATAACTACCTACTCGCTTATCTTCGCTTGCAGTTTGCCGCTGGCACGCTGGTATTAGATGATTTAAGAAGTGTAGCCAGCTACTTTACACGACAACAGCAACTGAAATAGTGAGTTAAAACGTTTATTGAGTATTGCTGGTTATAGCGTTTTTTAATGCTGCTTGATAAGCAAGCTTTGCCGTATTAGCTATTGCCAATTTTGCTTTCAACTGTATTATTTCGTTTTCAACAAATCTAAGATTAGTAATCTGCGTCTTTGCTTCAGTACTCAACGATGATAATGAATATTCGACACCATCAATCTTGATCTTATTTTCACTATCAGTCATTTCTATCCTTTAATTATTTCTGGCGCATCTACAATCAATAAGCAGTCGTTGCTAATTCCAGCAAATGTAATTCATAACCGATTAATACAGTATAACCAATCAAAATAAGGTACTTAATGTGTCTGACGCGCACTTTTTTCGTTAATTGAACATTATGGTGAATAACAAGTAATATAAGTGCCATCGCTGTCAAAGCTATTTTGAAACCAACAAATTTTTCCACACCATCGTCAATCAGCACCGCCATAAACCAATTAAGCTCTTCGCCGCCATTATTCAAAATATTTAACGTAAGAAAAGCATCTAATGCACTTAAAAATAAAATCACTATCGCACATAACATCAAGTGACCTGCATAATAATCAACATAACCAGACCTTCCACGTTCCATTATTCTGCGCTCACTCACTCTTCTTCCAGCCTTAATGCCCAAATGAAAAGCACAAAAAAATGGCATACTTTGACGACGATCCTGACATCGATTATCAGAAATTGCAGTTATCTCAGTCATTCGCTACACCTCTTTTATTATTTATTTTATCCATTCGTACAAAACAACTCAAAGAAGCCAGCCATTTTACTTGGTGAATAATATAAAATTTTTTGATCAAAAATTAACTATCTCAATTTCTTAATAAGCTATTTTTTCTTCCATCTTCTTTCTAAAAACCATCTTAATTTTTTATTACCCAAGTTTAAATCCTCCTTTTAGAAATTGCAATTAAGTAAGCTGTTACTTATATGCTTCATAAAAAAACAGAAATATTAGCTATCAAGCAATTGATTAATATAATAAATAATAAATTTATCAGTTAATAATGTTTTATTCGGACAGTTATAGTACAAACCGCTCACTCATCTATATCAATATTTCTTGGTTACTCAGCCAAAAATAACGAATCGTCTTAAAAATAATATTGACATCCTCATCTTAACAAGTTGTAATACGCGGTTCTATTGACAGAAGAAATTAGAGAGAAAAATGAAACGAACTTATCAGCCTTCAGTTATTAAAAGAAAGCGTACACACGGATTTCTTGTGCGTATGAGAACACGTGGTGGTGCGGCCGTAATTCGGGCTCGTCGCGCAAAAGGTCGCGCTCGGTTGAGTGTCTAATCTACTGAATAAAAAATTTTATTTTCAAATTTGTTGAAATTCACTCTCTGCCAAAAAGTTGCAGACTACTTAAAGCAACAGAATTTGCTGCAGTAATTAACTTAAGATATCAGGCCAGTAGTGATTTAATTCAAATTTATGCAAAACCCAATGGACTTGCATATGCGCGAATAGGATTAATTGTTTCAAAAAGAATTGAGCGACACGCAGTTAAGCGCAATTGGATTAAACGTATATTACGAGAAACATTTCGTAAGAACCGACATAATGAATATGAGCATTTTAAAAAAATGGATTGGGTAATACGATTGCGGCGCTCAATTCCCCAAAATGATTCGATACAATTGGTCAATGAAGCCAAGTTATTGATGTTTCAGCTACAGCAATGTCACGGTTAATTATTGCCTTTATTAAAGCCTATCAGTACTGTATAAGCCCTTATCTGGCACCCTCATGTCGTTTTACTCCAACTTGCTCACAGTATGCTCGTGAAGCATATGAAAAATACGGATTATTCCATGGAACACGACTGAGTGTATGGCGCATATTGCGATGTAATCCCTGGAACAAAGGTGGTTACGAGCCAGTACCTTAGTACAACATAAAATAGAAGTTTAATCTCAATGACTGCATACAATCAATTCATTATTTATTCGAAGCTATCGATCAATTAGCTGTCAGAACATAAGAATATCGCGACATACTGAGCCACACTATTAATCAGTTGATTTTCGTGACACACGAGCAGTTATATCGAAACAAAACAACCTGATCAGATAAACAATGGAAACAAAACGACTTGTACTTATTATTATTTTCTCTACTTCTTTACTGTTTTTGTGGGAAGCATGGCAAAAAGAGTTATATCCGCCCGCCTCACAAGTAATGCCCGGAGCAACCTCAAACTCTTCTAATCAGCGTCATGATCCACTGCCAGTACCTGGCGATAGCTTAACTTCTGCAGTAGAAGAATCCGGCGGAATCTCTTCCGAGATAGAAGGCGCCAATCCATCGATAACACCCAATCTATTTACCACTGGCGAGAAAATCAAAATCACAACAGATATGATTGTTGCTGAAATTGACACAGCAGGTGGTGATATACGGCAGCTCGGCTTACTGAAACACCCATCTCGGGAAGACAAAAACAAGCCCTATGAGCTGTTATTGGATAAAACTGCGCGATTCCAGGTAGCACAATCAGGATTGATCGGTGATGGATTACCCAGTCACAAAACCAAATACACTGTCGACTCCAATCACTATAATTACGAACTGGAACCTGGTCAGAATAAGGTCGTAGTACGTCTTCTGGCGCCAGAAGTAAATGGTATACAAGTTATCAAGATTTACACCTTCCATCGTGGCAGCTATGTCATTGATGTTGAATTTGAAGTCGTCAATCATAGTGAAGCAGCGATTGCTCCATTCTCATATTTTCAGATGTTACGAGATGCAAATGAACCCACGGGGACTAGCACGATGGTTCATTCCTATACGGGACCTGCAATGTATACGGAAGCAGACAAATTCCTGAAAATAAAATTCTCTGATCTGGACAAGAATAAAGCGGAATATCCAACCAATGCAGATAACGGCTGGATAGCCATGCTTGAACACTACTTTCTTACTGCTTGGCTACCGACGCCACATACTCCTCGTGAATATTACGCTAAGCGCTTAACGTACAATCAATACACAGCGGGCGTCATCGCACCGGTTGGCGCAATTGAGCCGGGGCAAACCAAAAGTATCACTATGCCTTTTTATGCCGGTCCGCAAGAACAGAACAAATTGGCAGAACTGGCACCGGGACTGGAGTTAACGGTCGATTATGGATGGTTAACGGTGCTTGCCGTACCACTATTCTGGCTGCTCTCCTTTTATCATTCATGGGTCGATAACTGGGGCGTATCCATTATTCTGCTGACGCTGACTGTAAAACTCATTTTCTTCCCATTATCTGCTGCCGGCTATCGTTCAATGGCAAAACTGCGCGTGGTCACACCGAAGTTACAACGGATACGTGAACAATACGCAAGCGATCGCCAGCGAATGCATCAAGCAATGATGGAATTCTACAAAGAAGAAAAAATCAATCCGATGGGTGGTTGCTTACCCATCCTGGTTCAGATTCCGGTATTTATTGCTTTATTCTGGACCTTAATGGCAGCGGTTGAATTACGCTATGCACCGTTTGCATTATGGATTACCGACATGTCTGTACCTGATCCGTATTATGTATTGCCGGTAATCATGGGCATATCGATGTGGGTTCAATCCAAACTCAGCCCCACACCGGCAGATCCGATTCAAGCAAAAGTAATGCAGATAATGCCCATCGCATTTAGCATCTTCTTTTTCTTTTTCCCATCCGGATTGGTACTTTATTCACTCTGCAATAATATACTTTCCATTGCCCAGCAATGGCAAATAACACGCATGTATGAAAACAAAGCTGAGGCTGAAAGTAACAAGGAAAAAGATAGAAACCAAAGAAAAAGAAAGGGCAAGCCCGGAACACTTTCTGAAGAACCACTGCTCCCGGCCTCCGTCAGTGAAGATACATCCATCCAGGAAGCAGCAACCGCTGCGAACACCGATGCCGAGCACACTGAAAAGCCACAGCCAGTGACTACTCCAGTGAAAAACAAACCGCCCGCAAAAGCAAGAAGCACAGCAGCTAACAAGAAACCCCGGAGAAAATAAACCATCCGTCACCCGTTATTTTCTATGAATAACGGGTGATTCCGTAGCGGCAATCATCGAGATGATTTATGGCAAGCCCTGATATCATTGCAGCCATTGCCACCCCACCCGGCCGAGGTGGAATCGGCGTAGTCCGTATCTCTGGCAAGAACATCATAAAACTAGCAGAAACCATACTTGGTAAACTTCCCAAGCCACGATATGCGCAGCTCAGTCAATTCCTTGATGCCGAAGGTCAAGTCATCGATCAAGGTATTGCACTCTATTTCCCTGCACCCAACTCATACACTGGTGAAGACGTACTCGAACTGCAAGGCCATGGTGGCCCAGCAGTCATGGGTTTATTGCTCAACCAATGCCTTTCTGCAGGTGCTCGCTTAGCACAACCCGGTGAATTTACACTACGCGCTTACCTTAATAATAAAATTGATTTAATTCAGGCTGAAAGCGTCGCTGATATCATCGAAGCCAGCACCATTGAAGCCGCACGCTGTGCTATTAATTCTTTGCAGGGCCATTTCTCAACCAAGATTGAGCAATTAGTCAATTTACTGACTACGCTGCGCATGCTGATAGAAGCAATCCTTGATTTCCCAGACGATGAAATTGATAACTTACAAGCATTGCAGATCAAAGAAAAACTGCATCATATCTGCACACAGCTGTTGCAGATATTCGCTGTAGCACAGCAAGGAAATTTATTGCAGGAAGGCATCACAGTTGTCTTAGTAGGCGCACCTAATGTAGGCAAATCCAGCTTGCTCAATCAGCTGGTTGAAGATGATGCAGCCATCGTAACCGAGATCCCTGGAACTACGCGAGATACCATTCAGCGCACGATCGCTATCGAAGGCATACCGATTCATGTCATTGACACGGCGGGACTCAGAGAAACCAGTGACATTGTCGAGCAAAAGGGCATTGAACGCACCCACGCGGCAATTAAAAGCGCCACCATGGTGATCAGGTTAATTGACTGCAATCGCCATCAATCAGATGACAACGATCAAGCCATTAATCACATTCCTGCTGGCAAACCTCAAATTACAGTCGTCAACAAAATTGATCTACTGAACGCATCTCCTAGAACTGAAGATCAAGAAAATAACATTAAAATTTATATTTCTGCTAAAACCGGAGCAGGTATCGAATTACTCCGCAAGAAGATGCTGGAAATCGTAGGCTGGCGATTCAATCAAGCTGGTGAAGGGATTTTCATGGCTCGGCAGCGTCACCTTGAAGCATTAACACAAGCCAAAGTACATCTAGAGAATGCGCAAAAATTCACTGAAAATGAATATCAATTGGAGCTTCTTGCTGAAGAACTCAGACTTTCACAAGCGGCTCTATCATCTATAACCGGACAATTTACAGCAGATGACTTATTGGGAGAAATTTTCTCGCATTTTTGCATAGGAAAATAATTGGAATTCCTTGAAAAATCCTATTTTCAGAGTCGTTAAATTGTTGTACCAATTACACTGAGTATTATAACGCCGAGGCCTAAAAGCCTTTTGATACTGGGGCAAAATATCTGCATGATAACGCTCCAATATTGAGTAAAATTACTGATTCGTAATTGTCTGTAAGTATAAATATCAATAGAACTCACGTTGAAACTATTAAAGAAGAATCACGATTCCAACTTAATGTGGAATCACGACTAAAATAGTGTATTTCTTTCGGTTTAAAATGAAACGTTGAGTCCATATCAAATCGTGTTAAGGTAATTTTAGGAATGAAATCTGTATTTACATCAATCAAATTAAAAGAATTCGGAGCCCCTGCTCGGGTTCGCGACGACATACAAGTCCCCGCGACAGATAGGATTATTTTTCGCCGAATGTGCGGATAACGTGCGCTAGATAAATTGACATAAGGATCATGAATATGCCCACCCACAATCATATCAACATTGTGGCGGTCAAAAAGGGCAATGGCACTATCTCGTCCTTTAAGTAGATTTTTATCGTCAATATATTTAGCACAATCCATGGGATGATGAAATGCCGCAATGCGTACTTTACAGTTAGAATAATTTTCTTGGAACTGCTCCTCCAAGTAGGAATACTGAAACTCCCCCTGTATGTGCCGCCAACGGCTGGTCGAATTTAAGCATGTAATACAGAGATCTTTCAAAATAATATTTTGATCTAATTTTTGTTTAAATATGTTTTCATATCCCTTGTAGGGATGAAAAATTCGCTCGTAGATATTTCCGAGTGATATATCGTGATTACCAGGCACTGCAATCACAGCCGCTGACCCAATTTGATCAATGAAATGTTTTGCGGCTTTGAATTGATCAGCCCGCGCCCGTTGAGTGATATCACCAGTTAGAAGAATTAAGGCGGGCTCAATCTCCCTTAGAGTATTAAGTAGCCCATCTCCGACACCCATATGAATTGTCCCAAAATGGGGATCGGAAAGATGAACCACTCGCACTAAACTCATTTATGGGCTTCACTGATCAATGGTGGATAGTTTGGTCGGTAAGACCATATTGAGTGATTCAGGCTGGGCCCTAATATGAAGAGGAGAATTCATTGTCATGATCTCTCCATCCAAGACAACCAGTTGCGAAGGCTTTCGTGTAAAAATAGTTAGTGAGTCAACACAAAAAGAATCAACATTTTTTTCATCTTCTAGAGTTCTAAATAATCCTCGCAAAATAACTGTGAAAACTTCAGATTTAGTGACCGGTTTCATCATGACAACTGCTAGAAGATTGGACTTCATGCAATGCGCTACGTTCAAGGCGAGATTTCTTAATTGCAGAGTATTGTTACCAATAAAAATCATTGGAGTATATACCGTATCAAGTTTGTCTTCGCTAAGCAGATCAACTTTAAGTAACCGATGTTTGCTAAATAAACTAAGAATCGTCGAAATAATGACTACTAAACGATGCCGACCAAATCGGTCTGTATTGCTTTCGCGGTCTATGATAGCTTTAGCATATAAACCTAAGCCAACATTATTCAAAAAAACTTGCCCATTTACTAATCCTACTCTTACCATCTGAGGTATTCCTGTCAGTGCTAAGCGAAATGCTTCTTCATGATTTTCAGGAATATTATGGGTACGTGCAAAGAGATTAAAGGTTCCGCAAGGCACAATCGCGAAGCGGACATTCTTTCCATAAGCTACTTGAGCAACACTACGAATTGTTCCATCACCCCCAGCCGCAATAACAACATCACAGTTATCCAATGCACGCTCGACGGCAATTCGGCTTTGTTGTTCAAGCTCCTCAGGACAATGGATTGTATATTCGACAAGTTCATAATTCAGCTCCTCGCAAATGTTCTTACATTCCTGAGTTAATGTTGAGCCTTTGCCAGCTCCTGATTTGGTATTGCTTATAAGATGCGCACGCGGTGTCACAAATGTAGCCAAAGAATCCTCCTAAAAACTGATAATGATTGTTATCAATTATTAAAATCACAAAAACTTGAGGCTTAAAAATTTTGCTTTAAGTAATCAGAAAATTGATTGCGACAAATTTGCACCATGGATTATTACAATCACTAGTAAATCAACACCTTCGATAATATCAAAAGTGCTTTTTCTTTTCATTACTAACTGGTGCGACGTTGCATTTGTCAATAAGCAACCACAAACGAGGTTTGGCTATTTGTCACCAGCACAATTTACGCAGCAATATTATACAAATCTACTTGCTACTTAAACGCATGGACTCCATTTTGACTGCACATATCACTACAACCATGGACGGCCTCATGAATCGCTTGGCCGATTTCTACCCATTCAATTTGCTATGGCAAAATCCTAATAATCTCTACTTTAGTATAGATCAAAAATCCGAAGAGACTACACTTCCTCTGCTAGAATCAACTGATCAGTGCAATACCCGTAGTCCTGGCGATAGCAATCTTTGCTACTCGTATTAATCGGGAAATAAACAATCCTCTCTATTCTTTGACAAAAAATCCAATTTATTATGAATGCCCCTTGCCCGCTTGATCATATTCGCATCGTTCTCAGTCATACGAGCCACCCCGGTAATATCGGAGCAGCTGCACGGGCGATGAAAACGATGGGGTTACACTCGCTTTATCTGATTAATCCAAGATTTTTTCCCGATAAAGAAGCCGATGCCCGGGCTGCCAATGCAAGCGATATTCTGGAATTCGCGAAAGTTTGCACCGGACTTGATGAAGCGCTGGAAAACACCGTACTGACCGCTGCGATCACGGCACGGCCGCGCGAGCTCTCACATGATGTTTTCGATGCGCGACAAGGTGCACATGAATTATTGCGCTACGCACAACAACAACCAGTAGCATTGTTGTTTGGTAGAGAGAATTCCGGTCTGACTACAGCCGAGGTAAGCAAATGCCAGATCATTATTCATATTCCCGCGAATCCACAGTATCCTTCACTCAACCTGGCGAGTGCCGTGCAAATAATGTCTTATGAATTACGCATGACACTGACTGAAAATGCAGCGCCACCGGCAATCCGACCATCAGCCAGTTTTAACGAGCTGGAATCATTGTATGCGCATCTTGAAGAATTGATGATCATCAGTAATTTCCTTGATCCGCAGAAACCCAAACTGTTAATGCAGCGCATCCGCCGTTTATTTTCACGAGCGCGATTGGAGAAAGAGGAAGTGCAGATCCTGCGCGGTATTCTGACAGCTTTAAGTAAGCGCCGGCAAACGTAGACGCTCATCTTTACGGCTGCTGCTGCGATTATCTATTTTTCCTTGATTAGGGTACCCACACCTTGATCGGTTAATATTTCCAGAAGTAGTGCATGCTCTACCCGCCCATCAATGATATGGCATGATTTAACTCCCTTTTTAACGGCATCCAAAGCTGAACCAATCTTGGGCAACATACCGCCGGAAATGGTGCCGTCAGCAAACAATTCATCCACTCGTTTTGCGGTCAGACCGGTCAGCAGATTACCATCCTTATCCAGCACACCCGGAATGTTGGATAATAAAATCAGTTTTTCCGCTTTGAGAATTTCAGCCAGCTTACCGGCTACCAAATCCGCATTGATATTATAGGATTCGCCTTCCGCACCAACGCCAATCGGTGCAATAACCGGGATAAAATCCTGCGTATCGAGTAACGCAATTAACGAGGGATCGATCGATTCAATCTCACCGACTTGACCGATGTTAATCCACTTTCCCGCTGTTTCTCGATCCGCCATGAGCATCTTCTTGGCGCGAATAAAAGCCCCATCCTTGCCCGTCAAACCTACGGCCTTGCCGCCGTGGCGATTGATCAAGTTAACGATATCTTTGTTGACCGATCCGCCTAACACCATTTCAACCACATTCATGGTTTCCGCATCAGTTACACGCATACCTTGAATAAACTCACCTTGCTTACCAACGCGTTTGAGCATGTCGTCAATCTGCGGACCTCCCCCATGAACCACTACCGGATTCATACCAACCAATTTCAGCAACACGACATCACGCGCAAACCCTTGTTTAAGGTGCTCCTCAACCATGGCATTGCCACCATATTTAATGACGATGGTTTTGCCATGAAAGCGTTGGATATACGGCAGCGCCTCGGCTAGAATCTTGGCTTTGTCTTTCGCAACAGCTTTGGAATTCAACATAACTCTTTCAATCACCTATCAAATAATTTTCATACAAAAACCGCAAAATCTGGCGCAGCAACTATTAGCTCATTTTCGGGCAACCTGAAAGAATTTCTCCTCATGAAGCAATTCAAATAGGCTTAATTCTTTCCACACTCGTCCTTCTGTATCCTTATATTGCGCAGTGATTCCTTGTGGCAGTTTCTTTTTGGCTGATTTCATAGGGGTAAATTCAGCCAAATTCCGGATACCCAGCATACTATTGACTATGAAACCGCTATAGACCTTATTGCCGGACGAAACCAACAATATTCGAGATTTCAAATTGAATGACATCGGATCGCCGCCCAAATAAACACCTAAGTCTGTAATTCCATACAAATTCCCGCGCACATTCGCCAAACCCAGAAACCACGATTGCGTAAGCGGAACATGCGCTAATTTGGGTATGGGTATGACTTCATTCACTTCGGCCATGGGTATCAGATACCGATCCTCTCCCGTTGCCACACCCAGTACCGCAGATGAAGGTTCATTGATATCGATGCTTTCTATTTGCTTACTGGAGGTATGCTGGTATTTTTCTGTGCTCATAATGTCCGTTTGGCCATTTTACTTTTGCTACATTTTAAGCAATTGAATATTCGTTATCCGGTTATTTTACTGTATTATCGGGCATAAAATTTTGAATTCTGCGGAGCCAATCAAATGAAATGTCTCAATCAATACTTGCTGTCACTTTTCTTATTCCTTCCTCTTCTGGTTGGCTGTGTTCCTATGTTCACAATTGGTACAGCAGCTGGGACCGGAACATATATTTCGGAAGATCGAAGAACAAGCGGCATGTTTATAGAAGACGAAGGAATCGAATTAAAGAGTGGACGGCGCATTCATCAGCAATTTGGCGACAAAGTACACATCAATGTCACCAGTTACAATCGCATGGTGCTACTAACGGGAGAAGTTCCCACTGACACGATTAAGGCCGATATCGAGAAGCTGATTATGAGCGTTGATAATGTGCGCAGGATTTTTAATGAAGTCGCTGTTGCTGACAATACTTCGTTGACTTCGCGCAGCAATGACACACTGATCACATCCAAGGTGAAAGGGCGTTTTCTCGCGGAACGTAAGTTTCAGATCAATCACGTTAAGATTGTGACAGAAAATGAAGTCGTTTATTTACTCGGAGTTGTTACACGGCAAGAAGCCGATAACGCGGCTCAAATAGCCAGTTCTACTTCGGGTGTAAAGAAAGTTGTCAAGGTATTCGAGTATCTCAACTAATGTTTAGAATGTCTTAATCATGTTGCCAGCCAATCTGCTCATTGATTTGCACAGCACATTTCCACCGGATCGCTTCTATACCGATCCGGTAGATTGCTACGCTTATGCTTATGACAACAGCCGTAAGATCTTTCCACCGGATGCAGTACTATTCCCACTGACAACCGAAGAAGTACAGCGTGTCGTCTCGCTGTGTAATCGCTATCAGGTTCCGCTCATTCCCCGCGGACGCGGTACTGGAACTGCCGGCGGCAGTTTGCCGGAATTGGGTGGTATTGCTTTATCACTGGAGCGCATGCTCAAGATTATTTCAGTTGATCCTGCAAATCGCGTTATCGTGGCTGAACCCGGTGTGCTGAATCAATCCGTGCAGAATGCAGCCAAACCATATGGTTTTTTCTGGCCTCCGGATCCTTCCAGCGCTCAGTTTTCAAGTATTGGTGGCAATATTGCCACCAGCGCAGGTGGACCACATGCAGTTAAGTATGGTACGACGCGCGAGCATGTACTGGGTTTAAAAGCTGTAACCGGTGCGGGTGATTTTATTACAACCGGTTGCTACACCACCAAAGGCGTGGTCGGTTATGATCTCACCAGACTTCTGATCGGCTCAGAGGGAACGTTAGCGGTTATAACCGAAGCGACACTTAAACTTACTGCGCTGCCCAATACAGTTACAGGCATCATCGCACATTTTCGAGACCTGACAAGCTGCACCACAGCTATCGTAAATATTATGGCTCTGCCACAGCTACCAAGTGCACTTGAGTTTTTAGATTCCGGTTCGTTAAATTTGATCCGTAATCGCTATCCCAACATGCTACCAATGGATGCAGATGCCATGCTGATGATTGAAGTCGATGGATTTGATGACGACACTTTCGCTGCAGCTTCTGCCATTCTTAAAGCGTGCCAAGCCGATGGATTGATTCGCGTGAATCAAGTAAACGACACCGCTGCATTATGGAAAGCACGCAAGGCTTTATCCCCTTTGTTACGAGAAATTGCCCCAAAAAAGATTAATGAGGATGTTGTGGTACCTGTTAATACATTACCACAATTTTTAAACGGATTGACCCAGCTGAGCACTCACTATCAACTACACAATGTTAATTTTGGCCATGCCGGTAATGGCAATATTCATGTGAATCTATTGATCAATCCAGATAATGCGGAAGAAGTATCGCGAGCTGAACGCTGCTTGGACGAGATATTTGATTTGGTTGTTAAACTTCGTGGCACATTGTCAGGAGAACACGGCATTGGTAGCGAAAAACGTGCTTTTGTAACTAAAGAAATCGACTGCGCAACATTGGATTTAATGAGAAATATCAAACAACTATTCGATCCAAACAATATTTTAAACCCAGGGAAGTTATTCCCTGCCACCGAATAACTTCCCAGATTCTTGCTCAATTCTGCGCTTGTAACAAGTGCTTTCATAAATAGCTCACAAAATATGGCGAGCACAGGTTTTGTGAAGAAAATATTAGAAAAAGAAATAATGATCCACTAATAATGCTACAAATAGCAACGCTAAATAAAGTATCGAATAACGAAATGCTTCTCGTGCCAGTTGATCACTATAATTGCGGTATATCTCTATCGCGTAGTACATAAAAATACCATTTAGCAGAATTGAACTCACTAAATAGATCAATCCACTCATTTGAGTGATAAAGGGTAAAGTTGTTACTACACACAAAATAACCGTGTATAACAATACATGTAATTTTGTGAATTGATCACCATGCGTCACTGGAAGCATAGGCATGCCAATTGAAGCATATTCATTCTTTCTATATAGTGCAAGCGCCCAAAAATGAGGTGGTGTCCAAGCAAAGATAATCAAAAATAATAATAATGCATCACTGGCTATTTCACCTGTAACGGCCGTCCATCCCAGGACCGGTGGCATGGCACCAGATGCGCCCCCAATCACGATATTTTGTGGTGTGAGTGGTTTGAGTATCACTGTGTAAATAATCGCATAGCCAACAAAAGTGCCTAGAGTCAGCCACATAGTCAGTTGATTAACCCAGTTATATAAAATAAAGAGTCCTAGTCCACCGACAATCGTCAGAAAAAATAAAGTCTCTGGTATGCTTACTTTTCCTTGCGGCAGTGGTCTCCCTTTTGTTCGTGCCATAACGGCATCCATTTTTTGTTCTACCAAGCAATTTAATGCCGCAGCAGCTCCAGCCACTAATGCAATACCTATTGTTGCTAATATCAAAGTATCTAGCGGCACTGCACCAGGTACTGCCATAAACATTCCGATGACTGCGGTAAAAACAATCAGTGATACAACACGCGGCTTGGTCAACCGGTAAAATTGATTGATACGCGATGCTGTCTCATGCCACACCATGCTGGTAGCCATGTCATTGTTCTCCTTTATTCATTAAAATAGAATACTATTATCTTTTAATTCATGCAATTAACTTACATAAGTATGGTTCTTTTCTCTAATGTTCTAACTGCGAGACATGCAATAATCTTTTTATATCGTGTCCCATTTTAGTACCGTCTATATTTTCTGGAAAACGCATCATTAGATTTCCGATAGGATCTATCAAATAGATATGCTTTGTTTGTACCTCTTTAGTTTCGATAGAACTCAAAATTTCACTATCTTTTGCATTAACAAAAAATGTACCTTCATGCTGTTTAGTTAATTCAGCATCTGGAGCAACATCATCATTAATAAGCCAAAGTCGTTCAATTCGATGTTTTTCTTTTCCCTGAACTAATCGAACTTGGCGCATAAAATATAACTTACTCTGACAAGCTTCGTCACAGTGCCCAGAGTCTACCGTTACCAATATCCATTTACCATGAAAATCCTTCATTCGAAGGATTGTATTATCAATTTGATTCGTGCCTTTTCCCGCAACCTTGGTCACAGGAATTAAATCACCATAGTGCTTACTTTCCGGTTTGTATTCTGAAAAATACAAAGAATATGAAATTACAACCGGTGCACACATTAATACCAATAGTAGTAGAAACTTACGCCTATTCGCTTTTTGAATTTTTTCGTTTGACATTCAACACTAAGAATATAATTATCGCTGTAGCAGCTAATAAAAACCATTGAACCGCATAACCTATATTTTTGGATGCTCCAGAGTCAGGTTTATCCCAATCCCGTATCAGCCCATCTTCTATCCTGTCTTTTTGCAGAACCATTATAGGTTGCATTTTTAAATTTATTATTTCCTGATATCGATTCAGATCAAAATTACTCCAAACTTTACCAATCGGTGATGTATCTGATAGTTTTAGAGTTCTTAGTTCTGATGAAGCCACGATACCAGTTACTTTTACCTGCGCATTTACTTCCACTTCCGCAATTTCTGGAAGCACTCCTCTATCATAGCCAGTAGCCACCCATCCTCTATTAATTGCCACGCACATCGAACTATTTGCAATCTTAAGTGGCGTAATAATGTGATAGCCGGCATGTCCTTTATGAGTTTTGTTGTCTATAAATATCGTGTATTCAGGCAAGTACTCCCCTTCTACTTCTACTTCACGATATTGAAAATCTTCGAGCTTTATCAAAACTCCTGGTAACTTGATGGGAGACTGTTTTGCATATTCTTCTAACTGCTCATAGCGTACAGTTTTTTCATCTGCCCGAGACAGCTGCCATTTTCCCAGCTCAATAAAAATTAGTGCTGATGCTATGGTTACAATGATCGCCCAGAGCTTCGGTTCAAAACGATATCCCAATACAATCATTCTTGGTTTGCTTAAAATTTAGCTGCTACAGAACAGGAGTTTGAATTGATTTAAATAGTCTATCTTAGTGTCAGTTTGAAATAAATTGACTATTATTCCAAAATTTGATTACTTCCTGTTCTTACACTTGCGGTGAATTTAAAATTTCCATTTTCACCACATGTGTAAAAACCGGAGTTCTTTATTATTAGTTAATTATTACTACATTAAATACACAAAAATGAACAATCCTAACCAGACGACGTCCACAAAGTGCCAGTACCAAGCTACACCTTCAAATCCAAAATGATGTTCTGGTGTAAAATGACCTGCCACACTACGGAAATAGATGACAATCAACATAATTGTACCAATTGTCACGTGAAAGCCATGGAAACCCGTCAACATGAAAAAGGTCGAGCCATAGGCACCAGTTGTTAATTTTAAATTCAGATCATTATATGCATGAATATATTCATAAGCTTGACATGCTATAAACAATACACCTAAAAATATGGTAGCCAGCAACCATGCTTTCAATCCATCACGTCTGTTCTCTTTCAATCTCCAATGCGCGAATGTGACTGTAACACCTGAAGTCAACAGCAGTAATGTATTAAATGCTGGTAAGCCCCAGGCTCCCATTGAAGTAAATTGCTCATGAACACCTGGCCCTGCAGTTGGCCATGTACCATCATAGGCTGACCAGAATTGATTTCCAAGTACGGTACTTTCTTCTACCAACCAGGGAATCGACAAGTTGCGCATGTAAAATAATGCCCCAAAGAAAGCACAAAAAAACATTATTTCGGTAAAAATAAACCAGCTCATTCCCCACCGAAATGATAGATCAACCTGCTCATCATATTTACCGCTTTCACTTTCTCTGGCAACTGTACCAAACCATCCGAACAACATATAAATCAAAATCGCAAAACCTATTGCTAAAAGACCATAGCCTAACTCAATTTTATTCATGGTTAAGGCTGCGCCTGATCCCATGAATAAAATTGCCGTTGATCCAATAATTGGATACGACGATGGAGCTGGGACGTAGTAATGCCCTGATTCTTGACTCATTCTTCTCTCCTCCTACTTATGATTTTTAATTTCTAACTAACAACCAATCTAACTAGCAACATCACACCAACTACAAAAAGTATTGCCCCAATAATTCCACCTGTGATTACATGCACTGGTTTTAAAATCGCAGCATCATGTTCAAGGTCACTTTTTTTTCTAATACCCATAAAGGCGAACATTACCGCTTTTGCGATTTGCCAGACACTTACGCTTTCTTGCTTTTCGCTAATTTTGTTCAACTTTTTATTCCTTACTTTTTGATTGCACTTGTGCCAGCAGGTAATTCAAAAAAAGTATATGAAATAGTCACAGTTTGTATATCAGTTGGCAACCCTGGCTCAATAACAAATTGCACCGGCATTTGTCTAGTCTCATTTGGTTTGAGTACCTGTTTAGTAAAACAAAAACATTCAAATTTTTTCAGATGCTTATCCAAGAAACGCGGACTATAACTAGGTATAGCTTGTCCACTAATCTCGCGATCTGAATTATTTGTGATTTCGTACATCACATCTACTGGTTCACCTGGATGGATGCGAGCGCTAGTTTGCAATGGTTTAAAGCTCCAAGGCAATCCCCTTGTATTTGCATCAAACTCAACGACAACCCAACGCCCCTCATCTACCCAATTGTCTTTAACCAGCACATCCGGTTTTAGCAGATTATTAATCCCGGTTACTTCGCAAAACTTTTCATAAAAAGGCACAAGCGCAAAACCAAAAATAAACATTACCAATGTGAAAACCAACAACTTTTTCATCATCAATACATTCGCGCTCAAGCTATTTTTTACCATTGTTTCACTATGGCCGTTACATAAAGTGCTATAACCGTAATTAACAAGAACATCGCTGTTCTAAGTTTCCTACGCTTACCATCTGTTTCTTGTGACATACGTTTTCTCTTATTGTTTTACTTAACAATAGGTGGCTTCTCAAAACTATGATATGGCGCTGGGCATGGCAAATGCGTCCATTCTAGTGTTGTAGCGCCGTCCCATGGTTTTTGGGGTGCTTTTTCTCCACTACGAATACAACTAATCATGATGTATAAGAAAAGAAGCTGTGTCAGTCCAAATCCAAATGCACCAATGCTAGAAATCATGTTGAAATCTGCAAACTGCAAGTTGTAGTCTGGAATTCTACGTGGCATACCTGCCAAGCCCAAGAAATGTTGCACAAAGAATGTTAGATTAAAGAAGAACATTGATAACCAGAAATGCCATTTACCCAATGTTTCGTTATACATATGACCGGTCCATTTGGGTATCCAATAGTATGCGCCCGCAAATAATGCAAATAACGAACCAGAAACCAGAACATAATGGAAATGCGCAATTACATAATAGGTATCTTGAACTTGTATATCAATTGGAACAATTGCGCAGATCACACCGCTAAATCCACCGATCACAAACAGAAAAATAAAACCGATTGAAAACAACATCGGCGTTTCAAATGTCATCGAACCGCGCCACATAGTAGCTGTCCAGTTAAAAACTTTAACCGCTGTTGGAACAGCAATCAGCATGGTCGCATACATGAAAAACAATTGACCAACTGTCGGCATTCCTGCTGTAAACATGTGATGCGCCCATACAACACAAGACAAAATCGCAATTGATGCAGTTGCATAAACCATCGATGAATAACCAAATAGCGGTTTACGTGAGAATGTCGGAATCACTTCAGACACAATACCGAATGACGGCAAAATCATAATGTAAACTTCCGGATGACCAAAGAACCAGAAAATATGCTGGAACATAACTGGATCACCACCACCGGCTGCATTAAAGAAGCTCGTACCAAAGTGTCGATCTGTCAGCAACATGGTTACCACACCAGCCAGTACGGGCATAACCAGAACCAACAGATACGCCGTAATCAACCATGTCCATACGAACATTGGCATTTTCATCAGCGTCATGCCTGGCGCACGCATATTTAAAATAGTGGTAATGATATTGATTGAGCCCATAATTGAGGAAGCACCTAAAATATGAACTGCAAAAATCATCAGATCTACGCCTAGACCGCCCTGAGTAGAAAGTGGCGGATAGAAAGTCCAGCCACCTGCTGCCGCACCCCCTGGTACAAAAAATGAACTAATCAGCAAAGTGGCTGCCACTGGCAACAACCAAAAACTCCAGTTGTTCATTCGAGCAAAAGCCATATCCGGTGCACCAATCATCATTGGCACCTGCCAGTTAGCAAACCCAACAAAAGCCGGCATAATGGCACCAAAAACCATTATTAGACCGTGCAATGTTGTAAATTGATTAAATAATTCAGGTTGTAGTATCTGAATACCAGGCTGATATAACTCAGCGCGAATCCCCATTGCCAATGTTCCACCCACCAGAAACATTGCAAAACTAAACCACAGGTACATCGTACCAATGTCTTTATGATTGGTCGTTGTAATCCAGCGCATTATCCCACTGGGATGATGGTCATCATGTCCGTGACCGTGTGCGTCACCGTGTACTGCTGCCATAGTTATCTCCTTTTACTTATTTTCCACATGCATTGATGTTTTAACTGCGGATGCGCCTTGCTGAGCAGCAACCCATTTAGTATATTCACCTGCCTCCATTACCTCTACTACAATCGGCATATATCCATGGTCTTTACCACATAACTCAGCGCATTGACCACGATAGATTCCTGGCTTATCTGCTGTGAACCATGTATCACGAATAAAACCTGGAATAGCATCTTGCTTAATACCCAATGCCGGCACCCACCAAGCATGCAGCACATCATTTGCAGTTATGATAACTCGCACTTTCTTTCCAACAGGCACGACCACACGGTTATCAACCTCCAGTAAATAATTTTCACCTTTAGGTGCTTTATTTTCAATTTGAACTCGTGGCGTCGATAGCTTACTAAAGAAACTGATCCCTTCACCTTCGCCTTGCAGATAATCATAACCCCACATCCACTGGTAACCAGTTGCCTTTATAGTCATATCAGGACTTGATGTGTCTTTCATCGCGATGACTGTCTTTGTTGCTGGGTACGCCATTACAATCAATATAAGACAAGGTATTATCGTCCACACCACTTCGACTGCGGTGCTATGATGAAAATTTGCCGCCTTATAACCAAGAGATTTACGGTGCTTGAGTATTGAATAAAACATGACGCCAAACACACCAATAAATATAACCAAACAAATCCACAACAGCACAATATGCTGATCATAAATATCTTTCGCTATGACACTCTGCGGCTCGGGCAAATTGTATTTAGACCCTATTGCCATGCTTGAGTACAAAGCGAGAGCGGATACCCCCGCCAGGGCTGCTACTGATTTACTTCTCATATTTCCCCCCACATGATTACTAATTTTACGAATTCCAAATACGACCAAGAACATTACAAAGCTCAGCTTTAATATGCTCTACTAACTTACGAGAGCCATACCTAAGAATCCTATTTTGTTAAAACCACACCATGATTGACGACAATTACATTTCCTTGACCGAATTTCCTTATTATCCGCAACTTAGATTTTATTAGTTGTAAATATCTTCTACACGCTAATCAATCAAGTAGAAATTCTAGCATGCCGCTGTTGCTCAAACAAGGAAAATTCATGATTCTTATAGCAATATTACCCTGCTTATAAAATGGTATTGCCATTTAATCACCCCCAACAAAAACCTTCAAATCAAAAAAATCCTATCTTTATTTTAGAAATGGCTTCGCAAATTCGGACAGCCGGATAAGTGTTAATCTTGCTCAACCCAAGCCGTGTAATAGGCCGCAAGAAAAGGAGCGAGAATATAAAAAGGACGAGAAGGAATCATGCAGCGGGATTCAAAGCCAAAGTGGCAATAGCTGCGATCAAGGGTGATAAGACCCTAGCTGAGTTAGCTGAACAATTTGATGTGCATCCGAATCAGATTTCGGAATGGAAGCAGCAGTTACAGGAATCTGCAATCGATGTATTCGGGAGTAATTCAAAAGCAAAGGCCGCCGCGCCTGATCTCAAGATACTTCACGCCAAGATTGGGCAGCTCACGTTGGAGAATGATTTTTTAGAAGGCGCGCTCATCAAGGCGGGATTGTTGAGCGCAAAGCGATGATAGACCGAACTCACGGACTATCGCTGGTGAAGCAATGTCGGCTACTGGATGTGGCACGCTCAACAGCATACTACCGACCGGCGTCGTGTATCTACGCTGATGAAGCGAATGGGAATCCACGCAATCTACCGCAAGCCCAGCACCAGCAAGCGGTATCAGGCGCATCCAGTTTATCCGTATCGGTTACGCAATTTGTCCATCACCCGCTCAAACCATGTCTGGGCAGCAGATATCACGTACATTCCAATGAAACGTGGCTTCGTTTATCTGTTCGCCGTATCGACTGGGCAAGCCGTCGGGTGCTGTCATGGCGATTATCTAACACCCTGACTGCCGACTTCTGTATTGAATCTGTGCAAGAAGCCACAAACAAGCATGGCAAACCGGATATCTTCAATACTGACCAAGGTTGCCGATTCACCAGCTTGGAATTCACCGGGCTGCTGAAGGATAACGGTATCCAGATCAGCATGGACGGTAAGGGTAGCTGGTGTGATCATGTATTTGTCGAACGGCTTTGGAAGAGCGTTAAATACGAAGAGGTATATCTGCACGCCTACGACAGCGCGTGTGATGCAAAACAAGGCTTAGAGAAATATTTCATGTTCTACAACCAAAACAGACCTTACACCGCGTTTGACGACAGAACACCAAATGAGTTCTACTTCGATTACCTACCTGCAATGCAAAAAACTGTCCAATCAAGTGAGGCCACTTCTGGTCTCAACAAGTGTGCAAAATATGATCTAAACTAGCGCAATTAAAAACATGATAAATAGAACAATAACCACAATGGGAACAACAAAACCCATCCAATCAGAAGATGTACCTTTTGGGCTATTTTTCATCCTATCCAAAGCTGTAGGAAACAGAATTACAATGAATACCACCAGTGCCAGTGCAGAGATAATTTGCATCCAATCCATATGTTCTGAAACCTCTTCGTTCACATTTCATTTGCTCAAAACAAAACCCCGGCTAAACCGGGGTTTTGAACAGTTATTCAAGATACTTGAAGACTAATCATCATTACCCATGATACCCAATATCTGCAATAAACTGATAAAAATATTAAAAATTGTCATATATAGCCCAACCGTCGCCAGCACATAATTGGTTTCGCCACCATGAATAATGCGACTTGTGTCATACAAAATAAAGCCACTCATTATCATGATAACCACAGCCGATATTGCTAACGACATAGCAGGTATGGCCAGGAAAATGTTTGCCACCGCTGCAAGCAATACCAGCAAAAAACCAACCATCAGGAAACCGCCAAGAAAACTAAAATCTTTTCGTGTAGCCAGTGCGTAGGCGGATAAACCCATAAATATGACACCCGTTCCTCCTAGCGACAGTGTAATAATATTCCCACCGTTAGGTAAAGCGGCATACATACTCAATATCGGCCCCAAACCAAACCCTAACATACCGGTAATCAAGAAAACAATTCCAATACCCGCTGTAGAATTAGCAAAACGGGGCAATACAAACATGGCGATTACCATACCACCAATAACGGATACCAGATAAGTCATCGGCGGCATATTCATGAACATTGACAGCGCAGCTGTAAAACCGCTGAATAACAATGTCAGTGACAGAAGCATATAAGTATTGCGCAGTACTTTGTTAGTCGCCAAAGCTGATGAAGATCTTTCAGCAACTGTTGAGTAGTTTTGATTCATTTACAACCTCCAATCTAAAAATTGAATACCGAGTCATTCGAACAAACAGTGAGACTAATGCGTTTTACCGATAGTTCAAAAAGCCATATGCATATATTAACCCAAAGCCATAGCGTACACTTAGAAGAAAATAATTTCTATACATTATAAGCGTATTAACTTTTAGCAAACTATCCTTCACTCGCTTTTGCCAGCGTAAAGTTATAAACAAGAAAAAATCCTCCTCGTTCAACTATAGTAATATTTAAACTAACAGGCCCTCCGTCAAAGTTTGCAATACCTGAATAGTTAATCCGCTTCTCGCCCACTAGAGAAAATGCGCTCACTGTGCGCGAGAAATTAATTTCTTGAATCGACTGAAAACGACCAAAGCTACGATAGAGATTCATCAATTGATCGAGCTGTTCGTCATTTACTGTCTGTTTGGCTTCAGGAGTTAAGTGCGTTAGAAGCGCTTGTTTTTCCCAGCTGGAAATTTCCGTTAATATTTGCGCAACCGCAGGTTCCGCGCTCTTACTGTAATAATCTTTCTCACGATTGGTATAAATATACAACATAATGACCGCTGTCATTAAAATCGCGATAATAATGCGTAGTGTCTGAATTTGCATAAAATAGATAGAAAATCAACCGACTATTAATGACTCTCTTCCCAAAAATCGCCACTCAATCCGTTTCTCGGTAGAGCAACACCAAAATGTTGATAAGCAGCGGCAGTGACCATACGGCCTCTTGGCGTACGTTTCAAGAATCCTTGCTGAATCAAATAAGGCTCCAGCACATCCTCAATCGTATCACGTTCTTCACTAATTGCTGCTGCGAGATTATCAACCCCAACAGGGCCACCGCTGAATTTTTCTAACACAGCAAGTAATAATTTCCTATCCATGACATCTAATCCTATTGCATCTACATCCAGCATATTCAGAGCCGCATCGGCCACTGTAGCAGTAACGTGTCCATCAGCTTTAACCTCGGCAAAATCACGTACACGGCGCAGCAATCGATTTACAATCCGTGGAGTACCACGTGAACGGCGCGCAATTTCAAATGCACCATCTGACGATATTCTCACATTCAGCAGCCCTGCAGAGCGAATAACAATTTTACTTAACTCTTCCGAAGTATAAAACTCTAATCGCGAAACTATTCCGAAGCGATCACGTAAAGGGTTAGTAAGCATACCAGCTCGCGTAGTAGCGCCAACTAAAGTAAATGGCGGCAAATCCAATTTCACCGAACGCGCCGCTGGACCTTCACCAATCATAATATCCAGCTGATAATCCTCCAGCGCCGGATAGAGAATCTCTTCAACCACTGGGGACAAACGATGAATCTCATCTATAAACAAAACATCATTTGGCTCAAGGTTTGTCAGCAAGGCGGCCAAATCACCCGGTCGTTCCAATACTGGACCAGAAGTTTGACGTAAATTAACACCCATTTCCCTGGCAATAATATGCGCTAATGTGGTTTTTCCAAGACCTGGAGGGCCGAATAAAAGGACATGATCGAGCGCTTCAAGACGATTTCTGGCTGCTTCAATAAAAATCTGTAGTTGCCCACGAATTTTTTCTTGACCAACATACTCTTCTAGTTGCTTGGGGCGTAGCGCACGTTCCAAGACCTCTTCTTGCGAAGATGAAGGTATTGCAGTAACTAACCGATCTGTTTCAATCATTCAGCAATCCAAGTTATGTATTTATTACTTTTCCTTTGACAACAACTGTAATGCCTGACGTATGCCATCAGATAACGTGGCGCTTGTAGAAATTTGTTTGACAGCCCAATTAGCCTCTCGGTCACTATAGCCCAACGATAACAATGCATCCAGAATATCATCGCCATGTGCAGATGAAGGCACGGATTCATCCAAATTCATTATTGTAGAATTCAGTTTATCCCGCAATTCCAACAATAAGCGTTCGGCTGTTTTTTTTCCAACCCCGGGTACTCTGATGAGACGCGCGCTATCTTGTGCCGCTACGGCATTGTGCAAATCATGCACACTCAGACCGGAAAGAAGAGCCAATGCAGTTCTTGCACCTACACCAGAAATTTTCACCAATTGACGAAAAGTCTGACGCTCTGATTCTGTTGCGAAACCAAACAGTAAATGTATATCTTCACGTATCACAAGATGTGTATACAACGTAGTTTGAGTCCCGATCGTTGGAAGGTCATAAAAAGTACTCATAGGCACATTTACTTCATAACCTACCCCTTGCACATCCAACAATACTTGTGGTGGATGTTTTTCAAGCAATATCCCAGTTAGTCGCCCAATCATACCAAGCGACCTCGTTTCATACGGTAACCTATTAATGGAATTTTTCCCAAACCAACCTCAGCATGCGCATGGCATATCGCACACGCAAGCGCATCCGCAGCATCGGCGCTTGGACTACTTGTCAGATTCAATAAGCGCATCACCATTTCTTGAACTTGATCTTTTTTTGCATGGCCATTGCCGACAACTGCCTGTTTTATTTGCAGTGCGGTATACTCAGCAACCATCAGATTATTTATCACAGCAGCGCAAATTGCCACGCCGCGCGCTTGACCCAGCAATAATGTTGATTTGGGATTAATATTGACAAAAACTTGCTCCACGGCAGTGCATTCTGGTCGGTATTGTGCGATAACCTCATTCAAGCTATCCAAAATCGACTTAAGGCGAGCAGGTAATTCGCCCTCAGATGTCTTAATACACCCACTACCGACATAGATCAGATTACTACCGTTCTTATCAATCACACCAAAACCGGTAACCCGTAAACCTGGATCTATGCCAAGAATGCGGATTTTGTCACCTATCAATGTGATGTTTATTCATCTAGAACTGCTGTGGTATATACATTCTGCACGTCATCAAGACTTTCTAATGCGTCCAGTAATTTATGCATTTTAATCGCATCGTCGCCAGTTAATAATGCTTCATTGCTTGGTTTCATGGTCACTTCAGCAAACTCTGCCTTAAAACCGGCTCCCTCCAATGCTTCTTTAACTGCAATAAACTCATAAGGTGCGGTAATTACTTCGATACTATCATCATCATTGCTGATCACATCTTCAGCACCGCCTTCCAATGCAGCTTCTATCAACTTATCTTCATTGGTTCCTGGTGCAAAAATTAATTGGCCACAGTGTTTGAATAAAAAATTAACCGAACCATCCGTGCCTAGATTACCACCATATTTGGTAAATGCATGGCGTACATCTGCAACAGTACGGACACGATTATCGGTCATACAGTCAACCATTACCGCAGCGCCCGCTATTCCATAACCTTCATAGCGAATTTCTTCATAATCAACACCATCCAATTCTCCGCTACCCCGTTTGATCGCACGCTCAACATTGTCCTTAGGCATATTTTGATCATACGCTTTATCAACCGCCAAGCGTAACCGCGGATTACAATTGATATCTCCCCCACCCATGCGAGCAGCGACAGTTATTTCTTTGATAAGTCGCGTAAACACCTTGCCGCGCTTGGCATCTTGCGCGGCTTTCTTGTGTTTGATATTAGCCCATTTACTATGACCAGCCATTCTTGTCTATACCCTTTATTAAAGTAGGATTATCTTATCATCCCATCAATCATGGATAAAGTATCACACTTCAGCTTCAAAAAATAAACGTCGAATCAATATAAATACCGGTCGCAATCTGAGTCACTTAAGCCTTCAAACAATCACTACTCAACCGTCACTGCTTTTGCCAAATTTCTTGGTTTATCGACATCAGTACCCCGCTCTAGAGCAACGTGATAAGCCAATAGTTGCAACGGAATAGTATGCAGAATTGGGCTAAGCAAACCTGTATGCTCCGCTAACCGAATGACATGCAAATTCTTACTCTCCATTATCTGAGAATCGGCATCTGCAAATACATATAATTCGCCACCTCGAGCATGCACTTCCTGTAGATTTGATTTAAGCTTGCTCAACAGTTGATCATTAGGAGCAATCGCAACGATTGGCATTTCACTATCCACGAGTGCTAATGGACCATGTTTTAGCTCTCCGGCTGCATATGCTTCCGCATGAATATAAGATATTTCCTTAAGCTTTAATGCGCCTTCCATAGCAATCGGATAATGAACACCGCGACCAAGAAATAGTGCATGACGTTTTGTTGCAAAACTTTTAGCCCAAACTTTAACTTGCGATTCAACTTGCAATGTATTCTGCAATGCAACCGGCAAGTGACGTAACGCCGCAATCATGCGATACTCATCATCCTTAGATAATCGATGATGTATTTTTGCCAGTGTTATTGTCAGCAACAAAAGCGATGCTAGTTGCGTAGTAAATGCTTTCGTTGAAGCCACACCGATCTCTGGACCGGCACGAGTTAGAAAGCGTAAATTAGTCTGCCGAATCAGGGCGCTCTCCGGTACATTACAAATAGCAAGACTGTGCTGATGATTTAATTTCTTGGCATAATTCAGAGCTGCCAGAGTATCTGCGGTTTCTCCCGATTGCGAAATGCCAATCACTAGCGTATTTGGATGTGCAATAGGATTACGATAACGATATTCGCTGGCAATATCGACATTACAGGGTATCCCAGCAACAGCTTCGATCCAATAGCGCGCCACCAGTCCAGCGTGATAGCTGGTTCCACACGCCAGAATCAGAATATGTTTCGTTCCGGAAAGTACTTTTTCTGCTTCACTACCAAACAAATTGGGTGAAATAGATTGTGCATTAAATACCATTTCCAGTGTGTTAGCCACCGCACTAGGCTGTTCGAATATCTCCTTTTGCATGAAATGCGTATAAGGACCTAACTCAATCGCTTCATTTGATAAATAGCTTTCATGCACGGTACGCTCAACTGCTTCACCTAGTTGATTATGTAAACAATTTACGATTCGATAGTCACGATTATGCAACTCAGCCACATCACCTTCTTCCAGATAGATAATATCTCGTGTGGCCTGTAGCAAAGCAGAAGAATCGGATGCCACATAGTTGCCATCCTTCCCCACACCAATTAATAACGGAGCTCCATTGCGTGCAACAACAATTCGCTCCGGATGCGTTTCTTCCATAACGGCTATCGCATAGGCACCTTGCAATTCTGCGATGGACAAACAAACTGCCTTTAGTAAATTATTTTCTTGTTCAAGCTTAAAGGCTATTAGATGTGCGATTACTTCAGTATCAGTATCTGAAGTAAATTCGTATCCTTGATTCTTCAGGTGAGTGCGTATTTCTTCATGATTTTCTATGATGCCATTATGCACAACAGCAATTCGTGATTTTTCTCCTGAGAAATGAGGATGCGCGTTACGCTCAGAAGGTTCCCCGTGCGTAGCCCATCGCGTATGTGCTATGCCCGCTAATCCGCACGTATTCTGCTGCGCAACAAGCTTACTCAATTCTGCTACACGACCTGTTGTGCGTAATCTTTGTAAGCCATGGTTGGTTACTACCAAACCGGCGGAATCATACCCTCTATACTCAAGGCGTAACAATCCTTTCAATAAAACAGGAACCACATCTACATTTGCAATCGCGCCAACTATTCCACACATCCTGATTCTTTTCCTCACACAGCTTGTTAAGATACATGGGACATCACTATTTCGACTTAGTTGGGCGCTTCCATTCAAAAAAACTTACTTGTTTAGCTCTTGACAGAGTTAAAGCACCTTCCGAAGTATCTTTTGTAATAGTTGATCCGGCACCAATTGTTGATCCTTTGGCAATTTTAACCGGCGCGACAAGCTGAGTATCGGATCCAACAAATACATCATCTTCTATGATAGTCTGATGCTTATTCGCGCCATCATAATTGCAGGTAATTGTTCCAGCGCCAATATTTACATTTTTCCCAACAATGGAATCGCCGATATAGCTTAAGTGATTAGCTTTACTACCCGATGCAATCCGGCTATTTTTGACTTCAACAAAATTACCGATATGTACCTCACTGAGCAGCTTAGTACCCGGACGAATACGGGCATAGGGACCTATTTTACAGTTCTCTCCTATTTCTGCGCCATCAATTAGGCTATAGGGGTGAATTACCGTCCCTGCCGCAACCGTTGCATTCTTTAATATACAATTCGCACCAATCTGCACACCATCGTTCAGTTTGACAATTCCTTCGAAAATACAATTAATATCAATTTTGACATCTGTTCCACAATGCAGCTTTCCTCTAATATCGATCCGCGCCGGATCAGCCAAACTAACCCCCTGTTCCAGCAGTTTATTCGCGTATTCTTCTTGATAGATCCGTTCAAGCTGAGCTAATTGATATTTATCATTAACACCCATTACTTCCCAAAGATTTGCTGGTTGTATCGAACTTACCGGAACCCCTTGTTTAGTAGCCATCGCAATAATGTCGGTTAGATAGTATTCGTGTTGCGCGTTCGTGTTTTCAATGCTTGGCAACCATTCATGCAAATAGATATTAGGAATCAGCATGATCCCGGTGTTAATTTCACATATATTTCGCTGTTCTGCGCTGGCATCTTTTTGTTCAACAATCGCTGTGATTGCATTTGTTCTTGAATCACGCACAATCCTACCATATCCGGTCGGATCAGCTACTGTCGCAGTAAGTAGAGTGCAATATTTCTCGTGTGCTGAAACTATTAATTTCTGAAGCGTATCTCTACTGACAAGAGGAACATCCCCATATAATACAAGCGTTGATCCATCCATATCGAGATAAGGCTGAACTTGCATTAATGCGTGTCCTGTACCAAGTTGGTGCTCTTGCACAACCCATGTCAGATCACTATCAGGCATCGACTGCTTCACCACTTCTCCACCATGACCTATCACAACACAAATTTTATCAGGCATGAGTAATCTGGTTGTATTCGTCACATGCATGAGTAGCGGATAACCAGCTAAGGTATGCAATACTTTAGGAAGTGAGGACCGCATGCGCTTTCCAGCGCCTGCCGCCAATATGACAACATTTAACTTAAACACAATATTGAGTTTTTCCTGGATATTAATTATTTAGTACTTATTCTGTGGCAGCTTAACAAATATTTTTTGCCTTTTACTCTTGATGAAACCCAAATTTTAACGTCATTTACACAAATTCGGATTGCAGGAATAAAAAAAGGCGACATATGTCGCCTTTTTTGCTATCGATACATTATTAGTGCTTGCGCTTTCTCAATTTATCAATCGCGGCCAATTGCGACATTGCTTCCATAAGTTCAGCTTGTGCTTTGGCATAATCCAATTCTGATTCACGATTCTTCATGGCCTCTTCTGCAGCTCGTTTTGCTTCAATAGCTTTCACTTCATCAAGATCATGACTACGCACGGCAGTATCAGCCAAAATCGTTACAACATTAGGTTGAACTTCTAACATGCCACCAGACACGTATATAAGTTCTTCCTCTTTTAGTTGAGCTTTGATTCGCACCATTCCAGATTTGATCCTGGTTAGCATCGGTGTATGACGTGGATAAATACCTACCTCGCCCATCTGTGCTGGCGCAATCAAAAACTCCACTGGACCGGAATAAATCGACTCCTCAGCACTTACGATATCAAGATGAAAAATGGTACCCATTAGCTATTTTCTCTAAGTTTATTGAAGTGTTCTGGCCTTCTCGACAGCTTCTTCGATACTACCAACCATGTAGAATGCTTGCTCTGGCAACTCATCATATTCGCCTTCCACAATACCTTTAAAGCCTTTAATAGTATCTTTAAGAGATACATATTTTCCAGGAGAACCAGTAAATACCTCAGCAACGTTAAATGGTTGCGACAAGAATCTCTGAATCTTGCGGGCTCGACTCACTGCCAGTTTATCTTCCGGTGACAATTCATCCATGCCTAGAATAGCTATAATATCTCTTAGCTCCTTATAGCGTTGTAATGTTTGCTGTACCGCACGGGCTGTATTGTAATGATCTTCACCAACAACTTGAGGATCAAGCTGGCGTGAGGTTGAGTCTAGAGGGTCCACCGCTGGATAAATACCCAAAGAAGCAATATCGCGAGATAACACGACAGTTGCATCCAGGTGTCCAAAAGTGGTTGCCGGCGATGGATCGGTTAAATCATCAGCCGGCACATACACAGCTTGTATTGACGTAATCGAGCCTGTTTTCGTCGATGTAATACGTTCTTGTAAACGCCCCATTTCTTCCGCCAGTGTCGGTTGGTATCCCACCGCTGATGGCATACGTCCCAGTAAAGCCGATACCTCGGTACCTGCCAGAGTGTATCGATAAATATTGTCAACAAAGAACAACACGTCGCGACCTTCATCACGAAATGATTCAGCCATCGTTAGTCCTGTTAATGCTACCCGTAAACGGTTTCCGGGTGGCTCATTCATCTGCCCATAAACTAATGCAACTTTGTCAAGTACTTTGGATTCTTTCATTTCATGATAGAAATCATTCCCTTCTCGAGTTCGTTCTCCCACACCCGCAAATACAGAATATCCACTGTGTTCAATTGCAATATTGCGAATCAGTTCCATCATATTGACTGTCTTGCCAACACCCGCACCACCAAACAATCCAACCTTTCCACCTTTTGCAAACGGGCAAATCAGATCAATCACTTTAATACCGGTTTCCAATAACTCAGTAGACGCTGATAATTCATCAAATGCAGGCGCTTCGCGATGAATAGACATACTTTTTTCTGCACCGATATCGCCCATTTCATCAATAGGCCGACCCAAAACATCCATAATGCGTCCCAATGTTTTGGTTCCGACAGGCACGTTAATCTGCTTGCCGGTATTTTTTACTATCATTCCGCGACGCAATCCATCAGAAGATCCCAATGCGATTGTACGCACGATACCATCACCCAGCTGTTGCTGTACTTCCAGCGTAAGCTCAGAGCCTTCCATTATTAATGCATCATATACTTTGGGAAGAGATTCACGCGAAAATTCCACATCAATCACTGCACCAATACACTGAACAATTTTTCCTTGACTCATCGTTGTTCCCTAAACTAAATACAAAAATGTTTTAAACAGCTGCCGCGCCCCCGACGATCTCTGACAATTCCTTGGTAATTGCAGCTTGTCGCGATTTGTTGTATATCAATGTTAATTCACCAATGACATTTCCAGCATTGTCTGATGCAGCCTTCATCGCAACCATTCTTGCAGATTGCTCAGATGCCATATTCTCGGCCACGGCCTGATATATCAACGCTTCGACATACCGTACCATGATATCGTCTATCACAGGCCTTGCTTCAGGCTCATAAATATAATCCCATGTCGTTTTTGGCCTGCTGTTACTTTGCTCATCGCTTTGCATGCGCTCATCGGTCAATGGAAGTAACTGCTCCATCACAGGCTCTTGTTTCATCGTATTGATAAAGCGATTATAAAAAATGTATACCCGATCGAATTGATCTTGCGTATAGCCATCTAATACCACTTTGACTGCGCCGATAAGTCTCACTATATCAGGAGTATCACCAAGCCCAACAACCTGTGAAGTAATATTTGCGCCAATCCGGCTCATAAAACCCAAGCCTTTGTTACCAATACAACAAGCCTCAATTTGCTCACCTTCTGCTTGCCAGCGCTTCATTTGATTTAAAGTTTTGCGCAATACATTAGTGTTCAATCCACCACACAAACCTTTATCCGAAGTCACCACAATGATACCAATTCGTTTGACGGTATCTCGTGCAATCAGAAATGGGTGTCGATATTCGGTATTTGCCCGGCTCATATGCGCTGCGACATTACGTATCTTTTCACCATAAGGCCGCGCTTTTTTCATTCGATCTTGAGCCTTACGCATTTTAGACGCGGCCACCATTTCCATAGCACGCGTAATCTTTTGCGTATTCTTTACACTCTTTATTTTATTGCGTATCTCTCTGCTGCCGGCCATTTGCTTAATATGTTCCGTTTTGCTTAAATTCTTGAATCGCTGCTGTCAACTCTTTTTCTGTTTCTGTATCAAGCTCTTTGCTTTTCTCTATTTTATCAAGAATGCCGCCATACTGACCACGCACATAACTTTTTAATGCAGATTCGAATGCCAATGCTCGATTCACTTCCACATCATCAAAATATCCATTATTGACTGCAAATAAAGTGAGCGCCATTTCAGAAACGCTGAGTGTTGCATACTGGGGTTGTTTCATGAGTTCAGTTGCCATTTTTCCACGCTCCAGTTGTTTACGTGTCGCTTCATCTAAATCCGATGCAAACTGAGCAAATGCAGCTAATTCTCTGTACTGTGCTAATGCCAGACGTATACCGCCCCCTAATTTTTTAATAACCTTGGTTTGTGCTGCCCCTCCCACTCGGGAAACTGACACGCCGGCATTAATTGCAGGACGAATACCTGCATTGAATAAATCTGTCTCAAGAAATATTTGCCCATCTGTAATTGAAATTACATTAGTTGGCACAAAAGCGGTCACATCACCAGCTTGTGTTTCAATGATTGGGAGAGCAGTCAACGATCCAGTTTTGCCTTTTACTTCACCGTTTGTGGCTTTTTCGACATATGCTGCACTTACTCTAGCTGCTCTTTCAAGCAAGCGCGAATGTAAATAAAACACATCACCTGGATATGCTTCACGTCCAGGTGGACGTCTTAAAAGTAAAGAGATTTGTCGATACGCCCATGCTTGCTTCGTTAAATCATCATAAACAATCAATGCATCCTGACCTTTATCACGAAAATATTCACCCATGGTACAGCCTGAATACGGCGCAATAAATTGCATTGCTGCTGACTCTGACGCCGTTGCTGCCACTACAATGGTGTATGCCATAGCACCGTGCTCTTCCAATTTTCGAACTACGTTAGCAATTGATGATGCCTTTTGTCCGACCGCAACATATATACAAAACATGTTTTGGCCTTTTTGATTAAGAATCGCATCAATCGCTACTGCAGTTTTTCCAGTCTGGCGGTCACCAATGATCAATTCGCGTTGTCCGCGCCCAACCGGCACCATAGAATCGACTGACTTCAGTCCTGTTTGCACAGGCTGATCAACAGATTGTCGCCAAATAACACCTGGTGCAATTTTTTCGATTGGCTCTGATCTTACTGCTGTGATAGGCCCTTTACCATCTATCGGCTGTCCTAGTGCATTTACAACGCGTCCCAGCAAGCCTTCTCCAACTGGCACCTCAAGAATACGTCCGGTACATTTGACTGTATCCCCTTCACGGAGGTGTTCATACGCCCCCATAATGACAGCACCCACAGAGTCTCGTTCAAGATTCAGTGCTAAGCCGAAGGTATTGCCAGGAAATTCAAGCATTTCACCTTGCATTACATCGGACAAACCATGAATACGCACAATACCGTCTGTTACAGAAACAATTGTTCCTTGTGTACGAACTTCTGCTGTATCAACAAGTCCTTCTATCCTTTGTTTAATCAGTTCACTGATTTCGGATGGATTTAACTGCATTTCATTTAACTCCTAGCTTTTAAGTGCAAAGGCCATGACTTCAAGTTTACCGCGAACTGAGGCATCAAGAATTTCATCACCAATTTCAACTTTAATACCGCCTATTAATTCAGGATCCACACTCACTTGAGCTTCTATCTTGTGCTTAAATTTTTGTTCGAGATCATCAACCAGTTTTTTTAGTTGCTTGCTTTCCATTGGAAATGCGCTAACAATCTTCGCTTCCATAACTCCTTCATGCTGGGCTTTCAATTGTTCAAATAGTTGACTTATTTGAGGCAACACGAGTACCCGCTTATTCTCTACGAGCATTATTACCAAATTACATGCATCGGAGCTAAATTTACTTCGCCCGATTTCCAGAAATATTTCACTGAGCTGCTTCGCAGAAACCACTGGATTATCAATAAGCAGCTTTACTTGATCATTCGCTGCAATTTCTGTTGCAAGCTGCAACATTTTTGACCATTGAGCCAAACTATTATTGACAACACCTAATTTAAACACTGCCTCTGCATAAGGCCTTGCAACTGTAATCGCTTCGGCCATTATTTTAGATCTTCCTCAATAGAAGCAAGCATATCGGCATGCGCCTTAGCATCGACTTCACGACGCAAAATTTTTGCTGCACCAGCAACTGCTAATTGCGCGACATGCTGACGCAATGCTTCTTTTGCGCTGAACATCTCATGCTCTATATCCGCCTTAGCACCAGCAATTATCCGATCACCTTCCTCTTTTGCTGTTCGTTTAGCTTCTTCAACAACTTCTGTGGCCCGCTTTTCAGCTTGCAAAATTATTTCTGAAGCCCGCTGCTTAGCTTCTTTCAATACATCAGATGAACGCTGGCTTGCCAATTCCAATTCATGGCGACCCCGCTCACCAGCGGCCAAGCCATCAGCAATTGTTTTTTGACGCTCTTCTATTGCACGTAGCAATGGTGGCCATACATACTTAACAGTGAACCAAATAAATACCGAAAAGGCTATCGCCTGAGAAATTAAAGTAAAGTTAATATTCATGACAAGCCTGTAATATCTGATCTAAATTACAACAACATTATTATTGAATCACTGCCAACAATGGATTACCAAATGCAAACAGCATGGCCAAACCAACGGCAATAATAAAGGAGGCATCCGTCAAACCCAACAACAGAAACACCTTTCCTTGCAAGGTAGGTATCATCTCTGGTTGGCGTGCAGCACCTTCCAGAAAACGGCTACACATTACGCCCACACCGATACACGCTCCAGCTGCTCCAAGGCCGATCATCAAACCAATACCTATTCCGGTATACGCTTGTATCATTGCCAAATACTGCAAATTCTCCATTTTAGTTCCCTTCTGTTAAGATTAATAATATGCAACAAATAAAGCTTCTAAATTTAATGAGATTCATGTGCCATCGATATATATACCACTGTCAGCATCATGAAGATAAATGCCTGCAAGGTAACTATCAAAATATGGAATATCGCCCAGCCTGCCCCGAGTATTGAACCGAATATTGTACCTGACACTCCAGTTGCAGCCCACATGCCCAACAACAGAAAAATAATTTCACCTGCATAGATATTGCCAAAAAGTCGCAGAGAATGAGACAAAGGCTTGGATACATATTCTATAAAATTAAATAGCAGATTCAGTATCCACAACAATGGACTTTTCCCAAATGGCGTACAAAAGAGCTCATGCATCCAACCGCCCCACCCCTTGACCTTTACATTAAAGAAAAGCATCAAAAACCATATTGAAAGGGCTAACGCAAAAGTTGTGTTGACATCCGTAGTTGGCACTATTTTCCAGTTGTGTAAACCAAATGCATGCTCCAAGATCCACGCCATGATATCTATTGGCAAAATATCCATGGCATTCATCATCAGAACCCATACGAATATTGTTAACGCCGTGGGTGCAACAAACACATGCCGGTTACCATGAAATGTGTTCTTCACCTCATTATCTATGAACTCAACAGCAAGCTCGACAAATGCCTGACTCTTCGATGGCACGCCAGATGTTGCTTTGCGCACAACCAACCATATAAAACCAAGACTAATAACACCAAGAATCACGGATGTAACCAGCGTGTCAACATGCAGAACCCAGAACGAGCCCTCGCCGACTTGCGCCGTTAAATAGGTTAGATGATGATCAATATATGATGTTGGAGTAAGTTCTGTATCCGATGCCATGCGTACCTGCTCTATTTCTACTATTAATTCACTCTGTTTTTATATTATCAGATACAAACAACGCCATGCTATGAGCCAAAACAGTAAGGATAAATGTTCCTATGAATGCGAATGCATTAACACTTTCAAAATTCTTGAACACTAACCATAACAAAATCACAATTAAGCCTACCTTAACAATTTCAGCTCTAATTGCGGTCCTAATTGCCGCATCAGCTGTATACCCTCTATGATGTGAGATAATTATTGCAAATACTGCAGAGGATATCAAACTAACCATTCCTCCTAGAACTGCTGATACTGCACCTTGCAAATCAGACAAAGAAGCAAAAATAATCACCACAACCAAAGTTAGAAGCAACTGCACCCTTAGCACAAAACTTAGCGGTCTATTTTTTATCCAAGACATACCATTTCTATCTTAGGAACAGACAGCGTTGATTATCCGCACTCAAAAAAGGTCAATACTAGCTCACTTAAGCTGTTCAGTCAATGTGCAAATTATACAAATCGATATCCACTAGAGAACAAAAAGCCGCTTTGACTTTTAACAAACAATTTGATCGGGTTATTCGGATGGAATTCCAATAAGTACCATATTTCAGCAAAAAGACCGACCGCTCTGTTAATGGAAAAGCCAAATTGCTCAGCGGCCTTAAAGTTATCAATACATCATGAGAATTTTTTAGAAAATCCCGGCAAAGATACGGTAGCATAGCGTCATTCTATAATGACTTGACTATTTGCCATGCCTGTTAATATTTCTCCCCTGCTCCCAGAACAACTCTCGCCCGTCGATGGTGTAACTCTTGGCATTTTTACGGCCGGTATTAAAAAACCTGATCGCAAGGATTTGCTAGTGATGACACTCGATGAAGGCACGAAAGTCGCCGGTGTTTTTACCCAGAACCGATTTTGTGCTGCACCCGTGATTGTGGCGAAGCGGCATTTGATGCAACCGCCCATTCGCGCTTTAGTGATAAATACCGGCAATGCCAATGCCGGGACTGGTGAAGCGGGAATACAGCATGCGTTGGCAACCTGCTCTGAATTAGCCAGGCTATTGGGTTGCACAACACAGCAGGTATTGCCGTTTTCGACGGGCGTGATCATGGAGCCGCTGCCGGTAGACAGAATTGTCAAAGGCCTGCCTTCAGCCGTTGCTAATTGCAAGACGGATAACTGGTTTGCCGCAGCGCAGGCGATCATGACCACAGATATCGTGCCGAAAGCGGCATCCCGGCAGCTACAGATTGATGGAAAAACGGTGACGGTTACCGGCATCGCCAAAGGCTCCGGCATGATCCGCCCGAATATGGCAACCATGCTAGGCTATGTTGCGACCGACGCAGTCATCAGCCAGGGCTTGCTACAGGAGATAGCTCAGTACGCCGCGGATCATTCGTTCAATCGCATCACGGTGGACGGCGATACTTCCACCAATGACGCGTTCATCATACTGGCTAGTGGGAAAGCGGGTCATAGCGAGATTACTCGGCAAGACAGTAAAGAATTTAATCAGTTGCGGCAAGCCATTACCGCTGTTGCTGTCGAACTGGCAAAAATGATTGTGCGTGATGGTGAAGGTGCGACCAAATTTATTACCGTGCAAGTGGACGCTGGCAAGAACGCGGATGAATGCACCAAAGTGGCTTATGCCATTGCGCATTCACCATTAATCAAAACCGCTTTTTTCGCATCCGATCCAAATCTGGGCAGAATTCTGGCGGCGATTGGATATGCCGGAATTGATGATCTGGATGTGAGTGGTATTCAACTCTATTTGGATGACGTGCTGGTTGCGGAAAAAGGTGGCAGAGCACCACATTATCGTGAAGAGGACGGACAGCGCGTGATGAATCAGTCTGAGATTACTGTGCGTGTCGTGCTGAATCGCGGTTCAGCATCTACTACTGTATGGACCTGCGATTTTTCTTACGATTACGTCAAGATTAATGCGAGCTATCGCAGTTAAGATCCGTATTCCATGAATGACTTCGACAAACTCTACGAGCGGGCAGACAAGCTGCTTCATCTTATGGAAAAATTTCTGCCGCCAGCGCTCCCAGATCCTAATTGGCAGTCAGCGATTGCTTTTCGTTGGCGCAAGCAGGGCAATGCTGGATATATCCAATCGATTGCACATCCCCACCGAATTACATTAGATGCACTATGTGGCATTACCGATCAAAAGCAGCGGATTGATCAGAATACACAACAGTTTGTGCAGGGATTTTCTGCCAACAATGTGTTGCTGACAGGCGCGCGTGGCACAGGAAAATCTTCACTAATTAAGGCATTATTGAATAAATATGCAAATGATGGACTGCGTCTGATCGAAGTAGAAAAACATCACCTCGTCGATTTGCATGATATCGTGGAAAAGATTTACCAGCGTCCGGAGCGCTTTATTTTGTTTTGCGATGATTTGTCTTTTGAAACCGACGAGCCCGGCTACAAGGCGCTAAAAGTGGTTCTGGATGGGTCGATCGCCACGGTTTCCGATAATGTTCTGATCTATGCCACATCCAACCGGCGTCACATGGTACCGGAATTTATGCGCGATAATCTTGATACGCGACATATTGGTGAGGAAGTGCATCCTAGTGAAACGATAGAAGAAAAAATTTCCTTGTCGGAACGCTTTGGTTTGTGGTTGTCGTTTTATCCTTTCAACCAGGAGCACTACCTGGAGATAGTGCGTTACTGGTTGGCTTATTTTGGCATCCACGAAATGACCGCTCTAGCGCGTACCGAGGCCTTGCAATGGGCACTGGAACGCGGTTCGCGTAGCGGACGGGTGGCTTGGCAATTTGCACGGGATCTGGCCGGTAGGCAGAAATCGATTGGTAACAATCCATGCCAGTGAACAACTTATCCACACCGATTGCTGAGTCAACGCCAATCGTAGAAGTCGTCGCGGCCGTAATTTTACGACCGAATGGTCAGTTTTTACTGACGCGCCGACCTGGAGGCAAAATCTATTCCGGTTATTGGGAATTTCCCGGTGGCAAGGTTGAAAAAAACGAATCACTACTGCACGCGCTAGAACGTGAATTGTGGGAAGAATTGGGGATTCAGCTTCGTCACGCTTATCCCTGGATAACACGAGTTTTCACCTACTCACATGCAACGGTGCAATTACATTTTTTTCGTGTGGTGGAATGGGAAGGTAAGCTTTCACCGAGAGAAAAACAAGGTTTGTTCTGGCAATTACCCCATCAGGTTACGGTATCCCCTATCCTGCCCGCCAACGGACCCATTTTGCAAGCGCTTTTGCTGCCGCCAGTCTATGCCATTACACAGGCAACGCAGATCGGTATTGAATCTGCGCTGATACAGATTGAACAAGCCTTACAAAATGGACTGCGTTTGCTGCAGATCCGCGAGAAGCGCATGTCGCAAGATTTGCTACGAGAGTTTTCAATGCAAGTGCTTGTGCTTGCACGCGCTCATCAAGCAAGAGTGCTGATAAACAGTGATGCAGCGTTAGCCCGCAAAATCGGTGCCGATGGCGTGCACCTTACGTCATCACAACTCATGTCATTGTCATGCCGTCCTGATCCGGAATATGGAATATGTGGTGCATCCTGTCACAACGCAGAAGAACTTTTTGCTGCCGAACAATTGGAACTCGATTTTGTCGTGTTGAGTCCAGTCCAAACTACACTAAGTCACCCAGAACTATCTCCATTGGGCTGGAGAAAATTTGCCACGTTGATCCAAGGCTATTCATTACCAGTGTATGCATTGGGTGGGTTACACCAAGAAGATTTGACGATAGCTCAGGAAATGGGAGCACATGGAATAGCGACAATGCGCGGAATCGTAAGTCCGTTCAGCAGCATTCCTGCGGTGTAGCATGCCAAACCATTCAATCTTTTTCTTCCCATTTCTTTTCAGGCTCTGTTGACTCTGGAATTCGATAGGATTCTTGCGCCCATTGGGATAAATCGTTTATTTTGCAACGTTCAGAACAAAATGGTCGAAAGCGATTATCTGACTCCCATACTACTTTTTTACCACATTGAGGACAATTGACGATGCGTGTGTGTTGTTGCATAAAACAGCTCACTGTCTTAAATAGTTCTTAGGCTACCGTCTATTCAGTAAAATATGGGTAGAATCGTTCTTAAAGTCATTGTACGTAATATTTCGTACCAATTAATTTTAATTTTTAAATACAAACAAAGGTTGCCCTCTGGCTACTCAACAAGAACTTTCTGATTTTCTGATTGGAACCGAAAGGCGTGCATATAAACAGGCCATGTTTGCGGTTCATGATGAACATGTGGCATTGGATATCGTGCAAGATTCCATGATGAAACTCGCACAAAAATATGCCGCGAAACCGATCGAAGAGCTTCCGCTTTTGTTTCAGCGTATCCTACAGAATACCATTCGCGATTACTATCGCCGACAAAAGATCCGTTCACTATGGACTACGCTGTTTTCGGCATTTACGCCCAGTGATCAGGATAAAAATCAGGAAGATTTCGATATTCTCGAAACTTTGCAAATAAAACAGGAATCCAACTTTACCAAAGAACCCGACGCGCAATTAGAGACAATACAACTGATTGGTTTAATAGAAAAAGCCATAAAAATTCTTCCGGCACGTCAACGCGAAGCATTCATACTGCGTTACTGGGAAGAAATGAGTTTAGCGGAGACTGCTGTAATTATGAAATGTTCGGAAGGAAGTGTTAAGACACACTGCTCTCGCGCAGTCCATACATTGGCCAAAATACTCGAGGATAAAGGGGTTAAATCATGAACGAACAAGAGATGGGAAAAGAAATTGCCAGATTGCTAGACTTTGGTGCTAGCGAGACTATTAAACAGAGCACTCTGTATCGATTGCAATCTGCTCGTCGCGCGGCTTTGGAAAATTGCCAACCCACACTGGAGATCATTAATTCAGGCAATGGCACCTCCGTTTATGGCGGACATGACGAGCATTTTAATACGGGAAAGCTGTTATTGCTATTGATAGCGTTGCTCACTTTTGCGGTGGTGTCTACGACTTATTGGCAATTCTTGGAAAAAGGTAAATCAACCACGATGCTGGTTGATGACTTATCGACAGAGGCTTATATTGATAATGAGCCTGAATTAGCTGATGACTTATCGTTAGATGGTTATATTGACAATGTGCGTCAACTGGTTGATGACTTATCGACAGATGCTCAGATTGATAGTGAATCTGAACAGGTTGATGACATATCGATAGACGCCTCTATTGATAATGAGCCTGAATTGATTGATGACATACCGACAGATACCCCTATTGATAATGAATCTGAACTGGCCGATGATTTACTGACAGATGATCGTACTAATGTTGAGCTTAATGAATGGTTGGACTCTAATAAGTAATTATTTTAAGTTGTTTCTTGTTTCCTCCTGGTATCTCATTTGAACTCTTTCTGGAAATACTCTCATCTTACATTTTCTTGCAGCTTAACGAATGCAACAAACCCTTCATTCATCACTTGATAAATTATCGTTAATCTGGAGTGATGAGCTTTCGTCACAATTGACTGACGATGAGAGCGTATTCGCTTGGATTGAAATCGATCTTAATACACAGTTACATTTTGCCAAGGGTTTTGTTGTTGTTACCAACAAACGCTTACTCGCCAAAATGGCAAATGATGGCGTTTGGCAGGAATGGCGCTATCAACAAGGCTTACTGCTGACACAACGAGATTATGCAGGTGTCGGTTGTCTTGAGCTATTTGATGCGCATACGCGACTTGCCTATTGGCGTTACCGACTAGGCAGTGATACCGCAGCAAGTCGACTAATCGAATGCTTTATGCAGCAGCTTGATTATCATCTTACCGGTAAATTACCCTTAACAACACATACGCAAGCTCAATGTCCGAACTGCGCTGCTCTTTTATCCGCTGATCAGGATGATTGCCCTGTCTGTGACAAGCAAGGCCATGCGTCGCCCTCTACTTGGACATTGTTGCGACTGTGGCGTTTTGCAAAGCCTTATAAGGGTCGTTTATTCATCGGATTTCTGTTGACCTTATGTAGTACCGCTGCAACGTTGGTACCACCGTATTTAACCATGCCATTGATGGATAATGTGTTGATACCTTACCAGAATGGTCAGCCGATCAATACCGATTTGGTAAAGCTGTATCTTTCCGGTCTGTTAGGTGCGGCGGTGCTTGCCTGGATGCTGGGTTGGGCCAGAACCTACATGCTGGCACTGGTTTCCGAACGCATTGGTGCTGATTTACGTACCACGACCTACGAACACCTCCTCAATCTTTCCCAGCAATATTTCGGCGGTAAACGTACCGGTGATTTAATGGCGCGCATCGGCGCCGAAACCGATCGCATCAATCTTTTCCTTTCGTTGCATTTACTCGATTTCGCCACCGACGTCATCATGATTGGCATGACCGCTCTGATTCTGGTATCCATCAATCCCTGGTTAGCACTTGTAACACTCGCGCCTCTGCCGGTTATCGCATGGCTGATTCATCTGGTTCGCGACAGATTGCGTATCGGTTTTGAAAAGGTTGATCGTGTATGGGCTGAGGTGAACAATGTACTTGCAGATACTATTCCTGGTATCCGAGTAGTTAAAGCATTTGCACAAGAGAAAAGAGAGGCGGCGCGTTTCCATGCCGCTAATCAGCGGAATCTACGTATTAATGATCGCGTAAACAGAGTGTGGTCGTTATTCACACCAACGGTCACACTGATGACCGAAATCGGCTTATTGGTCGTTTGGGTATTCGGTATCTGGCAAATTTCTAAAGATGAAATTACAGTCGGGGTACTTACAGCTTTTCTTGCCTACATAGGTCGTTTCTATATCCGGCTTGATTCGATGAGCCGCATTGTTTCTGTCACGCAAAAGGCGGCAGCAGGAACCAAACGCATATTTGATATTTTGGATCATGTTTCCAGTGTTCCGGAATCCACGAACCCCGTGCATTTTCCGACAGTTCAAGGTCGCATTGAATTACGCAATGTCGGCTTCCGATATGGAACGCGCAGCATTACGCAGAATATCAATCTGGTTATCAATCCTGGTGAAATGATCGGTTTGGTCGGACACAGCGGCTCGGGAAAGAGCACTCTGGTTAATCTGATCTGTCGTTTCTACGATGTCACAGAAGGCTCGGTTCTGATTGACGATCATGACATCCGTACACTACCAATTGCTGAGTATCGCAAACATATCGGTTTGGTACTTCAGGAACCTTTTCTGTTTTATGGCACTATTGCGGAGAATATTGCTTATGGCAAGCCGGATGCGGCACCGTCGGAGATTGTGTCGGCAGCCCGTGCGGCACATGCCCATGAGTTTATTTTGCGTTTACCGCATGGTTATGATTCGCTTGTAGGTGAACGTGGGCAAGCACTCTCTGGCGGTGAACGTCAGCGAATCTCCATCGCTCGCGCACTATTGATTAATCCACGCATTCTGATTCTGGATGAAGCGACTTCTTCGGTAGATACTACCACTGAAAAAGATATCCAAAAGGCATTAGACAATTTGGTGCGTGGTCGCACCACCATCGCCATTGCCCATCGCCTGTCGACTTTGCGTGAGGCCAATCGCTTGATTGTTCTTGATCGCGGCAGAATCGTTGAAATAGGCAATCATGCTGAATTAATGGCCCGGGAAGGCTATTACTACCGATTGTATCAAGCTCAGGCACGTAATGTAGACACTGAGGATCGAGCATTTGTTTCTGTCACGGAACATAGTGCCGCGGGGGAACTGAAATGAGCGGCACAGTTGACTATCAATTAAGCCGGAATGCTTATGGTCGATTGGTTTTTACGAATAAATCTGGTCCACAGGAAGACGTAGTCCCGGTACGATCATTTCCGATCACCAACCCCGATCAGGGCATCGCCCTGATTGATTCGCATGGCCATGAGCTGGTGTGGGTAGAACAATTGACTGATTTACCAGATGACTATCGCGTACTCATTGAAGCGGAACTTGCGAACCGAGAATTCATGCCTGAAATAAAGCGTTTACTCAAAGTCTCAGGTTTTATTACACCCAGCACTTGGCAAGTTGAAACAGATCGCGGTGAGGTCACTTTTATTCTCAAGGGCGAAGAAGATATTCGCCAGTTAACAACATCATCACTCATGATTACAGATAGCCACGGTATACATTTTCTGATTCGTGATCGCTTGGCGCTTGATCGTTATAGCCGCAAGCTATTGGATCATTTTCTGTAATGTGTTTGAGAGTTATTTTTCTTTCTATGTAAACCAATTGGTTTGAGCAACGTTAATACGGTATCTTTTTCGTGATATCAATGTTATGTCTAATTACTCAAATCCAGATTGCAAAAATGTAAAAGATATTAAGTTCCTCGAGATCAAACACTTGAATGGTCCCAATATGTGGACCTACTATCCTGCCCTTGAAGCAACTGTTGATATTGGCGCCCTCGAAGACTTTCCTTCCGATACGATCCCAGGCTTTTATGAACGTTTATCGACATGGCTTCCGTCGCTGATTGAGCACCGTTGTAGTTATGAAGAACGTGGCGGTTTCTTGCGTCGAGTACAAGAAGGCACTTGGCCTTGCCATATTCTTGAACATGTCACCCTGGAACTACAAAATCTAGCCGGGATGCGCGGTGGTTTTGGCCGAGCTCGTGAAACCTCGGTACGCGGTGTATATAAAGTTGCAGTCAGCGCATGGCATGCAGAAATTACACGAACCGCTTTGTATTCCGCACGTGAATTGATATTGGCCGCCATGAATTTTCAACAGTCTGATAGTCCATCGTACGATGTCGATGGCGCTATCCAGAACCTCCGAGATCTGGTTGATTCGCTCTGGCTCGGTCCTTCCACAGCTTGTATTGTAGATGCTGCGATAGCGCGCAATATTCCAGCCACCCGGCTTATTGCCAAAGGGAATCTCGTACAACTGGGATACGGAGCTCGTTGCCGTCACATCTGGACAGCAGAAACAGATCGGACGCCGGCCATCGCAGAAAGCATTTCTCGTGACAAGGATCTAACGAAAGCATTATTACAGTCTTGTGGCGTCCCTGTGCCGGAAGGACATATTGTTGAGAGTGCTGAGGCTGCTTGGGAAGTCGCTAATGATATTGGTATACCGGTAGTCATAAAGCCTTGTGACGGGAACCATGGTCGAGGGGTATTTATTGAATTAAGCCACCGAGAAGAAATTGAGTCGGCCTATCATATCGCGTTGAAAGAAGGCACTGGCGTATTAGTTGAACGTTATATTGCGGGCACTGAGCATCGATTATTGGTTGTAGGCGGAGAATTGGTTGCTGCTACACGGGGTGATTCAGTCTCTGTAAGTGGAGATGGTATTTCAACGATTGCTGAATTGATTGAGTCTCAAATCAATTCTGACCCACGCCGAGGATCGACAGAAAATCACCCACTCAATCTGATTCGTCTGGATAGTGCCGCGCAAATGGAAATTGCTCACCAAGGTTATCAAAGTGACTCAGTTGTTCCAGCTGGCATTAAGGTTTTGATTCAGCGTAATGGCAACCATGCATTTGATGTAACGGATCAAATCCATCCTAGTACTGCATCTATCGCATCCCTGGCTGCCCGTGTCATTGGCTTGGATATTGCGGGTATTGATTTAGTGGCCAACGATATTTCTCGTCCATTGAGTGAACAAGGTGGAGCGATTGTCGAGGTAAATGCTGGACCAAGTTTGTTGATGCATATTAAACCTGCAGTGGGTACACCCCGCCCCGTTGGCAAAGCAATCGTTAGCCATCTGTTTCCGGATCAAAGCAGCGGCCGTATCCCCATTGTGGGAATCACGGGTAGCTATGGCAAAACAGCGGTCGCTTATCTTGTTGCCAGACTGCTCATACTCTCTGGTAAGCAAACTGGACTGGCATGTAGCGACGGACTTTATCTGGATTACAGGAAAATTGATAAAAACAACAGTGCCAATTGGGCAGCGGCCAATCGTGCTTTGATGAATCCAACCGCTGAAGCTGCAGTATTTGAGAATGGCTTTGATACCCTCCTGAACGAAGGATTGGCCTATGACAGCTGCCAAGTTGGTGTTGTCACTAATGTCGATCCGACTCATCATTTTGGTCATCACGGCATTGAAACACTAAAGCAAGTGTATAACGTGTTTCGTACACAAGTCGATATAGTCACACCTACAGCAGCGGCCGTTGATGATGTAGAAAAAGATATACAACTACCAATCGGTACGGCGGTACTCAACGCCAGGCATGAAATGTTGGTTGAGATGTCTGAATTGTGTCACGGTGAGGTTATTTTCTTCAGTATTGAACCAGACCTATCTGTAATCACTCAGCATTGCGCTAACGGAACTGGCTCTACTCTAGGTAAGCGTGCTGTGATTTTACGTCACAATTCGATCACACTGGTCACTGGTTCTCATGAACTGCCCTTGATTAAATTGCAGGAAATCGCCTCAGATAGTAACGAGCATAGTGCTCAAGAAATCGAAAACATATTAGCTGCTGTCGGGGCTGCATGGGCACTAGACATTGAGCCTGATCTTATACGTACCGGTATCGCAACTTTTGGATTCAGTCAAAAAAAATACACGCCCGGAAATCAGAATTTCCCAATTGGCCTACAAACTCAAGGAATTAAATTATGAAAGTATTACGTATTCGTGCATTGCGTGGACCCAATTTATGGAGTCATCATACCTCTATTGAAGCTACTGTTCTTTGTATTGAATCTGAAAATAATATTAATACCCTATCTGGTTTTAGGGCGAGACTGCATGAGCGCTTTCCAGAAATTCCCGTCCCTCGACCCGAAGATCATCATGAAGTCATCACACCGGCTCATATACTTGAACATGTTGCACTTTATTTGCAAGTACAAGCCGGTTGCCCAGTATCCTTTAGCCATACAGCTAAAGCACCGGAAGCTAATACTTATCGCGTCATTGTCGAATATAGTGAAGAAAAGGTCGGTCGGCTTGCTTTTGAGTTGGCACAAGCGCTGTGTAACGCTGCTATTGAAAGCATCGCCTTTGATTTAAATGATGCTTTGTTTCGCTTACGTGAGCTCAATGAAGATATACGTCTTGGGCCGAGTACAGGCGCTATTGTTCAAGCTGCGATTGCCCGTGGCATTCCATTTCGTCGCCTGACTGAAGGTAGCTTGGTGCAATTTGGTTGGGGTAGTAAGCAGCGTCGTATCCAAGCCTCTGAGAGCGATATGACCAGCGCTGTTGCGGAATCAATTGTACAGGACAAGGAATTAACTAAAACACTGCTGCATGCTGCGGGAATTCCTGTTCCACTTGGTCGCAACGTAAAAACCGCTGAAGATGCCTGGAAGGCGGCTTCTGAAATCGGCACTCCGGTAGTCGTCAAACCACAAGACAGCAATCAAGGCAAAGGAGTAACCGTTAATCTTATCAATGCTGAACAAGTAAAAGCTGCTTATATGATTGCAGCCGAATTCAGCAACAATGTTTTAGTTGAACGTTATGTTCCCGGGCATGATTATCGTATGTTAGTAGTTGGCAATAAGCTGGTTGCTGCGGCACGCCGTGAACCACCACAAATCGTTGGTAACGGACTGCACAATATTCATCAATTGGTCGATCAGATTAATCGTGATCCAAGGCGTGGTGAAGGTCATGTTTCTTCTTTGACTAAAATTCATTTAGATGAGATTTCCTTAGCGCACCTGTCAGCACAGGGACTAACTGCTGAATCAGTTCCTGCTCAAGGAATGCGGGTTATTTTGCGTAATAATGCCAACTTATCGACAGGTGGAACCGCTACTGATGTAACTGATGATGTTCATCCAGAGTTGGCGGCTCGTGTGGTTGCAGCTGCACAAGTCGTAGGTTTGGATATTTGCGGTGTTGATGTTGTTTGCGACAATGTAGCACTCTCACTGGAAGAACAAGGAGGCGGCGTTATTGAAGTCAACGCGGCGCCCGGTTTACGCATGCATTTGCAACCTTCTTTCGGTAAAGCACGCGCCGTGGGTGAAGCCATCATCGACAATATGTTTGCTACAGGAGATGATGCGCGTATCCCAGTGATTGCTGTGACAGGCACAAACGGCAAAACGACAACAGCTCGTTTGATTGCCAATGTATTGGATAAAGATAGCAAACGTGTTGGTCTTGCGTGCACTGATGGTGTTTATATTGATGGGCTTTGTACTGATACGGGAGATTGCAGTGGTCCCAAAAGTGCAAGAAATATCCTATTTCACCCGGATGTAGATGCTGCTGTTCTAGAAACTGCACGTGGCGGAATGTTACGCGAAGGCTTAGGCTTTGATCGCTGCCATGTTGCCGTTGTCACCAATATTGGTATGGGTGACCATCTAGGCATGGCTTATGTCAACACAGCAGAAGAATTAGCTGTAGTTAAACGAATTGTTGTACAGAATGTAAAATCAACTGGTTGTGCTGTGCTTAATGCCGCTGATCCGTTGGTTGCAAGTATGGCCGATTACTGCCCTGGTTCGGTTATTTTCTTTGCGCGTGATAGTCATCACCCCGTATTAGCAATGCACCGCGCGCAACATAAACGTGTTATCTATATGGAAAACCATTGCATTGTCGCTTTAGGAGAAGACGGCGAGCATCGGATACCGTTGAATGAAATTCCGCTCACAAAGAATGGCAGCATTCATTTCCAAATTGAAAATGCGATGGCTGCTATTGGAGCGGGATGGGCGCTTGGTTTGGATTGGTCAGTTATTAGTGCCGGTTTATCCAGTTTCGTGAGCGATGCGCAGACAGCACCGGGTCGTTTCAATCTGTTTAATTATCGCGACGCCACTTTAATTGCCGATTATGGGCACAATCCTGATGCCATACAAGCACTTGTAAGTGCCATTGATAATATTCCATCGAAGAAACGCTCTGTTGTTATCAGTGCCGCTGGCGATCGTCGTGATGAGGATATTCGTCAGCAAACCAGAATCCTCGGTGATGCATTTGATGAAGTTGTATTGTATCAAGATCAATGCCAACGAGGGCGCGCAGACGGGGAAGTATTAACTCTTCTGAGAGAAGGCTTAGGTAATGCCAAGCGCACGCAAAAAATAAGTGAAATCATTGGAGAGGCTATTGCAATTGATGCGGCGCTATCAAATCTAAAAGCTGGCGAATTATGCCTCATTTTAGTTGATCAAGTTGAACAGTCGCTTGGCCAGATTAATCATCGTATTGCATTAGGTTAGTACGATTATTAGTATGCATCATTGAGAGTTACCTCTTTTGTTTTGGTTAAGATTTGATACCTTTATCAAAACCGGCAACTCTCACTTTTGCAAATGAAATTGGATGTTTAGCCGCCTTGGGCGGCTCATGGTCTAGGGGCGCCTTTTAGGCACACCCAGTAAGCATCCGGCTTTGCCGGAGTTAGTTTGACTTAAACTATTTTCTGATTTGCGAGAAGTATATCTTCCGCAGATGAAGGCTTTCCAAAATAATAACCTTGCCCATAATCGCATTTAAATCGCGACAAAATATTCAGTTGATCCACATTCTCGACACCTTCAGCGATAACTTTGTAGCCTATGCCATGTGTCATGGTGATGATTGAGTTAACCAAGTGGCGGCTCTGCATATCGGTCGTTATGTTTTTGATGAAACTGCGATCGATTTTAATCATATTGAACGGATACCGGTTTAAATAGCTCAATGATGAATAACCCGTGCCAAAATCATCCATTGTTACCATTACGCCGCATTTACGGAGGCTAATCAGTGTCTCAAATACGTATGTATTTTTGCTCATTAGCAGTCCTTCGGTAATTTCAATTTCCAAACTATTAGTGCTGAGCTTATGTTTTGCCAATGCGGTCTGGATCGTTGTGAATAACGACGGATCATAAAACTGGCGCGGTGAAAAATTAACTGCAATTTTTAATGATTGATCGTGTGTCTTTTGCCAAATTGAAAGTTGCATCAATGCTTGATCCAAAACAAATTGACCGATCTGAACTATTAGATCGGTTTGCTCTGCGAGGGGAATGAATTCATCTGGTGAAACTTCACCCAATTCTGGATTTTGCCAGCGTAACAACGCTTCGAATCCGACTGTTTTACCTGAGGCAATATCAATCTGAGGTTGATAAAATACTTTCAACTCACGAAGCTCCAAAGCTTTATTGAGTTGCTCTTCGAGCTTCACTTGATACTCGGCGATTAGATTCATCGATTTTGTATGGAATGTATAAGTGCTCCTGCCGCTTTTCTTGGAATAGTACATCGCAGTATCTGCGCTTCTAATCAGAAATGACGGAGTATCACCATCTTCAGGATAAATGGCAATTCCCATACTTGCAGATATCAGAAAATCTCGGTTTCTAATTTGAAAACCTTTGCTAAATAGATCCTTAATTCTTACCATTAACTGTTGAATAGACGAAATGTCGTCCAGATATCCCATCAAAATGATGAATTCATCGCCACCAAACCGGCCTAGTGTATCGCTTGTACGAAGAATGGCATTTATTCGCCCAGCAGCATTAACGATCAATTCATCACCGCTTTCGTGCCCCATGCTATCGTTGATTTTTTTAAAATCATCGAGATCAAGAAAAATAACGGCCACCTTTTGTCCATTTCTTTTAGCATCATCGATTAGCTGGTTTAATCGATGAATAATCAATCTACGATTCGGTAATCCGGTCAACTGGTCAAATAACGCAAGCTGGCGTAGCTTATCTTCATGCATTTTTTGTTTGGTGATGTTTTCTCGGATCAGTAGATAATTACTGGAATTCCCGAAGTTATCCAAAATGCTGGAAATACGCACATGTTCCCAATGTTGATGATCGTTTTTATCCAGAGTTTGAATCTTCCCTTCCCAATAATTGTTGACCACTAATGCGCGTCGGATATCTTCTTCAGTGAATTTGGAAATTTGATTTTTTAATAAATTGCTCAGAACTTTGTCAGATACTCCATCATCGAAGTGCGTTGATAATTTTTCAAACCCTCGATTAGTGTAGATAATATTCAGCTCTGCATCAGTGATGGCAGTCGCACTGGGGCTTTGCTGTAATGCTTGCAGCATGATGTTAAGTTTCTCATTGGCTAAACTGGCTTCTTTCGCGTAATGATGTTTCTGATAAGTAGTCTCCAGCCCATAAAGTACACTTTCTTGGAAGTGCTTTAATATTTGCCGGTATTGCATGCAATAGGCATTCTCTTTACTATCGAGTATACAAATTGTTCCGAAGATTTCTCCGTAAGGCCAGGTGAGCGGCAAGCCATAATACGAAATCATACCGAAAGCAATATGAGGATTCTTATCCCATTTTGGATCCTTTAGGGCATTTGGAACCAACAGCTCGCATCGCGTACTCATTACAGTTTCGCAATAATGACCAATATCCAGTGGTGATTTCACACCTCGTTGATAAACATTATCTTTATTGCTGCTTGCAACAAATACTTCAAGATCTTTAGCGTGTACTCGCATAACAAGTGCGGCGGGTACCGAGAAAATTTCCGCCATGAGGTTTACTGTTTTTTGCCATGAATTGAACATCAATTCAGAAATTTCCAGGTTATCTAAAATAGGATACTTTGATGTCGACATGGAGGTTCCCTCACATATAGTACGATTCATTAGTCAGTCCTGCAAAATTCACTTGTACACAAACAAGCTTTGCAGATATATATGGCTGTTTTTTTCGAAACAAGTTAGTCAGCGAAGCATAACAAAGCGCAATAAAATACCCTTTAACCTCAAGTAGAGCATTGCTCTCATCAGCCAGCAGCGATCCATTCGGTGATCCGACTTTAAATGCCCAATTGCGGGTTCCACGGACTGTCGGCGTCTGAGCCAGTGCCGCTGCTGCAGCTTTGTCAGTGACTTGGACTTGCCGCGATGGATGATTTCCACTTGCGGATTATCAGCATCCATGCCGTGAAATCCGAGATCGACAATGACGCTTTCGAATTCAGCCGGTTTCACCACCTTCGCCTGCACGGCAGCGTCAATCGTTGCCTTCAGTAGCTTTTCAACAGCGGATTCACCAATGGCAGTGCGGAAGCGTCCTATCTGGGTAGCGTTACAGGGCAACTTCGGTATGGAGTATTCCTGTCCACTGAAATACTGCCAGATCACATTCTCCGACCAGCGAATCACCAATTCTTTGTCACTGAGATTGAATACATGCTTCAGATACAGCAAGGAAGCCATCAACCGAATCGGCAAACGCGGCCGCCCCGCTGCACTTACGCCCCCACCAGTAATCATCAGTGTTGTACCCAAAAGGCCGTTGATCTCCGCTACTTCTCCTTGACGGTCCTTACGTTCAAAAGCTGGTGTAAGCGCTATTTCGATCTGTGGCCACGGCATTCGATTTGCCAGCACTGCCAAGGGGTGGCGCAGATCAATCATCTGGTCTAGGCGAGTATGAAAAAAATTATCAATCGGCATTTAAGTTTCCCCTAATTCCCTCAGGTTTCGATGGGAATAGTATAGATTCCCAGGGATTTCAGCGTTTGCTAATTCGCATGCATTGAGCACTCATTCGGCTTTCAAGCATTTTGCAGGACTGGCCCATTACCATAATCGACTAACGCAACAAAAAATGACTATTTCAGCTTAGTAGAATTATACACATTGGCAAAAGCAATGTTACTGATCTCAATCAATATTTTATGTAAGAGAAACAATGTAAATGGCGTAGTAAAATGTGTAATGTTCGAGTTTGGAAAGAACGAATTCGATGGTTCATGAAGGAACACGACATCAAGGCACGTGGGAAGCGTAAATTCATCGTAACCACCGACAGCAAGCACAATCTGCCGATTGCGCCAAATTTACTCCACCGAAACTTCCATCCTGACGCACCTAATCGTGTATGGACAAGCGATATTGCCTATATTCAAACCGATGTTGGCTGGCTGTATCTGGCGGTGATTCTTGATCTGTATAGTCGTCAGGTTGTGGGCTGGAGCATGCAACCCCATATGCAGAGCAGCTCAGTGACGGATGCGCTAAAGATGGCCTAGCTCAGACGACGACCAGAACCAGGACTCCTTCCACTCCGATAGTAAGAATACATATACCAGATTTCAATAATGAGTTGACTCAATTATTGTATGAGTAATTATTGGAGCTCTGGTGCCGTAAGGTTGCCAAGTTTCCTGACCCCCACTCTGATCGACCATAATTTGTGTCATTCCTCGGATCTGTCGGTTACTTGGCAACATCTGACGGTGAGGTTT
>NZ_QJJP01000009.1 GCF_003201565.1 Nitrosomonas sp. Nm84 | reverse complement strand
AAATGGGATAGTGTGACCTGTCGTGACTGTCATCAGGACCCGAATCCACCTGGAGCGGATGCTCAGGAAGCGCATAAGAAGTTGAAGACGGAGGGGGCGACCTGTATAGACTGTCATCAGAATCTGGTACATGAAGAGGTAGCGAAGACAGACCTGAATGCGAGTCTGGCGGCGGGCAAGATGGTGCTGCTGAAGGAAGAAGATAGCGATGGTGGAGATGATGAAGAGGAAGACGAAGAAGACGAGGATGAAGGTGGTGAGAGTGGAGCGGTAGAAAACGAAGCTCAAAGCGAAGATGACGATGAAGAAGAGGATGAAGAGTAATCGTTGAAAGCAGATCGTCGCTTGAATTCGCCTCTGAAGTAGTGAAACTAGTCAATCAACATTAATAGGTGAATTCTGGAGATGCAAGTTATTTCCAGAATTCACCATGTAGCAAGAGCATCATAAAAGAGAAAAATCTTTTTCGATAGAATCTGTTTTAAACGTACAACGTTAGCTAGTTCTGATAATGTAAGTGTTTAATGAATTTTTTCTAAAGTAAATCAAAGCTAATTTCAATCTCGTATAATTTGAGACTGGTTTTTTATCCGTAATTAGCAGCTCTCTTACTATAATGCTCCAATTTGTAGAAGGGCTTTCATAGTGGCAGAAGAGTCACACAATAAAATAGCTCATGCTGGGAAACTCGGCTATAGTTTTCGTCGTAATCTGCATGAAAGATTTATAGAAGCACTTTTATTCTTATCAGCAGCACTTTCGGTTGCTATTATGCTGGCGATTATCGTGATGCTGGTGAAGGAATCGATTGTGTTTTTTCAACATGTGTCCATTTGGGAGTTTCTAACGGACACACAATGGACACCACTATTTGATGATGCGCACTATGGGATTTTGCCACTCATAGCGGGTACGATAGTAAGTTCATTCATCGCCTTATTGGTTGCGCTTCCTCTGGGAACTATCATTGCAATCTATCTTTCTGAGTTTGCGCCATTTACAGTGCGAGAAATAGCAAAACCATTCCTTGAACTACTGGGAGGTATTCCAACTGTAGTATATGGTTATTTTGCTTTGTTATTTGTAACTCCTCTACTGCAAATGATTTTTCCTGAACTACCAGGATTTAGTTTGCTATCTGCCGGTCTGGTCATGGGAATCATGATCATACCGTACGTAAGCTCAATGACTGAGGACGCGATGCGGGCAGTTCCGATGAATTTGCGTGAAGGTTCTTATGCGATGGGAGCGACGCGCTTCCAGACAGCAATTCGTGTGGTCATGCCGGCAGCATTTTCTGGAATAGCTGCAGCGTATATTCTGGGTATATCGCGTGCTGTAGGTGAAACAATGGTGGTAGCGATTGCAGCAGGGATGCAGCCGAATTTGACGTGGAATCCAATGGAACCGGCAGCTACAATAACAGCTTATATTGTGCAAGTCAGCTTAGGTGATTTACCTCATGGCAGTATCGGTTATCAAACAATATTTGCTGCTGGCTTAACCTTATTGATACTAACGCTTGTGTTTAATATCATTGGGCATGTATTACGTAAGCGATATCGTGAGATTTACTAAATGGTTTCGGTTTATAAGCTTTGAGAATTTCTAGTCCGCTATCAAATGACCTCTTACGATGAAAAGTGTAAATAATCTAGAAGAAATTAGAAAAATTATTGGCCGGCATAAAAGATGGGATTTGATCTTTATGATTGCCGGTATTTTTGCATTAATGATTGCTGTATTGACTTTCATGGCGTTATTTGCGCACATGCTGATTGACGGTATGCCTCGCTTATCTTGGGATTTCTTCACCTCCTTTCCATCTCGCCGACCAGAATCCGCTGGGATTTTATCAGCCTGGGTGGGAACTACCCTGGTCATGCTGGTGACTGCAGTATCTGCAGTGCCATTAGGTATTGGATCAGGCATTTATCTCGAAGAATATGCACCTAAAAATTTAATAACAGAGATCATTGAAATTAATGTGACTAATTTAGCGGGTGTTCCTTCAATTATTTATGGCTTACTCGCGTTAGGTTTATTTGTATATCAATTAGGTTTTGGGCAAAGCGTTTTGGCGGCTGGTTTAGCTTTGGCATTGTTAATTCTTCCGGTGGTAATTGTTGCGACACGAGAAGCGATACGATCTATTCCTGTCACTATACGCGAAGGTGCTTATGCGCTCGGTGCAACTAAATGGCAAACAGTATCCGATCATTTATTGCCTTACTCATCGGCTGGGATTCTAACTGGCATTATTATTGGTCTCGCGCGAGCAATTGGTGAAACCGCACCAATTATCACGATTGGTGCATTGACATTTATAGCTTTTTTACCGCCATCACCCGTCAAAAATGAGTTCCCCTATGTATCATTTGAGTGGCTAACAGCACCTTTTACGGTAATGCCAATACAAATGTTCAATTGGGTTTCCCGGCCAGAGGAGGCATTTCAATTAAATGCTGCCGCAGCTGGATTGGTGCTGGTTGTTATGACGCTTGCTATGAATGGACTGGCAATTTATTTACGTTATCGCATGCGGAAAAATATTAAGTGGTAAGGAAATAATGCAGATTAATCAAGAGAAAGTTGCAGAGCCAACTCAATATAAATCTGAAGTTAGGAATCTTAATTTTTATTATGGCGAGTTTAATGCACTAAAAAATATCGACATGGTGTTGCATGAAAAGAAGATTACTGCGTTGATAGGGCCATCAGGGTGTGGTAAATCGACATTCTTGCGATGTTTTAATCGTATGCATGATCTTTATCCAGGGAATCGATATGAAGGTGAAATAATTCTTCATCCTGACGATGTGAACATTTTAGCATCCAATGTTGATCCGATTGAGGTGCGGATGCGAATCAGTATGGTGTTTCAAAAACCCAATCCTTTTCCCAAGTCAATTTATGAGAATGTGGCATATGGATTACGTGTGAGAGGAATTAGACAGAGAGCCATTTTAGATGAACGTGTTGAAGTGGCGTTGCGTAATTCGGCTTTATGGGATGAAGTTAAAGATCGTCAACACGACTTGGCTTTTAATCTTTCTGGTGGGCAACAACAAAGGCTTTGCATTGCACGGGCATTGGCAACTGATCCGGAGATATTGTTGTTCGATGAGCCAACTTCCGCGCTTGATCCAATTGCAACAGCTAGTATTGAAGAACTAATAACTGATTTAAAAAGTAAGGTTACTATATTAATAGTAACGCATAATATGCAGCAGGCTGCCAGGGTTTCTGACTATACGGCCTATATGTATTTAGGTGAGCTGATAGAGTTTAATGTAACAGATACAATTTTCATTAAACCAAAGAATAAACAGACAGAAGATTACATTACAGGGCGATTCGGTTAATCTGAGATGGTATTGAGGGATGCAGTTTTCGAAGTTGCGGACCCGGATGCATTGCTGAGAAATATATACGATTGACTAGATAAGTAATCAAGGGTAGCATCGCCCCTTTTAGGAAGCATAGGTTGGAAGTAAAATGCGCGAGAAGCTGGTTGCAGGTAACTGGAAGATGCATGGTAATTTAGCTGAGAATAAACAGTTACTCAGCGCGATTAGTGCAGGTCTCAATGGTTTGAATGGTGCAAAGTTTGCAGTTTGCGTGCCTTATCCCTATCTGTCGTCAGTGCAGAATATGCTACAGGATACAGATATATCTTGGGGAGCCCAGAATGTCAGCCAATACGAAAAGGGTGCATATACCGGAGAGGTATCGGTTTCCATGTTGGATGATTTTGAATGTACTTATGTAATCATAGGACACTCAGAACGAAGAACGTTATTTGGTGAAGATAGTTATGCCGTCGCAGAGAAATATGTGACAGCTCAGAGAGCAGGTCTGACGCCAATTTTGTGCGTGGGAGAAACGCTTGAACACCGTGAAGCAGGAATTACTGAGCAAATTATTCAGGAACAGTTAACGGCAGTTGTTAATGTGGCAGGGATAGAATCATTTAGCAAAGCAGTGATCGCTTATGAGCCAATCTGGGCGATTGGTACAGGCAAAACAGCCTCACCGCAGCAAGCTCAAGATGTGCATGCATTTATAAGAAATGGTATTGCGACACAGGACATCAATATAGCGAAAGAATTAACCATACTTTATGGTGGAAGTGTCAAGGCCAATAACGCAGCCGAGTTATTTGCAATGCCAGATATTGATGGTGGTTTGATAGGTGGCGCATCACTAGTTGCAAATGAATTTATTGCGATTTGCCGTGCATTGAGTAATTAAATTTTTTGGAGTAATACGTTGGAAATTTTAGTTTGGGCAGCGCATGTGTTATTGGCGGTTGTGTTAATAGTTCTAGTATTATTGCAACATGGGAAGGGCGCTGATATGGGAGCTGCGTTTGGTAGCGGTTCGGCGGGTAGCTTGTTTGGAGCGAGTGGTTCAGCTAATTTCTTGAGTCGTGCGACAAGTATAACCGCGGCAATGTTTTTTGCGACAAGTATGGGTTTAACTTATCTTTCGGCAAACCAGACAAAAGATGTCAGTGTGATGAGCATTATGGATCAGATTGAAGAAACTGAAAAAGTATCAACAGATCTGAAAAAGAAACCTACTACACAAGAGGATGCGGATAGTCCTGAAATCCAAGGTAATTCAAAAGCTGGTCAAATACCGGAATAGTTAATAACTTATTGATTGTGAACGCGAATTGCATGGTTTTATCGCCGACGTGGTGGAATTGGTAGACACGCCGTCTTGAGGGGGCGGTGGCGAAAGCTGTGCGAGTTCGAGTCTCGCCGTCGGCACCACTGATGAATTTATAATTATGTTTAATTTGTAACTAAGAAACTCTTTGGAAGTATTTCTGTATATCTACTAATTAAAATGCTCGAAAATTATTTTCCAATTTTATTATTCCTGATAGTTGGCTTTTTAGTTGGCGCAGGAGCAATGCTCGGTGGCTGGCTACTTGCTCCAAATCGTCCGGATAGTGAGAAACTATCACCCTATGAGTGTGGCTTTGAAGCTTTTGAAGATGCACGCATGAAGTTTGATGTGCGCTATTATTTGGTTGCAATTTTGTTCATCTTATTTGACTTGGAAATTGCATTTCTGTTTCCCTGGGCAATTGTACTGGATGAAATTGGGTTGTTTGGATTTATCGCTATGATGGTATTCCTGAGTATCCTGGTGGTAGGTTTTATCTACGAATGGATGAAAGGAGCATTGGAATGGGATTAATGCTATGAGTATCGAGGGAACTCTCGAAAAAGGCTTTATTACTACGAGCTTGGATGCAGTTATTAACTGGGGGCGCACCGGGTCAATGTGGCCAATGACGTTTGGATTGGCTTGTTGTGCTGTTGAAATGATGGAGACAGGTGCATCGCGCTATGATCTTGATCGTTTTGGTATTGTTTTTAGACCAAGCCCACGACAGTCAGATGTGATGATTGTGGCAGGAACACTTTGTAATAAGATGGCACCTGCGTTACGTAAGGTTTATGATCAAATGGCCGAGCCGCGGTGGGTAATATCAATGGGATCGTGTGCTAATGGCGGTGGCTATTATCATTATGCTTATTCAGTAGTGCGTGGGTGTGATCGTATTGTGCCGGTTGATATTTACGTACCAGGCTGCCCGCCTACGGCTGAGGCCCTGTTATATGGCATTATTCAATTACAAAATAAGATTAACCGCACCAACACTATCGCACGTTAAATTTAATAGTATGTCGACTAGTTTTCAACAAGAAAATCTTGCAAAAGCATTATACAGTGTATTGGCCGACAAGCTTAGCAGTTTGCAGGCTCAGAACGGCGAATTAACTATTGTTGTACACGCTGATGATATTTGCACTGTCAGTGAAACGTTACGTGATAATCCCGTACTTGGCTTTGATACGCTGATTGATTTATGTGGAATCGACTATTCGACTTATGGTGACACTTTGTCAGCAAAAAATAGTTTGCGCGGAAAACGTTTTGCAGCAATTTACCATTTGCTTTCAGTGAATTTAAATCACAGGTTACGTGTTCGGGTGCTGGCCGAGAATAATGACATTCCGGTAATTGACTCAGTGACTGAAATATGGCCTGCTGCTAATTGGTTTGAACGTGAAGCATTTGATCTTTATGGTATTGTCTTTAGTGGCCATCCAGATTTGCGCCGCATATTGACTGATTATGGTTTTATAGGTAATCCATTCCGAAAAGATTTTCCACTAACAGGCTATGTTGAAATGCGGTACGATGCGGAGCAGAAGCGTGTTATTTATCAGCCGGTCAGTATTGAGCCGCGGGAAATAACACCGCATGTAATACGGGAAGAGCATTATGGGGATAGTGAGTCGTAATGCTTGCACAATACAAATACATTCTATTTTATTAGATAAGAATTCTTTGAAGTAACTTATGGCTGAAATACGTAATTACACTATGAATTTTGGGCCACAACACCCCGCAGCACACGGTGTACTGCGATTAGTGTTGGAGCTGGATGGGGAGGTTGTGAGACGAGCTGATCCGCATATTGGATTATTGCATCGTGCAACTGAGAAATTGGCGGAAAATAAAACCTATATTCAGTCAGTTCCGTACATGGATCGGCTGGACTATGTTTCGATGATGGTCAACGAACATGCCTATGTAATGGCCATTGAGAAGTTGTTGGAAATTGAGGTACCACTGAGAGCGCAATATATACGTGTGATGTTTGATGAGATTACTCGTATACTGAATCACTTGTTATGGATCGGCGCACATGCACTTGATGTGGGGGCGATGACAATGTTTCTGTATGCTTTCCGTGAAAGAGAAGATTTGATGGATTGCTATGAGGCAGTATCAGGAGCCAGAATGCACGCTGCCTATTACAGACCCGGTGGCGTATATCGTGATTTACCCGATACCATGCCGCAATATCAATCTTCAAAAATTCATAATGAAAAACAAACCCGTATACGGAATGCTAATAGGGAAGGTTCATTATTGGATTTTATTGAGGATTTTACAAATCGCTTTCCAACGTATGTCGATGAATACGAGACGTTGCTGACTGACAATAGAATCTGGAAGCAGCGATTGGTTGACATTGGTATTGTTTCTCCAGAACGCGCTATGGCATTAGGTTTTACAGGTCCAATGCTGCGTGGCTCAGGAGTAGAATGGGATCTAAGGAAAAAACAGCCTTACGAGGTTTATGATCAAATGGATTTTGATATACCGGTGGGTGTTAATGGCGATTGCTATGACCGATATCTGGTGCGTATGGAAGAGTTTCGTCAATCGAATCGTATTATTAAACAATGTGTTGATTGGTTGCGGAAAAATCCTGGGCCAGTCATAACAAACAATCATAAAGTTGCGCCGCCTGCACGAGTGGATATGAAACAAAATATGGAAGAAATGATTCATCATTTCAAGTTATTTACAGAAGGTTTTCATGTGCCTCCAGGCGAAACTTACGCTGCTGTTGAACATCCCAAAGGCGAATTTGGTATTTATTTGGTATCGAATGGGGCCAATAAGCCTTATCGACTGAAGATACGTGCGCCGGGATTTGCGCATTTGGCCGCAATGGATGAAATGTCACGAGGGCATATGATTGCTGACGTGGTTACGATCATAGGCACACAGGATATAGTATTTGGTGAGATAGATAGATAACAATGTTAAGCACTGAATCCCTTAAAAAAATAGATCAAGAGATCGCTAAGTATCCGCTTGAGAAGAAGCAGTCAGCTGTGATGTCAGCACTTGCGATTGCGCAGGATGAGAAAGGTTGGTTGGCTAATGAGACAATCAATTTTGTTGCTGAGTACCTGGATATGCCTCCCATTGCGGTGTACGAAGTAGCTACATTTTATAATATGTATAATTTGGAGCCGCTGGGTAAATACAAAATCACCGTTTGTACCAACTTGCCTTGTGCTCTGTCAGGTAGCAATGAAAGCGCTGTCTATTTAAAGAAGAAACTAGGAATAGAATTCAATCAAACAACGCCCGATGGTAAATTTACACTCAAAGAAGGCGAGTGTTTTGGAGCGTGCGGAGATGCGCCTGTATTGTTAATCAACAATAAGCGAATGTGTAGCTTTATGTCCAATGAGATGATCGATAAATTGTTGGAGGAACTGAATAAATGAATCAGTATCCGCAGACACTAATGAATGGAGTGAATCCGTCTGATTCTGAGAATTGGCGGCTTGGAAGCTATGAAAAGCGAGAAGGCTATGCAGCACTAAGGAAAATACTTGCGAAAAAGATTAAACCAGAAGAAATTATTGAAGAAGTTAAAAAATCAGCGCTGCGTGGGCGAGGTGGTGCCGGTTTCCCTACTGGGCTGAAGTGGAGTTTTATGCCCAAAGGTTATGAAGGGGATAAATATATTGTTTGTAATTCGGATGAAGGGGAACCGGGTACATTTAAAGATCGCGACATTATGCGATTTAATCCGCACCTTCTAATCGAAGGAATGATCATTGCGGCATACGCAATGGGTGTTAAAGCAGGATACAATTATATTCATGGTGAGATATGGGAAACCTATGAGCGCATGGAAGAAGCTGTTGAAGAGGCCCGATCTGCCGGTTACTTAGGGAATAATATTCTAGGGTCGTCATTCAGCTTTCAGCTATATAATCATCATGGATATGGTGCTTATATTTGCGGTGAAGAAACTGCACTGTTGGAGTCTATCGAAGGAAAAAAAGGCCAGCCGCGGTTTAAACCGCCTTTCCCAGCTAATTTTGGTTTGTATGGGAAACCGACAACAATTAATAATACTGAAACTTTTGCTTCGGTTCCATGGATTATTCGCAATGGTGGCGATAAATATCTTCAACTTGGTAAACCCAATAATGGCGGAACAAAAATATTTTCAGTATCGGGTCATGTTAACAAGCCGGGTAATTATGAAATACCACTTGGAACTCCATTTGCCGAATTATTGGAATTGGCGGGTGGGATGCGAGGCGGTCGCAAATTAAAAGGTTGTATTCCAGGCGGGTCGTCAATGCCTGTATTGCCTGGTGATATTATGATGCAAGCTGATATGGACTATGATTCCATAGCCAAAGCTGGATCTATGCTAGGTTCAGGTGCCGTGATCATCATGGATGAAACTACATGTATGGTAAGGGCACTAGAGCGCTTATCCTATTTTTATTTTGAAGAATCTTGTGGCCAATGTACACCGTGCCGCGAAGGAACAGGATGGCTTTATCGTATTGTCAATCGTATTGAGCACGGTAAGGGAAAACCAGAGGACCTTGATTTGTTGGATAACATAGCAGATAACATACAAGGACGAACGATTTGTGCTCTGGGTGATGCGGCCGCCATGCCTGTTCGTGCGATGATTCAGCATTTTCGGGACGAGTTTGTTTACCATATAGAGCATAAGAAATGTATGGTTTAGCTGCTTACATGAGCAGAGCGCGTCAATTTTATAGTTCGTGATTAACCCAAGAATTTTTAGCCGATGGTCAATATAGAAATCGACGGTAAACAGATATCTGTACCGAAAGGCAGCACCATTATGGATGGTGCTAAACAGATTGGTGTCTACATACCACATTTTTGTTATCACAAAAAATTATCTATTGCGGCAAACTGCCGCATGTGTTTAGTGCAAGTGGAAAAAGCGCCCAAACCACTGCCAGCTTGTGCGACACCTGTTATGGATGGAATGAAAGTATATACACATTCGCAGCAGGCAGTGACAGCACAAAAAGGCGTTATGGAATTTTTGCTGATTAATCACCCACTCGATTGTCCTATCTGTGATCAAGGCGGTGAATGTCAGTTGCAAGATCTTGCCGTTGGTTATGGTGCGAGTGGATCACGTTATACTGAAGCAAAACGCGCTGTGGCTAATAAGAATTTGGGGCCACTGATATCAACGGACATGACACGATGTATTCATTGCACGCGTTGTGTGCGCTTTGGTCAGGAAATTGCCGGAATCATGGAATTAGGGATGGTTGGGCGCGGTGAACATTCGGAAATCCTTTCATTCGTTGGCAAAACAGTGGATTCTGAGTTGTCTGGGAATGTCATTGATCTTTGCCCCGTCGGCGCATTGGTCAGTAAACCATTTCGCTATTCGGCACGCACTTGGGAGTTATCACGTAGAAAATCAGTTAGCCCTCACTGTGGTTTAGGTTCAAACTTGGTCGTACAAGTTAAGCAAAATCGCGTAATGCGTGTTTTGCCCAGAGATAATGAGGCCATTAATGAGTGCTGGCTGTCTGACAAGGATCGTTTTTCTTATGAGGGATTGAATTCCGAAGATCGATTGACGCGCCCGATGATTAAACGCGACGACCAATGGTTCGAGTGCGAGTGGCATGAGGCGCTGGAATTTACAGCTAATGCATTACAAGCAATCAAACATAAGTATGGTGCCCAAGGTATTGGTGCGTTAGGGTCGGCGCATAGTACATCTGAGGAGCTTTATTTATTGCAGAAATTGTTGCGAGCGATGGGCAGCGGCAACATTGATCATCGTCTGCGTCAATCAGATTTTCGCGCTGATAAACATCTGCAAGGAATTCCATGGTTGGGTAGCAGCATTGCGGATATGTCGCAATTGAAATCGGTTTTGATTATCGGTAGTACATTGCGTAAAGATCATCCGCTCATTGCACAGCGCTTGCGCCAAGCTGTCAAACATGGCATGCAATTGAATATTGTTAATCCTATCGATGACGATTTGCTGATCAAGGTTACGAATAAAGAAATTGTTACGCCGAATGTGATGGTCAGAGTCCTGGCGGAAATACTAAAAGCAGCAATTGAAATAAAAGGAATAAAACAAGCTGATGAATTACAGAAATTAATTAATTCAATTAATGTTTCGAGTACCGCTAATGCTTTTGCTATTGCTTCCAGTTTGATCGAAAATGTACCGGCAGCGGTTTATCTTGGTAACTTATCTCAGCACCACCCGGATTATTCGAAGATCAATTTGTTGGCTGGTTGGATTGCAAAAGTTACAGGCGCGAGCTTTGGTGTACTGGGTGAGGCTGCAAATAGCGTGGGTGCTTATCTGGTAGGTGCAATACCTGAGATTAGCACATTGTCAATTTCTGCCAAATCGGAACACTCAGGGATCAGCGGATTAAATGCTGCGCAAATGTTAGGATTCAACACTAATACTGATTTAACTGATGAAAAATGCCAAGCATTTATATTGATGAATGTAGAACCGGAGTTCGATACCTATAATTCTCAACAAGCACTGAAAACAATAAAATCGAGCGAATTTGTAGTATCAATGAGCGCTTACAAGGGGAATGCAGGGGAGTATGCCGATGTGTTGCTGCCGATCGCACCATTTACTGAAACCTCAGGTACTTATGTGAATACTGAGGGTCGAGTGCAGAGCTTCAATGGTGTCGTATCTCCATTAGGAGAGGCTCGACCTGCATGGAAGGTATTGCGCGTGCTGGCTAATCTAATGGCGCTTGAAAAATTTGACTATGAAACCCCAGAACAAATTCGTGCAGAAATATTCCCTGATAAACTGGAAACTAGGCAATATTTGAATAATGTTTTGCAAGATTTTTATTTTGAGATTAGTGGGGTAGAAAAACATGATCTGCAGCGTATTGGGGAAGTTCCCATTTATCAGGCTGATCCGGTTGTGCGGCGTGCGGAGTCTCTGCAATCTACACATGATGCATTGTCACCTAAAGTATGGATGGCAGAAGCAACACTCAAAAGCTTGGATATTGTCGCAGGAGTCCAGGTAAAGATTAAGCAGGGAGATGGATCTGTGCAGCTTGAAGCGGCCTGTGATGAAAGATTGCCTGTCGGTTGCGTGCGTATTGCATGTGCTCATCCAAAGACTGCCGCACTAGGCAACTTGTTTGGTGAAATATTGGTGGAAAAACTGTAATGGTAAAGGCTGGAGTGTATTAATGGAGTATATTCAACAGCAGTTTATACAGATGTTTGGGGCAGAGTGGGGAGCTATGCTGTTTTCATTAGCGACAAACATGACATTTATCTTTGCTATTGTCGTTCCATTGTTACTGGGAGTTGCATATCTAACCTTTGCTGAGCGTAAAATAATCGCCTATATGCAGATTCGTGTTGGACCCAATAGAGTAACTTTCTTTGGTATTCCATGGCTACGGGGATGGGGGCAACCGATTGCGGATGCGGTTAAGGCAATTATGAAAGAAATTGTCATTCCGACCGGTGCAAATAAATTTCTATTTATCTTGGCACCAATACTGACAATTATGCCAGCATTAGCGGCATGGGCTGTGATACCGTTTTCACCCGAACTTGTTTTGGCTAATATCAATGCTGGTTTATTGTATATTCTGGCAATGACATCAATGGGTATATACGGCATTATCATTGCTGGGTGGGCATCGAATTCCAAGTATGCATTCTTGGGGGCCATGCGTTCTGCAGCCCAGGTAGTTTCTTATGAATTGGCAATGGGGTTTGCTTTAGTATGTGTATTGATGATGTCGCAAAGTTTAAATCTCGGTGATATAGTAAACGGCCAGCAAGGCGACAGTTTTTTGAATTGGTATTTGATTCCACTGTTTCCCATGTTTTTGGTTTATCTGATTTCAGGTGTTGCTGAAACGAATCGTGCACCTTTTGATGTGGCTGAAGGCGAGTCAGAAATTGTGGCAGGTTTTCATGTTGATTATTCAGGCATGGCCTTTACAGTGTTTTTCTTAGCTGAATACGCCAATATGATTTTGGTAGCAGCTTTAACATCAATAATGTTTTTGGGAGGATGGTTACCGCCCGTTGATATTGCACCATTTACATTGATACCAGGTTTTATCTGGCTGCTGTTAAAAATTGCATTTATCCTGTTCTTTTTTCTTTGGTTTCGCGCAACCTTTCCGCGATACCGCTATGATCAGATCATGAGATTGGGTTGGAAAGTATTTATTCCAATTACACTAATATGGATTGTTTTATTAGGATTAATAATGCAACTACCTGAATCAGTAAGAGAGTTTCCTCCGTTAAATATCTGGTTTTAGGATTGAAAAATACAATGAATCGCATAAAGAAATTTTTTAGTACCTTTTTGTTATTCGAATTGCTAAAAGGTATGGCAGTGACTGGAAAGTATCTGTTTAAACCAAAAATAACGGTACACTATCCAGAAGAGAAGACACCTCAGTCGCCACGTTTTCGCGGTTTGCATGCATTACGTCGCTATCCAAATGGAGAAGAACGTTGTATTGCCTGCAAACTATGTGAAGCGGTTTGCCCCGCGCTGGCTATTACCATAGAATCTGAGCAACGCGCCGATGGTACGCGGCGTACTACACGTTATGATATTGATTTGAGTAAATGTATTTTTTGCGGTTTTTGTGAGGAATCCTGTCCGGTTGATTCAATTGTTGAGACACGCATACTGGAATATCACGGTGAGAAAAGAGGCGATTTAATATACACCAAAGAAATGTTATTGGCTGTTGGAGATCGTTACGAAGAACAGATTGCCAAGGACAGAGAAGCTGATGCGCGTTATCGCTGAGCCTTGCTGGTAAACACACATGAATTTTCAGGACATCATATTTTATATTTTCTCGGCTATCTTGATTGTGTCGGCGCTTGGTGTGATTACAGTTCGTAATCCAGTTTATTCAGCGTTATTGTTGGTGCTGGCATTCGTTACTTGTGCTGGCTTGTGGTTGCTGTTAGAAGCAGAGTTTCTTGCGATCACTCTGGTGCTGGTATATGTCGGCGCTGTGATGGTGTTGTTTTTGTTTGTGGTAATGATGCTGGATATTAATTTAGATCAATTGCGTGAAGGTTTTTGGAAGTGGTTTCCCTTTGGTGCGGTAGTTGCACTGATAATGGTTGGTGAGATGACGATGGTGCTAATGGGTAAATATTTTGGGCTTGAAGAAATGCCGACTCCCAGCGCACAAGATGCTGATTATAGTAATACTAGAGCATTGGGTCGTCTGATTTATACCGAATACGCTTATGCCTTTGAGTTAGCAGCAGTACTTTTGCTGGTTGCAATGGTCGCAGCAATTGCACTGACGCTACGCCATCGCGAGGATAAGCGATCAACCAATTCGTCCAAGCAAGTTCAAGTAAAAAAAGAAGATCGATTACGTATAGTGGCTATGCCATCAGAAAAAAAAGAATAAGTCAGTCATTCAAAAGTTGCTTGGCAATGTATAAAAATACAAAAAGAGGTAATTAGTTTGGTGTCTCTATCCCATTATCTAGTACTTGGTGCAATTTTATTTGCTATCGGTATTGTCGGTATTTTTCTCAATAGAAAAAATGTCATTATTATATTGATGTCTATTGAATTGATGTTATTGGCTGTAAACATGAATTTTGTGGCGTTCTCACACTATTTGCAGGATATATCAGGACAGATTTTTGTATTTTTTATTTTGACTGTTGCCGCCGCGGAATCAGCCATAGGTTTGGCAATACTTGTCGTGTTATTTCGTAATCAACAAACAATTAATGTTGATGATTTGGATAAACTCAAAGGTTAGTACAAAAAAGCAACAAAGCTTAAACACATATAACTAATATAAGAATTATTGACTGAGATGCAAAAACTTTATTTATTGGTGCCACTTGCACCGCTAGTGGGCGCACTCATAGCTGGTTTATTTGGACGTTTTATCGGGCCTTTGTGGAGTCATCGCACAACGATATCGCTTGTGTTTGTTTCCTTGTTAGCATCCGTTGTTATTTTTCTGGATGTGTTGGAAGGTAACAGCTATAACGGCAGCGTATACACATGGTTGGTGACAGGAGATACTCGGTTCGAGATCGGTTTTTTAATCGATCAATTGTCAGCAACCATGATGGTTGTTGTCAGTTTAGTCTCGCTGATGGTGCATATTTATACCATTGGCTATATGCATGGTGATCCAGGTTATCAGCGCTTCTTCAGCTATATTTCGCTATTTACCTTCTCAATGATGATGTTGGTAATGTCGAATAATTTTTTACAGCTATTTTTCGGCTGGGAAGCCGTCGGTCTTGTATCTTATTTGTTGATCGGATTCTGGTATACCCGCCCAACTGCCATCTATGCCAATATGAAGGCATTTTTAGTTAACCGTGTTGGTGATTTTGGTTTTCTCTTGGGCATCGCCATGATATTGATGCATTTTGGCACATTGGATTATGTCTCTGTCTTTGCGCAAGTACCCGAAATAGCCAATGAAAAGATTGAATTAATACCTGGCATATCCTGGTTGGTAATTACATTGATTTGTATCTTATTGTTTATTGGCGCAATGGGCAAATCAGCACAGTTTCCATTACATGTATGGTTACCGGATTCGATGGAAGGCCCTACACCAATTTCTGCATTAATTCATGCGGCCACTATGGTAACGGCAGGTATTTTCATGGTAGCACGAATGTCGCCGCTATTTGAATTATCAGACACGGCATTATCGGTCGTATTGATAATTGGTGGAATTACAACTTTGTTTATGGCTCTTGTTGCAGTAGTTCAAAACGATATCAAACGCGTAGTTGCTTATTCCACACTGTCTCAATTAGGGTATATGACTGTCGCGTTAGGTGCATCTGCCTATTCTGCTGCAATTTTCCATTTGATGACACATGCTTTCTTTAAAGCTGTTTTATTTTTAGGAGCTGGTTCTGTCATTATTGCTATGCACCATGAACAAAACATGCAGAAAATGGGAGGGCTTAAAAATTATATGCCAATAACCTATTGGACGATGTTTATCGCCGCACTAGCGAGCGCTGGTGTACCTGGTTTCTCAGGGTTTTTTTCTAAAGATGCAATTATTGAAGCTGTTCATTTTGCCAATATTCCTGGTGTCGGTTTTGCTTATTTTTGCGTATTGGCGACTGTATTTGTCACAGCACTTTACACGTTCCGCTTGATATTCATGACATTCCACGGGGAACCTCGAATGGATGCACATACTAAAGAGCATCTACATGAATCGCCTTGGGTCGTGACGCTGCCGCTGGTGATTCTGGCTATTCCAACGATTGCTGCCGGGTGGTTTATAGGTCCTGTTGTCTTTGGTGACTATTTTAACAATGTGATTCATGTATTACCGCAACATGATGCTATCGAAAAATTGGGTGCGGAATTTACGGGTATTGGAGGAATGATGGTGCATGCTCTGTCTACCATACCATTCTGGTTATCAATCGCAGGAATTTTTACCGCTTGGTATTTGTATAGTGCCAGAACGGATATACCAGGGAAAATAAAATCCCGTTGTGGCTTTTTATATAACTTGCTGGATCGTAAGTACTATATTGATGAATTTTATTCATGGTTTTTCGCTGGTGGCACGCGAGCTTTAGGTACTGCATTGTGGAAGTATGGTGATATAAAAGTGATTGATGGATTCTTTGTAAATGGCACAGCTCGTGTTGTAGCAATGGCAGCTGCGCTAGTACGACGCTACCAAACTGGTTATATCTATCACTATGCATTTACTATGATTGTCGGCATATTTGTTATCTTGACGTTATGGCTTTATTAGGCTTAATAAAAAACTGTAAAGACAAACGCTTGATATCGATATTGATGAATCAAATACATAAAGATAATAAGTACTAACAAATAAATCGGAATAAGCATGTCGTTTGAATTCCCACTATTAAGTTTAATTATTTGGCTGCCAATTGTTTTTGGTGTTGCCGTATTCGCAACCGGCAGTGACCATAATGCGCAGATTGCCCGCTGGATAGCTCTCGCAGGATCAGCCCTTGGATTGTTGGTAGCAATTCCTCTTTATACTGGCTTTGATTCTGCAACCAGTGCGATGCAGTTTGTCGAGAACTACGTTTGGTTTGAGCGATTTAACGTCAATTATCATGTGGGTGTAGATGGTATATCAATGCCATTGATACTGTTGAATTGTTTCATTACTCCTTTGGTTGTTGTGGCAGGATGGGAAGTTATTAAACAACGGGTATCCCAATATATGGGTGCTTTTTTAGTCATGTCGGGCATTGTCAATGGTGTGTTTTCTTCATTGGATGCAATGCTGTTTTATGTGTTCTGGGAAGCATCATTGATCCCAATGTTCCTGATTATTGGGATATGGGGCGGCCCTAACCGTGTTTATGCGGCTATCAAGTTTTTTCTTTATACATTGCTTGGTTCCTTATTGATGCTGATCGCTTTTATTTATTTATATCAAACATCGGGAGGCAGTTTCTCGATACAAGATTATCATCAATTAGAAATTCCGCTAACACCGCAGATTTTGATTTTTATTGCATTTTTACTGGCGTTTGCAGTGAAAGTACCGATGTGGCCAGTGCATACATGGTTGCCCGATGCGCACGTAGAGGCACCAACGGGCGGTTCGGTTGTTCTAGCAGCTATTTTACTTAAGTTAGGCGGATACGGATTTCTGCGGTTTTCACTGCCCATTGTTCCGGATGCTAGTAACTATCTGGCTGGTATGATGATTGCACTCTCACTGATAGCAGTGGTTTATATTGGACTGATTGCACTCATGCAAGCTGATATGAAAAAACTGATTGCATATTCATCGGTAGCACATATGGGATTTGTTACATTAGGTTTTTTCCTGTTTAACGCCTACGGTGTTGAGGGAGCGATGGTTCAGATGATTTCGCACGGATTTATTTCCGGTGCCATGTTCCTGTGCGTAGGCGTGCTATACGACAGATTACATTCACGTCAAATTGCGGATTATGGTGGGGTGGTAAATAAGATGCCCGTATTTGCTGCTTTCTTTATGTTGTTTGCAATGGCGAATGCTGGGTTGCCGGGTACGAGTGGTTTTGTAGGTGAATTTATGGTCATTATGGGTAGCATGAAAATTAATTTCTGGTATGCATTTTTAGCTGCGACTACGTTAATTTTTGGTGCCGCTTATACACTATGGATGTATAAACGAGTCATATTCGGTGCTGTAGCTAGTCCAGCTGTTGAAGGGCTGGAAGATATATCAAAGCGTGAGTTTGTATTGTTGGCAATTTTGGCGATCGCAGTTTTATGGCTTGGTGTTTATCCATATCCATTAACTGAAGTAATGCATACGACCATAGATCACTTGCTGATACATGTAAGTAGTAGCAAGTTGTAATAGAGTGATTCTGGAATAGTAATATTTCTCGACATGAGGATGAAGGATTAATGAATTTTATACCACCTGATTTTGCGCCGGCTTCTTCCGAGATTTTTATGCTCATTATGGTATGCGTGGTAATGCTGGCTGATCTCACAGCAGGCGAAAACAGACGCTATGTTGCCTACTTGTTAACGCAAGTTACATTGTTGGGGTGTGCACTACTGACTTTCTTATCATTTTCGACAGAAACCAGTCAAACATTTTCCGGTATGTTTGTCGATGATGCGATGGCAGATATCCTTAAGTTGATGGTGTATGGTACGGTATCAGCAGTGTTGATATATTCTCACGCTTATATTAGTGACCGAGGCATGTTGAGAGGTGAGTTTTTTAGCTTAGTATTGTTTGCTACATTAGGAATGATGGTGATGATTTCTGCCAGTCATTTTCTGACGCTTTATATTGGTCTTGAATTACTTTCATTGTCACTTTACGCATTGGTAGCATTACGCCGAGATTCAGTTGTTGCAACCGAAGCAGCCATGAAATTTTTTGTGCTCGGTGCACTGGCGTCAGGATTTTTGCTATACGGCATGTCAATGGTTTATGGCGCAACAGGAACATTACATGTTTCTCAACTTGCTCAAATCATTCAAAGTGAAGCGAGTAGTAGAGAAGTATTGGTTGTAGGGTTAGTATTTATTGTAGCGGGAATCGGCTTCAAGCTAAGTGCAGTGCCTTTTCATATGTGGGCACCAGATGTCTATCAAGGAGCGCCCACTGCAGTTACATTATTTATTGGTTCTGCGCCAAAATTGGCAGCCTTTGGTTTTGTAATGCGCTTGCTGGTTGAAGGGATGGGAGAAATGGTCGCTGATTGGCAAGGTATGCTGGTGATTCTGGCCGTTATGTCGATGGCAGTAGGCAATCTTGCAGCTATTGCGCAAACAAATATCAAGCGTATGTTGGCTTATTCAACCATTTCTCATATGGGATTCCTGTTGCTTGGCTTTATCAGCGCGGATTCAAACGGCTATAGTTCCGCTTTGTTTTATGTCATTGCTTATGTTTTAATGACGTTAGGCACTTTTGCAGTAATCATGTTACTGTGTCGTAATGGATTTGAGGCGGAAAATATCAATGATTTCAAAGGATTGAGTAAAAGAAACTCTTGGTACGCATTTATTACCTTGTTACTGATGTTCTCACTGGCAGGTATCCCACCGATGATCGGTTTTTATGCAAAACTGGCCGTGTTACAGGCAGTTGTCAATGCAGGCTATATTTGGTTAGCGGTTGCAGCGGTACTGTTCTCATTAATTGGCGCTTTTTATTATTTGCGTATCATTAAACTAATGTACTTTGATGAACCAGAAACTGATGAACCGATTCTTCCCAATAGTGATGTAAGGATTCTATTGAGTGCGAATGGTTTTGCAGTACTGGCGCTGGGCATATTTCCTCAAGCGTTAATGGGATTAAGTCTCTACGCGATTCAAAATTCAATGTAGTTATTAAAAGGTTTATCGACAAGGATATTTAAGCAATATCTTTGTCATGATTGTAACGACCAGATATTTGAAACAAGTTATTTACTCAGTGCTTCAATTGCTATTTTTCTAACCCAGATTTTCATTTGAAGTTTCTTTCTGGATTAATAATTATCCATTCTCTAAATTACAGAGGAGCTTAGCTCATCTGTATCTGCGTTTCACGGGCGAATTTTTACGGATTCCGTTAATGATACCAAGGTGCGATGTCATATTCAGCAACTAACCTGTGTTTGCTAATTCTAGTGTCATCAAAATCAGCTTGCTCGCGCGCGTTGATCCGATAAACCCCGGATGCGACATGGATCTTGATATGCCCGTCTGCAACAGCAATATTGCTACTGCCGTCTTTGTGCATTCGGATACTGAAGCGCGTGCCGGTATCCTTTATGAGGACATTGCCTACCTTAACCTCAAGTGTGTTGGTAGCATTTTTCCTAATATCAAAATAAACATTTCCCTTGAGTAATTCGACTTGCAGGGGTTGGCTGTCTTTCACCGCGACAGAACTGTAAGTATCCAATGCCATATCGATATCGGGCGCTATCGCGGTGGTAAGCTGTTCTTCAGACTTGGTTTCATAAAACCGTATGCTATGCGGCTTGGCAAAATACCAAGTCATCAGACCCAATAGCACACAAAAGCCCATGATTGCACAGTGCAGCGAGAAACGCCGCCAACTGAAAACAAAGGTAAAGGGTTGTATAACGGGCGGTTCAGGTTCTTGCATTTGAGCTCAGAAAAATAAAGGATGAAAGTTGAAATTATATACGGATAGTAATAATTTTTTTAGTCTGGAATTTATGGTGGATTTTAATCGATGGCTACTCTATCAATTTTCTATTTTACTCTTCAACCAATTCTCCCGAATGCTCCGTGCCTGAGAAAAAGCTTTTTCCAGCGCCTCACCCTCATTATTTTTCAGCATCTCCTGCAAAGTACTCAATTCATTCTGATACCCCACAATCTGCTCCAACAATGCTTCACGATTCGACAAACAGATATCTCGCCACATTTCCGGAGAACTACTGGCAATGCGGGTGAAGTCGCGCAGGCCGCTGCCGGCGAAACGCAGCATATTCACAAGATCACTGGTGTTGTGATTAATGTGGTTCATCATGGTGAATGCCAGAAGATGCGGCAGGTGGCTGGTAGCGGCGAGAATCTGGTCATGCTCGTCGGCGGACATGATGGAGACTTGCGCGCCACAGGCTTGCCATAATTGGTTGACTTGTTCGACGGCCTCGGTGCTGGTTTCAGGCAGAGGGGTCAGGATGACGTGTTTGTTAGCATACAAATCTGCTTGCGCAGCTTGGGCACCACTTTGTTCAGTGCCGGCGATGGGATGGCCGGGGACAAAATGATGGCGGTTTTGCATGGAGAGATGATGGCGTGCTGCGGCAATGACATCCTGCTTGGTGCTGCCGGCATCGGTGATAATGGTGTTGGCTTGCAGGTGTGGGGCGATCTGCGTCATGATGTAGGTGGTTTGGCCGACTGGCATTGCCAGCAGTACCAAATCGGCGTTGTGCAGAGCGGAAGTCATGTCAGTGGCTATTTCATCAATAACGCCACGTTCTAAGGCGCATTGCATGTTTTGCCGGCTGCGGCCAACGCCCACGATATGCTTAGCTAGCCCAGCGTTACGCAGCGCTAGCGCGAATGATCCACCGATCAAGCCGACGCCGATGATGACCAGTTTATTGAGTGCCGTGATATTCCCCATAAATTGGTTATTACGTGTTACAGGCTGCGTCCAATTACTTCTGCGATGCCTTTTAATGAGCCCATTAAATCTTTGAATTCCTGTGGACTCAGTGCCTGATCGGCATCACACCAGGCTTCGCACGGATTCGGGTGCATTTCCACTAGCAAGCCGTCAGCGCCTGCCGCAATGGCCGCACGCGCTAACGCTGGCACCATCCAGGCTTTACCGCCGGCATGCGAAGGATCGATGATAACCGGCAAGTGGGTTTCGCGTTTGAGTACCGGCACGCAGGTGACATCCATGACGTTGCGGTATGCGGTTTCAAAGGTGCGAATGCCACGCTCACAAAAAATAATGTTGTGATTGCCGCCCGCTGCGATGTATTCAGCTGCCATGAGCCACTCCGAAATGGTGGCGGACAGGCCGCGCTTGAGAATCACCGGTTTGTTGATACGGCCGACTTCTTTCAGTAGATCAAAATTCTGCATGTTGCGCGTGCCGATTTGGATGATATCGACATCATGTTCAAGAAAGGTATCCAGCATGCGTACATCCATCAGCTCGGTGACAATCGGCAAGTTATATTTGTCCGCCGCTTTGCGGAATATGCTCAAGCCATCAACACCCTTGCCCTGAAAAGTGTACGGACTGGTGCGCGGTTTGAAAGCGCCGCCACGCATCAAGCGACAACCGGCTGCTGCGACTTGTTGCGCTGCCAGATCCATTTGTTCCTGTGTTTCGACTGAGCAAGGGCCGCCGATTACTTGTACTTGTTTGCCACCGATGGGAATGCCCCGCACATCGATGATCGAGTCCTGTTTGTGTGATTCGCGCGAAACAATTTTGTATTGTTTGACGATGTGCATCGAGTATTCCACGCCCGGCATGGAATCAAATAATTCCGGGTCGAGTTTGCTCTCATCGCCGATGGCGCCAATGACAGTACGTTTGGTGCCGCGTGAAATATTGACTTCATGGCCAAGATCTTGAATTTTCTTTACGACCGCACCGATTTGCTCTTCGGTGACGTCTTTGTTCATGATGATGATCAAGCTAATTCTCCCATTGCGTATTCAAGTGATTCCAGGAATCGTTTATTTTCGGATTCCAGTCCGATGGTAACTCGAAGGTGGTGCGGCATTTCGTAAATGCCCAGAGGACGTACGATGATGCCTTGTTGCAGAAGGTTTTGATAAACTTTCGAGGTATTGGTCGCATCGCCTTTGACACGGAAACTGATGAAATTGCCATACGAAGGGATGTATTCAATACCTAGCTTGCGGAAGCCATCGGTGAGTTGCAGCATACCTACGCGGTTCAGTGCATACGATTTTTGTACGAACTCGGCATCCTGCAGTGCAGCTAGTGCGCCCACCAGACCAATGCTGCTGACATTGAACGGCTGACGCACACGGTTCATCAGATTCGCCACATCTGGGTGCGCCAATCCAAATCCGATACGCACGCCGGCTAAGCCGTAAATCTTGGAGAAAGTGCGAGTGATCAGCAAATTAGGAAATTGCTTCAGCCATTTAATACTGTCCGGTTTGTTAGCTTCCGGCAAGTATTCATAATACGCTTCATCCATGACGACCAGCACGTCACGCGATACGCGTTCCATAAATTGAAATAACTCATCTTCACTGGATAATGTGCCGGTGGGGTTGTTTGGGCTGGCGATAAATACAATGCGTGTTTCCGGTGTGATGGCATCCAGCATTGCATGTAAATCATGTCCAAAATCCAGCGCAGGAACCGCTATGCCATTGGCGCCGACCATTTGCACTACCAACGGATAAACCGCAAATGCGTGTTGTGAATACACAGCAGCCGCACCCGGCTTCAAAAACACCCGCGCAGCAAGATCCAGCACATCATTGGAGCCATTGCCTAAGATGATTTGCTCTGGTGCTACGGCATAGCGTCTGGATAATGCGGCTTTCAATTCATATCCACTGCCATCCGGATACAGCGCGATATCGTGCAGCGCATGGATCATGGCGTCCAGTGCGAGCGGGCTGGTTCCCAGCGGATTCTCGTTGGAAGCCAGCTTGATGACGGATGCTTCATCCAAACCCATTTCCCGTGCCAGTTCAGAAATGGGTTTGCCGGGTTGATAAGACTGGATGGAGCGGATGTATTCCGGAACAAAGTCACAAAGATTCATAAGATTAGATTTGTTAATGATAGAAAGAATACTGAGGGTTCAAAGAGTTTGATAGGGCGACTATTGAGTGATGGCGGAAAGTTATGTGGCGGGATAAGACCCGAGTATTTTTGAGAAAGATGCTTTTTCACGTAATTCTGTCAGTGCAGCGGCGACATTGGCGTCCTCCTGGTGCCCTTCAATATCCACAAAAAATACATATTGCCACAGCCCGGTACGGGATGGGCGCGACTCCAGGCGGCTCATACTGACGCCGTGGTGCGCCAGCGGTTCTAGTAATTTATAAATTGCTCCGGAACGGTTATTGGTCGACAAGATCAGCGATGTTTTGTCCTTTCCTGAGACACTTACCACTTGCTTGCCAATAACCAGAAACCGCGTGGTATTTTTCGGATCATCCTCAATGTTTTCAGCGCAGATGGAGAGTCCGAACAACTCGGCTGCTCTTTTGCCCGCCACAGCCGCTGCGTGTTTGTCGACTGCTGCCTGCCGGGCTGCATCGGCATTACTGGCGGTATTAATCAGTGCGGCACTGGGGAGGTGCGGTAAATTGGTTTTTAGCCAATGCTGGCACTGTGCCAACGATTGCGGGTGCGAGTAAATCTTGTTGATATGTGCTAATTCTGATTGCTGTGCCATCAGGAATTGATGTACGGGTAACTGAATTTCGCCGCAGATGATGAGCGGTGTTTGTAACAGCAAATCCATGGTCCTGCCGACAGCGCCTTCGGTAGAGTTTTCCACCGGCACCACGCCATAATTTGCCGTTTCGGCTTCCACGGCATGAAACACGTCGTCAATCGAATTACACGCGACTGATGTGATGGCACTGCCAAAACGTTTCAATGCCGCCTCTTCAGAAAAAGTACCGCTTGGGCCTAAATAAGCCACACGCATGGGTTTTTCCAGGGCGCGGCATAGCGACATGATTTCCGTGAATAGCTGCCCGATATGCGCGCTGCTGATGGGACCCGGATTGTGTTCCTGCATACGCATCAATATTTGTGCTTCGCGTTCAGGACGATAGACGATGCCACTTTTCTTGATCTTGCCGATTTGTTGTGCCAGCCCGGCGCGTTTGCTCACGAGTTGAAGCAATTCGTCGTCAATGGCGTCGATCTGATCGCGTAATTGTTTGAGTTCTTCTGACATGGGCGGTAGAAATTCTGGCTTAACGAGTGTTCATCAGGGTTTATCTGGGAAGTGGCAGATAGCGCGCCATCAGTACACCGGCGATTGCGGCAATTTCATCCACGACATGTTGCGGCACTGGGCTGTCGACGTCTACCAACGTGAAGGCCATTTCTCCGCGCGATTTATTGATCATGTTGTGGATGTTCAATCCGGCATTGGCCATGCTGGTGGAAATTTGCCCCAGGATGTTGGGTACGTTGGCATTGGCAACCGCTACCCGATAAGGCGATTCACGCTCCATCTGGATGTCAGGGAAATTGACTGTGTGGGTGATATTGCCGTTTTGCAGATAATCCATGAGTTGATCCACCACCATGACGGCACAATTCTCTTCCGCTTCTTGTGTCGATGCACCAAGGTGTGGCAACGTGATCACGCCCTTTTGATGTTGCAGCTTCTGGCTCGGGAAGTCACTCACATAGGCTTTTATTTTATTGGCGGCGATGCCGGCAAGCACTGCCTCTTCATCAACGATGGCACTACGTGAGAAATTCAATAGCATCACATTGTGTTTCATTAGCCTGATGGTTTTATCATTAATCAGGTGGTGAGTGGAATCCAACAGAGGGACATGTACGCTGATAAACTCACTGTGACGCAGCAAGTCTTCCATGCTGTGCGCTTTTCTGACTTCTGCCGACAGGCTCCAAGCGGATTCAACGGTGATTTTTGGGTCATAGCCAACGACCTTCATGCCCAGTCTGATGGCGGTATTTGCTACTAGCCGGCCGATTTCACCCAACCCGATGATGCCCAGTGTGCGCCCCGGTAATTCGATACCGGAAAAATGCTTCTTGCCATCCTCAGCCTGCTTGTTCAGTGCCGCATCATCACCTTGCAGGGATTCGACAAACTGCAACGCGGGAACCAGATTACGTGCGGCCAAAAACAGGCTGGCGATAACCAGTTCTTTAACCGCATTGGCATTGGCACCGGGTGTGTTAAACACGGGGATGCCCCGGCTACTCATTGCTTGCACCGGAATGTTATTGGTGCCTGCACCGGCGCGTCCGATTGCTTTGACGCTAGCGGGAATTTCTTGGTTCAGCATATTGTGCGAGCGTACCAGGATGGCATCCGGTTCCGTCATATCGTTGCTTACCTGATAGCAATCTATAGGAAAGCGACTCAGGCCGTGCGAAGAGATATGGTTAAGTGTGTGAATCTTGAAGATTCCCTGTTGATTTTCAGGCATGCTGACTGGCGAACTCCTTCATAAATGCTGCCAATTTTGCCACACCCTCAAGCGGCATGGCATTATATATGGAGGCACGCATGCCACCCACTGAGCGATGACCTTTCAGTTGGATCAAACCGTTGCTTGTGGCCTGCTTCAGAAACTCGCCATCCAGCCCAGGATTTTTCAGTGTAAAAGGCACATTCATGCGTGAGCGATCGGGTTTTGCCACCGGACAATGATAAAAATCGGTACTGTCCAGTAAGTCGTACAACACATTGGCTTTGGCAATATTGGTTTTTTCCATCGCAGACAATCCGCCTTTTTGTTTCAGCCAATCAAATACCAGTCCGGTGATGTACATGGCATAAGTGGGCGGGGTGTTGTACATTGAATCATTTTGCGCATGAATCTGATAGTCATACAGCGTTGGCGTGCCTGCCAGCGGCATGCCCAGTAAATCTTCGCGGATAATGACCAGTGTCAGTCCGGCAGGCCCGAGGTTTTTTTGCGCGCCGGCATAGATCAGCCCGAAACGGGTGACATCCAAAGGTCGCGACAAGATATCGGATGACATATCGACGACTAATGGCACATGACTGTTCGGATCGATGTGCGGAATCCAATGAAACTCGACACCGCCAATGGTTTCGTTGCTAGTGTAATGAATATAGGCCGATTCGGGATTCAGATGCCATTTGTCTTGTATGGGCGCATAGGTAAAATTAGCATCCGCGGAGGAAGCGGCGACATTGACGGTGCAATATCGACTGGCTTCTTCGATGGCTTTTGTAGACCATTGACCGGTATTGATATAATCCGCTTTCTTTCTGCCGCGCAGCAAATTCATCGGTACCATGGAAAATTGGCTGGAAGCGCCGCCTTGCAGAAATAACACCTTATAGTTTTGCGGGATGCCTACCAATTCGCGCAAATCATTTTCGGTTTTTTCCGCAATCGACATGAATTCCTTGCCGCGATGACTCATTTCCATCACCGACATGCCGCTGCCGTGCCAATCGAGCATTTCGTCGCGCGCTTGTTGAAGCACTTCTTTGGGTAGAACCGCAGGTCCTGCACTGAAGTTATAGATTTGATCCATGGTATCTTTCTCGCTTAGCTGATCTCAGTTAACTGTCACTCTCGACATCGCCATCTTCGCTTTCCACTACCCGTTCTAGGCCGGCGAGTTTTTCACCCGCATCCAGGTTGATTAAGGTAACACCTTGCGTGGCACGGCTCATCTCGCGTACTTCGTTGACGCGGGTGCGGATCAGTACGCCGCCGGAAGTAATCAGCATGATTTCATCATCCGGTTTCACCAGTTTTGCGGTGACAACCTTGCCGTTACGTGCACTGGTGATGATCGCAATCATACCTTGTGTGCCGCGGTTATGGCGCGTGTATTCACTGATTGGAGTACGTTTGCCATAGCCGTTCTCTGTGGCCGTTAATACCGCCAACTCTTCATTTTCAGCTACCAGCATCGAGATGACTTTGTGTCCGGAACCGAGCTTCATACCTCGAACACCACGGGCGGTACGCCCCATCGGACGTACGTCATTTTCACTGAAACGCATGGCTTTGCCGTTGTCTGAGAATAGCATGACGTCATGCTTGCCTTCGGTCAGCTCGACGCCAATCAAGTAATCACCTGCATCCAATCCGATGGCGATAATGCCATTGTTACGCGGACGGGAAAATTCGGATAACGGTGTTTTCTTAACCGTGCCCAATGTCGTTGCCATAAATACAAAGCGGTTTTCATCGAAAGTTTTGACCGGTAGAATGGCGTTGATTTTCTCGCCTTCTTCCAGTTGCACCCAATTTATAATGGGCTTGCCGCGGGATTGTCGGCCACCTTGCGGTACTTCATAGACCTTGATCCAGTACACACGTCCCAGACTTGAGAAGCACAAAATATAATCATGCGTATTGGCAATGAATAATTTGTCAATGAAATCATCTTCCTTGGTGCTGGTTGCCAACTTGCCGCGTCCACCACGTTTTTGCGCGCGATAGTCATCAAGCAATTGCGATTTGATATAACCGCTGTGCGATAGCGTGACGACGACATCTGCCGGCGTGATCAAATCTTCCATACTCAAATCCTGCGTATCGACAATGATCTCACTGCGGCGTTTGTCACCAAATTGCTGTTTAATGGCATCCAACTCTTCGGTAATGATGAGGGTGATGCGCTCCGGATTCGCCAGAATGTCGAGATAATCAATGATTTTATCGATGACATCCTTGTATTCTTCGACGATTTTTTCCTGTTCCAGGCCGGTCAGGCGTTGCAAACGTAATTCCAGAATCGCCTGCGCTTGAGCGTCGGACAAATAATAACCTTGCGCTTGCAAGCCGAATGTTTGATCCAAGCCATCCGGACGCAATGCGTTGGCATCCGCCATGGCACGAGACAGCATTTCCTCAACCAACTGGGAATGCCAGGTTCTTGCCATGAGCCCTTCCTTGGCATCCGCTGGCGTCGGCGCAGCTTTTATCAACGCGATAATTTCGTCGACATTGGACAGCGCAACCGCTAAACCTTCCAGTAAATGACCGCGTTCACGGGCTTTTTTCAGTTCAAAAACGATGCGGCGCGTGACGACTTCACGGCGATGACGCAGGAATGCATCCAGAATCTGCTTCAAATTCAGCAAACGTGGTTGACCGTCCAGCAAGGCCACCATGTTCATGCCGAAGGTATCCTGCATTTGTGTTTCTTTATACAAGTTGTTCAGAATGACTTCAGGCACTTCGCCGCGTTTGAGTTCAATGACGACGCGCATGCCCGATTTATCGGATTCGTCACGCAGATCGGAAATCCCTTCAATTTTCTTGTCGCGGACCAGTTCCCCGATGCGTATCAATAAATTGGCTTTGTTAACCTGGTAGGGCAACTCATCGACGACGATGCATTGGCGGCTGCCTTTTTCCATGTCTTCAAAATGCGTACGAGCGCGCATGACGACACGGCCACGGCCGGTGCGATAACCGTCTTTTACGCCGGAAACACCATAAATGATGCCGGCAGTGGGAAAGTCCGGTGCCGGAATGATCTCGATAAGTTCATCGATACTGATATCCGGATTTCTGAGTAGTGTGAGGCAGGCTTCCACCACTTCATTCAGATTGTGTGGCGGAATGTTGGTCGCCATACCGACCGCAATGCCTGATGAACCGTTGATGAGTAAATTGGGGATTTTGGCCGGAAGTATCAGCGGCTCTTTTTCAGAGTCATCATAGTTGGGACCGAAATCCACCGTTTCTTTGTCAAGATCCACCAACAATTCATGCGCGATACGCGACATGCGGATCTCGGTGTAACGCATTGCCGCGGCATTATCGCCATCCACAGAACCGAAGTTACCCTGCCCATCGATCAGCATATAGCGTAGCGAAAAATCCTGCGCCATGCGAACAATCGTGTCATAGACGGCGGTGTCGCCGTGCGGATGGTATTTACCGATCACATCGCCGACGATACGTGCGGATTTTTTGTATGGCCGGTTCCAATCGTTGGAGAGTTCGTGCATGGCAAATAATACACGGCGATGTACCGGCTTCAGGCCGTCACGAACGTCCGGCAGTGCGCGGCCTACAATGACGCTCATCGCGTAATCAAGATAGGAACGCCGCATCTCCTCTTCAAGACTGACCGGCAGGGTTTCCTTGGCAAATTGGTTCATATCTTATGATTTTATGAAAAACAACAGGTTATGGTGCAGATGCGTGTTTTCTTAACATTGAGTATAAGAAATCTGTAAATCCGCCCATTCTAACATGTTGCGATCGTTTCTCAGCTAACTTTGCGATAACGAGGATGGCTGCCGCTCGTTTAACAGTCAATCGCGAGAAAGCATCTGGGCAAACTCATCCTGCGAGTCATCCTAAAAGACCGCGCGCCTCGAAATAGGTGTTAAACGCAGAGTAATTATATTCAGCTTCTGTTCAGATTTGTAGGATAGAATGTGCTGTAATAAGCTGTATTTGGTATTTTGATTGAGTTAATTAAGGGGATTAGCATCGTGATAATAAAGAACTATCTTCCTAATTCATTAGAGTATACAAATCAATACTCTTTAACAAAATTTCCTGATATTGATTTCAATCTGAGATTACCTGAAACTATAAACACCTCATTTTTACCAAGCCTACCGGGTAGATTACCGGACTTTCCCATAGTTCGAACCTGGCCGGATTTGCCGGAAAGTATCAAACCATTGCCATCGGTTTTACCTACTTATCCAGGATATACCAGAGACTGGGAATTTGATCCAACTGAAAACACTTTAATCAGAATTATTATTGATCCCATTCATAACTGGTTAGAGGGTACAACGAAAGAGGATGTCCTTAGATTTGTATTCGACAAGGCTCAGGATATTTATGAATCTATTACCGACACTCTTGATCTGCTGAAAGCACAGGACGAAAGTATCAATCCCAACCAGACTTTCTACAATACTACCGCCGCTTCAGATGATTTTAACGGCGGTTTAGGCCTTGATACCGTGGTTTATGCAGGTAGCCGTGATGATTATCGAGTGTACGCCACACAAGATATTTTAGGAAAAAATACAGGTTACGAAGTGATTGAAAACAATGGAAATGCGACCGATACGTTAGTGGATATTGAACGACTAGAATTTGCTGATGGGTATAGCCAATTGAATGTGATTGGTTCCTATGAAACCTTTCACCCTTTGGTTTAAGTCAAACTAAAAAATATAGAATCAGCAAAAATAGAATAGCGTATTGGCACGCTGAAGATGTTTTTCTAGTATGCCTATAAGCGTAGCACGGGAACAAAGCGCAGCACGGGACAGGTCTGAATATTGCAAAATGCATTAAACATGATTCTTTGTGATCGCCTGATCGGCCAATCGGACACACCAGCCCCAAATATTGGGGCTATTATGCCGTCGGCAAGCTCTCAACAACCGTCAAAAACGCCAAACGCACACGTATAAAACCAACGGCCTGAATCAACGCACCAGCAAAAAGGCCCGTTGAGTTCAAAGTTTTCTTTTTCTATGATCCCGCCGGGCAATTGATCGGTGAATACAGAGATAATTCCAGTACCGCCACACCGACGGATGACTGGTTAGTCCGGCAAGAAACTATCTGGTTAGAGAATATCCCGATCGCTATCATCAGAAAACCCACCTCCACCAGCCCGATCCAGATTTACTTCATCCATGCCGACCACCTCAACACGCCGAGAGTGATCGTCAATCAAGGCAACATCCCGGTGTGGCGCTGGGAAAACATCCATGCATTTGGTGCCAATCTGCCTGATGAAGATCCGGACGGAAACAGTCAATTATTTGAATACCATCCAAGATTCCTGGGACAGTATTTTGATAAGGAGACTGGCCTTCACTACAATTACTTCAGATATTATGAGCCGAAAACGGGAAGATATCTGACTCCTGATTCGACTGGACTGACGGGGGGATTGAATACTTATGGATATGTAAGTGGAAATCCAATGAGTTTTACTGACCCGACGGGCGAAGCTATTCCAGCCATTATTGCTGCCTGTGCAGGCAATCCAGCTTGTGCGGCTGCTGTAAGTGCTAGTGTTGGCGCAATCTCCGGTGCAGCAATTGATATTCCATCACAATTATTGAGTAATGGCGGTAATCTGCAGTGTGTTGATACAGGTAATGTTGCGATTTCTGCTGGAATGGATGCTCTATCCCTAGGGGCTATTGGGGCCGTTGGTGGTAAGCTTCTTGGAAATCTTGCTACAAAGAGCGCTATGGAAACCAAGTGGATTCTTGGTACATTCAAATCAGAAGCAAAATGGGCTGGTCAACTTCAGAAACGTGGTTGTACCCCTGCGCAAATAACAGAGGCGATCCAGAAAGGCAAGAGTTTTTCTGCTGAAAACCTCATTAACAAAGGAAATCAAGCAATTCGCTACGTGCATCCTGAGACGGGGCAATCTGTCGTTCTTGATAACGTAATCAAAGAGGTTATTCATGTCGGTGGCCTCAAATTCAAATATTGAGGCCAATATGAATATTATCCTCTATGTTCGATTGCTGAATGAAGGAGTAGAGGTTTTTCGACCAGTTTCTGCTACTCAAGTTGCTCCAAACGTTTTTGTTCTTGATGGTGCAGATTCTTATGATCCTGAAGATGAAGAATGGGAGTTTCCACCAGGATCGCGAATTTCTACAGTAGAAAGAATGATGGAAGGGAATCGTGTCTTAATAGCCCGTAGGTTGGAATGAGTTTGCGAATTCCAACATGGCAGTTGATCAGCAAAAGCAAGAACGACACTACATCCGCTACGCGCTCAGCTTATTACACGGCTTGGATTGAGCAGGATTAGCACTTATCCGACTGTCCGAATTTGCGAAGCCACTTCTTAGTGCAAGTTTATTCATTTTCTAGCAACCCTAAAAAACCACCCGATTGATGATTCCATAGCTGTGCATACAGCTGATTATTGGCGATCAGTTTGGCGTGGCTGCCCTGCTCAACAATGCGGCCTTTATCAAATACGATCAGTCGATCCATTGCTGCAATCGTAGATAGTCGATGTGCGATGGCTATGACCGTTTTACCTTTCATTAGCTGATACAAGCTTTGCTGAATACTGGCTTCCACTTCGGAATCCAATGCCGAGGTGGCTTCATCCAGCACCAGGATAGGTGCATTCTTTAACAGCACCCGGGCAATGGCGATACGTTGTCGTTGTCCACCGGATAGCGTAACGCCACGTTCTCCCACGTGCGCATCATAAGCGGTTCGACCTTTGATATCTCGCAATGTCTGGATGAACTCATGTGCTTGGGCTTGCCTGGCTACCGCAATCATTTGTGCATCGGTAGCATCCGGTTTGCCAAACAGAATGTTGTCACGCACTGAACGATGCAGTAGCGAAGTGTCTTGTGTCACCATGGCGATATTGGCACGCAGGCTATCCTGGGTTACAGTGCGAATATCTTGTCCATCGATGGTGATACTGCCTTGTTGGATATCATAAAACCTGAGCAACAGGTTAACGAAGGTTGATTTTCCTGCGCCTGAACGGCCAACGATTCCCACTTTTTCACCGGCAGCGATATGTAAACTCAGATCGTCAAAAATGCCATGAGATTCCTGTTGACTCGAGTGATAAGAAAAGCCAACATGGTTAAAATGGATTGCGCCATGATGAACGTGTAGACTATCTGCATTCGGTGCATCGGTGACATTTTGGGGTTTTGAGATTGTATTGATACCATCTTGTACCGTACCGATGTTTTCAAACAGTGCGTTGACTTCCCACATGACCCAATGTGACATGCCAGTCAGCCGGATCGCCAGACTCATAACAATCGCGATAGCGCCCGGGCCGATGGCACCTTGTTGCCACAAATGAATCCCAAACGCCCCTGTTACGAATACCAGCAGCATATTGATAATCCACACGCAGGCATTAAGTCCGGTCGAAAGTCGCATCTGCGGATGTACCGTGGACATGAATTCTTCCATACCGGCCTTGGCATAAGCAAATTCCCGCTGGCTTCCGGAAAATAGCTTGAGTGTCAGGATGTTGGTATAACTGTCGACAATACGCCCTGTCATCAGAGAGCGTGCATCGGCCTGCAGAGTGGAGACGCGTTTTAGTTGCGGCACAAAATGGCACAGAATGCCAATGTACAAAAACAACCATGCCAGCAACGGCAAACACAAACGCGGATCGGCATTAAGCACCAACATGAACGTCGTCGTGAGATACACGGTGACAAACAGCATGACATCGAGCAGTTTCATCACTGTTTCTCGTACCGACAGCGCGGTTTGCATCACTTTGGTGGCAATCCGGCCACTGAATTCATGCTGAAAGAATGAGTAACTTTGATTGAGCAGGTATCGGTGTGATAACCACCTGATCCGCATCGGTAAATTTCCCATCAGTGTCTGGTGGATCACTAACGAATGCAGCAGCACCAGCATTGGAATCACTATCAGGATGAATATCGACATGACCAGCAAAGTTGGCCATTCCTCTTCCAGGAAATGCGCGGGCTCTTTTTCCGCCAGCCAGTCGACCATTTGCCCCAGTACGCCATACAGCATGGCTTCGCTGATTGCCAGGCAAGTGGTCAATATCGCCAGCAAGACCAAGTAGAGCTCAATCCCCTGAATATAGTGGCGACAAAACTGATAGAGCCCTTGTGGCGGCTCAGCAGGATGCTCCGGCGGATAAGGGTTTATTAGGCGCTCGAAGAAATCGAACATGTTCAGGGTACCCCTAGAAATTCAAACAAAGTAAGGCATAAAGAATGTTGACGCAGCATAGGATCGATATGTAGGGGAACATTTCTTATGAGTAACGAAACATTGTAACGAAGTTTGGATTATGAGGGTCGCCCTTTATTTAACTGCTGCTAAGTTGCTCGAATATCCTGAATCCGGCCACATAAGTGCCAATAGCCGAACCCAACGTGGAGAGTATAAAAACCAGTAAAATTCGTGTCACCTGATTACTCCACCAACCTTTCAGATTAGTTGTGTCAGCTCTGAGCCGGTTAAAATCACTTACTTTCGGTTTGCGTAAATAAGTTTCTACGGCAGCGACCACCATACCTGCACCTATGGTTGGATTTAAAGATGTCAGCGGAGCTGCCAGAAAAGCAGTCAGAATAGACAGTGGGTGGGCAAAAGCTATCGCTGCTCCCAGTGCTGAAAGTCCACCATTGATTACAATCCAATCAACCACCATGGCAGTACCGATTTCCGGGCTGCGCATAAAACCAATGGCAAAACCTGTCAGAATGAGCGCAACAATTATCCAAGGAATCAACTTGAGCCATCGCGATGGCGGCGGAATGGTATCCAGTTGTGCAATTTTCTCCTCTGGATTGGTAATGCTTTGTGTTTCAAATTGTTGTGCCATGCCGTTCAGATGACCGGCGCCGATTACTACCAGAATGTGCTGATAGTTATTTTCCTTACATTCTTTAATGAGGCGGGCTGACATATATTCGTCCCGTTCACTGATAAGCGGTCGGAATAAGTCTTTCTCGTTTTCGGCAAACTGCGAGAAAGAACTTTCCAGCACATCGCCTTCTTTTAATTTCTCAATTTCGGCGGCACTGAATTTCTCTTTGCTAACGACACTGGCGATCAAGCCGGCAAACAAATGAATACGTTTCCACCATGGTACATTGTGATAAATCCGTTTCATGGTCGTGCCGATTTCACGGTCAATCAACAAAACCGGTAATTTTGCTATTTTCGCGTCTTTAATCGCAACACGCATCTCGGCGCCTGGCTCAATACCGAATTGCTCCGCCATGCGTTGCTGGAAGGCACCTAATGCAAGACTGGCAGCAACCATGCTGGCTTGGCCGTTTTTGATCACCTGAAACAAATCCATCTGAGCCATCGTATCCGGGTTGATGATCACTTTATGACGACTCGGACACAATTCAACGGCCACAGCATCGTATCTTCCTGTCGCAATCAACTCCTGTACTTTATCCGCGCTGGCTTTTGAAACATGCGCAGTTCCCAGTAATGTGATAGCACAATTATTCACCGTCACAGTTTTAATAGGCTCGGTTTTATCCTCATTTTCTTTCGGTAATTCTATGACGCATTCTTCTAATTTGTTCATCAGTTAGTATTTAAGAATCTTAGAAGTTGAAGTGGGTTTATACATACTAATTTAAGTGCTGCAAAGCAAAGATTATCACGCCGATACTTAAAACAAAATTCGATCCCTCTCAGATATAAATAAATTTTATTTCTCTTAGTAGATCCGACAGCTTTGGTAAGCAAGCCATACTTATTTGTCATCTATGCATTATGGGGGAACATTATAGAGTCGGCCATTAAATAGTGCGATTTATCATGGCGGAGAAGGCCAGAATATGGAGATACTAGTCAATCTTTTTAATGGCCGGATCAATAACATCGAAATCTCTTCTATTAGCGTGCAAATTATTTGCATGCTCCGCATATCGATACTTAGTACGGATGTACTGCCATGTGGTGTACTAGTGTACTAATAAAAGGGGAGTGATTTCCTATGGTTACCTTCAATGAACGAACTTACAATGCGGCTGTGTGTAATTGCAAGCTATAAATAATTACTGGCTACCGCTTAATTCAAGCGAGTTATTTATACACTAATTGTAATTGATGCTTCCCTAATGATTCATAAACTCACCCTGGAGATTTTAAAATGAAAAACAGTCTTAAACTAAAATTAGTAGCAGCAGCTGTCCTGATGGCAAGTGGTGTTGCACATGCTGGTTTTGCTAACGTAAGCGGCGATGGTTCAGTAGGCAATGCCTATGATATGGGTGTCATTGGTGCATCACCCAGTGTACTTGCTGCAACTTTGACAGGTAGCCCAAATTCATTCTTCGAAGAATATGCAAATTTCACTATCCCAACACTGTCAAGCACATCGGGTTCTGCTCACAGTGCTGTATTGAATATTTGGGGTATCAATGTATCTGAAATCACGGGCCTGATAGTTGAAGTATGGAGCGATGTTCATCCAAGCGGCAGCACTTTATACGCCACATTTGCTGGTAATAACGCAACAAACCTTATCGGTAATTTAGCGGCTGGTCAGTATCATCTTGATATCAGTGGTAACTTAGGAAGTTCCGCCCATGTTGGACAATATCAAGTTGCTTTGCAAGCCTTACCTGTTCCAGAACCAGAAACATATGCCATGTTACTGGCTGGCTTAGGATTGATTGGTTTTTCCGTACGTCGCCGTAAAACAGCCTAATTCAAGCTGGATAGTTCAGTTTCTATGAGCCACAGACAAGCAGCCTTGCCCTGTGGCTTTTTTACTTATAGATGAGCTGTATCGAGTAGTGCTCTACTGCTTAAGGCATTGGACTAAGCTTACTCAGTGAAGCCATGAGTCGTGTAAAGCGAGGTTCACCCGGCAACAATTCATTTGCGGCAAAAAGGCTATCGCGAGCTTCTTTAATCAGTTCTGGTGTCGATCCGTTTTTTTGGATATATGTAATAATCACATGAGCCAAATTGAGTAACACGCGCATGTTTGTCGGCATTGCTGCACGTGCATTGCGCATGGCGACAACTGCCTCTTCATATTGCCCCTTGCTGATCAGCAGTACGCCGCGATTCATGATGAGCATAGCTTCGCTACGGAAGGTTTCAATCAATTGGTTACCTTCTTCGCCCATGTCGGCTTTGTCAAAAATTTCTGCGATATCATTGAGTAAGCTATTATTTTCAGGATTGTTTTTAATTTCTTTTTTTAATACTGCAATGGCTTTTTCTTTATCACCGGTAGTCATTAATAAACGGGCTATTTCCAAAGCCCCATCGCTATCCGGATGAAGGTTATTCTGAGTAAGAAATTGATCGAGCTCAATAACAATTTGATTAGCCTTCTCAATATTACCGCTCTGATGATAAATCATCCCTTCAACGGCTAGTGCTTTCAGACGTATTTCGTCAGCTGTGAAATGCTTATTTAGCTGACCCAGCACCTTTATTGCTTCATTAGGGTTTTGGTTGGCGCTGCATATTTTGACCAAGCCCAGATAAGCATCTGCGGTTTTTAATATTGAGTTTTCTCCTAACGCGATGCTCTTGCGAAAAGCCCGCTCAGCAAGCTTCAACTTGCCTGTTTTCATTGTGATATTGCCGAGATTTTTTTGTCGTATCACTGAATTAGGAGACAATTTTGTTGCCTGCTCGAGTATATGCTGTGCGCCTTCGAGATCACTCATGGCTTGCAGCGTTTGAGCCAACAGATCGTATGCTTCAAGAAATGAAGGATTTGCTTGGATAGTTTCTTCGAGTAAGGTTTTGGCTGCAACCATATCGTTTTTTTTAAGAGAAATTTTAGCTAGCGCGGTCTTGGCCCAAGGAAAATCACGTTCAACTAGAATGGTTTCCAGCAAATTTTGAGCACGATCGTACTCGCCGGTCAGCAGAAATAAATCGCTCTTGATTCTTAGTAAATCAGTCTTGTGAGTTATGTCTGAGTTCAAACATTGATCACATAAGTTGATGGCTTTGAGGTAATCGGATTGCTGTATTGCTTGATGGATTTTTGCGAATGCTGCCTTTTTTTTCCAAAGCTTGGTGAGCCGCAAGCGTAAGCTCATTTCAGTAACAGGTTTAATTAAATAAGCGTCGGGTTGATATTCTGCCGCACCTGTCACTGCTTCAGAGGTTTTTTCTGCAGAAACCATAACCCACAGACAGGCAAGTCCAACCAGTGAACGATATTTTGCTTCTTCAAGTACTTGTTGTCCGTTTTTTCCAGATCCCAAATAGAGATCACACAGCACAATATCAAACTGCACTTTCTTTAATAGGGCAATGGCCTCACTGCCATCTGCCGCCGTGTATATTGTCTTGATATCAGCACCACAATTACGCAAGAATTCACGAAGAATACTGCGCATTTCTTGATAATCATCGATTATCAACACAGTTTTTCCTGCAAGATCCAGATGAGGTAGTGAAAGGTTAAGTGGACCGGTAATAGTCATGATTTCGGGAAGTAAAAATTAATCACGGCAAACGTAATATAAAACAAGCGCCTTTAAGAGAATTGCCATTTTCTAACTTTAGTTCTCCTACATGTCCTTGATTATTGTGCATATGTGCAACCATTGCCGAAAAGGTGAAACCCAATCCTGTACTACATTCTTGAAAATTAACACGGTGCATATGGTCACTGTTTTTTTGAAGTATCTGAGCCGGATAGCCATTGCCATTGTCTGCGATGCGTAGCTCCAGTACTCCGTTATTTTTGATGGCCGTGATTTGGATATGATCGCGTGTGAAGCGCATCGCGTTGTTTAATGCGTTACCGATGACACCGTTGATCAAATCTTCATCAAAATACCCATACAGTTCCGGGCTAACGTTAACTTCCAGATTGATTCCATGGAGCTTAAGTAATTTTCCATATGGTGCAACTATCGCGCACAGGAAATCATTCAAGTGAATAGACTGCGGATCAAAGGGATAAGTGTTATGGCCGAGTCTGTAGAGTGTGAGTAGCTGAACCAGGTTATTGTTAATGCGTCTTGCTTCATGATTCATCTGTGCCAATTCAGCATGGGCTGCAAGTTGCGTTGTTTCGATTGAAGCCAGCGCTTTATCCAGGCCAACAATCAGCATATTCATTGAATTCTTCATGTCATGTACAGAAGAAGCCAGAAAGTTTGCCATGTTGTGCGTAGCGGGGATGATGTGGGTACTATCGTCTTTCATGCCAGGTATCTCTATTGTTTGATTTTTTTGCATCTGCTATCTATTGATGAGCAGTTTAACGGCAAAAACCCTCAGGGCTATAGAGATACCATGCAATATTAATTTTAAAAACAAGTACCTAAAATTACTCTGCGTTTTCTAAGATTGTTCAATATCTCCGTGCCACCATGGACAACGATATTGGGTTCGGGATGATTAAGCTCCGTGGCAATTTGTTGCAGCAAAGCTCGCCCGGTTTGGTTGGTATTGTCAGAAATCAGTCGCATCAGCCGTGCCGTTACTGGATTGATGTCGATAAAATGCACATCAAAATCAGCATCGCGGTAAACCACCAGATGAGTTGGCGTTTCGCCGGTATCTTTGGGTTGGAAAACCGGGCTTATTTTGTGAACGGGAAAACGATAGCTCAGTGACCAGGCTAGCGGCGACATTACAGGTATGCCATCAAGCAGATCACCATAACTGTCTATTTTTGTTTCATCAACTTTCTCGTCCAGGATGGAAAGTGCTAGTTCAACCCACTCATAATGAGCGAGTTCCAGCAGGAAGGGCGGGTCGTCAGCATGCGGTCGGCGCTCGTGTTCCAGATATTTTAGAAATTCGCGCGGCATTTCCGGAAACAAAGGAGTATGCGACAGGTGATTGGCAAAATAATCGCGGATCATCGCATGCCAACGTTCGTCGGATGTGATTTGACGTAATACTGGATAGGTGCTGGCTATAAAATCTTCGATATTGTTATAAAACAGTTCGCAATAGATTTTCATGCGCCGCTCCTCGATAGCTTCGGGGCATGGATTTCTCTCTGGATTACGGATATGTGCCGCAAAAGCATATTGCTGCTGCACAAAACCAGGGTGGTCAGCTGTGTTGTATGTGGTCACCGGCTTGATCCAGCCATTTCGACTGCAATGAACGAATGGTCTCCACTTCTTGCAACAACTCTACTATCGGTGGCAGATTAAAATCACGTTCCAGCAAAGTGGGGATGACACCAAATTGCTGATAGGTTTTTTCGAGTAATTGCCAGACGGGGTCTATCACATTCGCGCCATGTGTATCCACAAGTAAATCTTGCGCTTCTTGATAATGCCCGGCAATATGAATATAACGGATGCGTTTGGCGGGTAGTTGCCGAAGAAATGTCTCGGCATCGTATCGATGGTTGATACTGTTCACGTAAATATTATTAACGTCCAGCAGTAGATCGCAATCAGCTTCCTGCAGCACGGCGTTGAGAAAATCAATCTCTTCCATTCTCTTGCCAGGCGCTGCGTAGTAAGAGACATTTTCCATCGCAATACGTTGTTCCAGGATATCCTGTACACGCCGAATACGGCCCGCCACGTAATGTACAGCTTCTACTGTGAAGGGAATTGGCAGCAGGTCATACAAATGGCCGTCATCGCTGCAATAACTCAGATGTTCGCTATAGTACCGGATATGGTGCTCTTTCAGAAAGCGTTTTAGCCGCTGTAGAAACGCTTCATCTAATGGCGCCGGCCCGCCGATTGAAAGGGACAGACCGTGGCAAATAAAAGGAAATTTCTCGGTGAGTTCACGAAACTTCTTGCCATAATAGCCACCCACCCCTAGCCAGTTTTCCGGTGCTACTTCCCAGAAGTTTACCGCGTTGATGGGCTGATCCGGGAGTGTGCGCATGAGCGCTCTCCGCAGACCAAGACCTGCGCCATGAACAGGATAATGTCTGTGACTGTGCATGGCTAAATGTTGCGTGAATTACTTTTTAGTATCTTCTTTGTCAGATTTGTTTGCGTCGCCTTTATCTTCCATATCCTTTTTCATTTTACCGCCGCACTTGCCTTCGCCACATTTACCTTCTTTCTCCGATTTTTTTCCATCAGGCTTTTCTTCTTGGCCAGATTTACTGGCATTGCCCGCATCGGCAAGCTGCATGTAACCGCCGGATAACTCATTCATAGCAAAGGGACTGGTGCCCGTGTTAGCCGAGAGATGACCGGTAGCAAGACTGGTTACGAATGCAGTACCTACAACTAGTGAAACAGGTTTCATTGATTTTTTTGACATATCATTTTCTCCATGAAATTTGATCAATTGGTAACAAAGAATAATAACTTCAAATTGGCATGATGTCTTACATTTCTTTATCGCGTTGCGGAAATTGCAGGACTGATTTTAAGCCTGTCAATTGCAGGCTTTCGCTGACGCCAAAGTCGCTAGCACGTTAATTCCTGTGGAAAAAGTATTTATTTCTGATCGATCGAGTAATACACACAGTTTGCCGAAGCATTGACAGTAATATTTAACCATTAAAAAAGCCTCATGATTAACGCAATCAACCGGGCAGATGATCATATCAACCTGTTCCAACAATGGGGGAAGATTACTCAGTTGATCATTGCGATCACCATGGAATGTCACTAAACTGCCGCCGGAGTTTTCAATGAGTTGATTGTATTCCGGATAAAGTGTAGCACGGCCGCCTACACACAAAACTGAGCGACCTGCTAAAAGATGACAGTCGCTACAATCTTTAGCCGAATTGCTAGTCGTAGCATTTTTGATAGCAGCATTGTTTTTAATCAACGGTGCCCAGTCGATAATGTGGGAATTATTGATGGGAGCCGATGAGGCATCAAGAATCTTCTGCTGAAAGCGCGTAAACTTCCATTCAAGATGCGCTTTCTTGCGAATCACGAAGTATTTGTTTATCCGGTGGGTTAATTTCTCTAAGTTGCATAAACAAAAGGATAAAAAAGTATCCGTGTATGCAAGATCGGAAGAGAATGTGATTGGCGAGACAGCATTAGCTACTACCAGTTTCTTCAGAAATTTCATAATCGAATCTCCCACAAATCATCAGCAAGTAAAAAAACGGCTGGCTGACCTGAAAGGAGCAGGCTGGCTGGCTAAATGCGCCGCTGAAGAAGGAGGAGAACTCCAGCGGCAATGGAAAAACTATACCTGGCTTTGCAACCAGTTATGAATACCGATTTTTTGCATAACATTGAGCTGAGTTTCCAGCCAATCAATGTGTTCTTCAGTATCTTCAAGAATGCGTTCAAAAATTTCTCGTGAGACATAATCTTGTGCTATTTCGCACGCGGCTATAGCAGCAAGCAAAGTATCCCGTGAGACAAACTCAAGTTTTAAGTCGCAAGCAACACACTCTTCGGCGGTCTCTCCAATCATGAGTTTGCCGAGATCTTGTAAGTTGGGCAGGCCTTCCAGTAACAAGATACGTTCAATGAGTGCATCGGCGTGCTTCATTTCTTCACAGGATTCTTCAAGTTCGTGCTTTCCAAGACTGCTGAATCCCCAGTTTTTATACATGCGTGCATGCAGAAAATACTGATTGATGGCGGTTAATTCGTGTTGTAACTGCTGATTCAGCCAACGGATAATATCTGCATTACCTTTCATTTTCGTCTCCTAATAAGTATTGCGTATACGCAATTGAGTTCGGAAGGGAAGATATCGTTTGGCATTTTTATGCGCTCGATTAATGTTATTGATAGTAGTTTCATGCGTGATATTACGCACTAACAGCTCACATTTATAAATATACACGATATACGCCCTTCATCCACTACTTATTCAGAATCAACTTGCCGTTGCGTGTTCGACGTAAAGAATATTGCTCGCCTTTGTGTAGTATATGTATTACATCACCATTTTTAAATAAAGTGGCACTGTCGATAGATGTTTTTAGATCCGATATATCCGATTGATGCAGATTTCTAATCGGTGTGTGTGGGAAAATTAAGGTATCCATAGTTAAAAGGTCAGGGTTGTTTATGAGAATGATTCTCATTATATATGTCTTTTAATGAAACGCAAGCCATCCGTGAAAAAACTTACAGTTAAATGTGTTAATGAAAGAAGGTTGTTTTATAAGATATTGAAGTAAAATATTTTTATTGTTGATGAGTCTATCTGAATCATATTATGTATACTACTTATCGGGAGTATTTTCCGGGGGCAGGAATGCGCAGTGCAAACAAATATGAGTAAACCAGTCTGAATATTAAGCGTGTTTGTTGGCTTGGATTGAATATGAGAGGCGCGCCTATTTGTCCAAATAAACACGGGAAGCGTCATTTGGGTTCTCATAAGTTGTATTGATAAAAAATTTCAAGTTTCCAGCTACCATGATCGAACGGCGTAATTATTATCGAATATTGCAAGTTCAACCCGATGCTTCAATGACAGTTATAAGAGAAAACTACCGGGTATTGATGCAAAAACTTAAGATGTGTCCTGGTTTAGGTGATGCGAATTGGAATGAGGATTTGCTGGATGCTGCTTATGACACACTGCGGGATCCGTTGAAGCGGGCAGCTTATGATCATGAATTACTGCAACGCTATCATATCAAAGCGCTCAGTCAGGGTGCGTTTGGTTCGAATACGGATTTTGAGATCAACCAGCAGAAAAGTGAACGATCTGCAAACCTGAATCAACGCAATTATTATCGAATACTGCAAGTACAACCGGATGCGTCGATCACTGTGATTGCAGCAAGTTATCAAGCATTAAAGAAAAGCTCGTCGCAACACATTGCATTACTGGATGAAGCCTATCAAACGCTCTCTGATCCTAGAGCGCGTGAACAGTACGATATGTTATTCGCTGCCAGCAATGTTTCTTATGCTGCGGAGGGATCCACGCAAGCCAGTACCGATCTGGTAAAGCACGTGGATGCTGCAAGCTCATTCCGGTCCACTGTTGAATCTTACCAGGCAGCGATTACTCACTATTGTTCTTTTTGTAAGACACCCTATATGCCGCATACTCATGTGTATCAGGGGGGGAATTGTTTGGAGTGCGCAAGCCCATTGTTTGTTTTGCAACAAGAAAACTTTGAATCATCGCGCCGTACAATGATGCGAACTGCGATTAGCGGTAGGTTTATATTTTATCTGTTTTGGCCGGGTATGGCGCATCAGGGCTTATTTCAGGATTTGTCGCCTATGGGAATACGGTTTCTTACTGAGCAATCAATTGATTTGCATGACATTATAAAAATCGATGCACCCAACCTCCAGGCAGTGGCTGAAGTGACGCATCAGCGGAGTGAAGGCGGTGAGACCTCTGTGGGGACCCGTTTTATTGCCGTGAAATTTGATCAGCAGCGTGGAAATTTCATTACGGTACACGCATAAGTACCTGCTTTCTCCTGATGAGATAACGTGTTCAGATAGTTCAGATCAGGTTTATCGGTATCTTAAGATATGCAACACCGTTTTGCTCAGCGGGCGGTAGCTTCCCGGCTCTGATGTTGACTTGTATCGATGGCAGCAACAAGTTAGGCATTTCTAACGTGGCATCGCGTTTATTACGCATGGTTACAAACTCATTTTCACTGATGCCATTACGTACATGAATGTTATGAGCGCGCTGCTGCGCAACCGTGCATTCCCATGCTGGAGCGCGACCGGCAGGCGGATAATCATGACACATAAACAACTTTGTAGTCGGGGATAGAGCCAGCAATTTTTGAATCGACCTGAATAATTGATGCGCATTGCCGCCCGGAAAATCGGCACGGGCGCTACCGATATCGGGCATGAAAAGTGTATCACCTACAAAAACAGCATCGCCAAATTGATAGGCCATGTCCGCAGGCGTGTGACCCGAGACGGAAATGGCGCTTGCAGTTAATTTACCAACCTGAAATAACTCACCGTCAGTAAATAAGTGATCAAACTGCCGGCCATTCGGTGCAAACTCATCACCTAAGTTAAAAATTTTCTTAAAAGTTTCTTGAACTGCTGGAATATTATCGCCAATGGCGGTTTTACCTCCCAATTGACTTTTCAGATAATCAGCGGACGAGAGATGATCCGCATGTGCGTGTGTTTCCAGTATCCATGCCACTGTTAACTGCTGTGCATGTATAAATTCAATCAGTTGATTGGCTGAGTGGATACTTGTTCTGCTTGATTTGGAGTCGTAATCCAACACTGGATCGATAATGGCGCAACTGCCTTTGATTTCATCGAAAACAACATAACTCACGGTCCAGGTTGCCGGATCAAAGAATGCTTTAATTTGAGGTGTCATTTTATTTTCCTGTTATTGGGGTAAGTTTCCTACAGACAGCTTGAAAAATAGGCATTACAATATAATTATATATACTGTATCAATCTCGATGTGAGTTTAATGATGAATGCGAGTTGGGATTTCATACCATGGCATGCAGCAGCAGGTGGTTTAGTGATAGGTGGCGCGGTTACCCTGCTACTGCTGTTTAATGGGCGCATCGCAGGCATTTCAGGCATTATGGGTGGATTATATCGTATGCAAAAAGGCGATATGAGTTGGCGTATCGCATTTATTGCCGGACTTGTTCTATCCGCAGTTATTTGGCAGTTCTTTTTTGTTTTGCCTGAAATACAAATTCGGACGCATTATGTGCTGCTTGCGTTGGCAGGGTTGCTGGTCGGCTATGGTACGCGCCTGGGTTCCGGATGTACCAGTGGTCACGGGATTTGCGGGTTATCACGATTATCGCCGCGATCGCTGGTGGCAACCGCAATATTTATGATGACGGGCTTTATTACAGTCTATGTGGTGCGTCATGTACTTATGATTTAACCAAACTGTTGCGAAGCATTTTCGAGGCAACACAGATAGTTTCTCAACGGCCTGCTAGTTTGTGTCAACTCAACGATAAGAGGCAATAAATGATTAATTTTGTGGCATTGTTGTCAGGAATTGTGTTCGGCTTAGGTATCATCCTGTCCGGTATGGTGAATCCGGCAATCGTGTTAGCATTCCTTGACATAGCGGGTAGCTGGGATGCTGCTTTGCTATGGGTCATGGGAGGCGCAGTAACTGTCGGGATGATTGCTTTTGCGTTGGCAAGAAAACGGACACATAGCTATTTGGGAACACCCATACATATTCCAGCTATTACAAAAATTGATCGCAATCTGTTGGCGGGAAGTTTTATATTTGGTATTGGTTGGGGAATAGCTGGCATGTGTCCTGGGCCAGCAGTGGTACTGGTTGGGGCGGGCAGTGCCGAGGCTTCTATATTCCTTATTGCGATGTTACTGGGAATGGGGATTTACGAAACACTGCAAGCGCGAAGATAGATTACTTACAGATTCGTATGAAAATAAATTAGAATTTAAGCTATTACCGATAATGATAAATTTATATAGACACACTCTAATGTTGAATAAGATAGATAAATTATGAAAACAGACTCAGTTGTGCACGATATCGCGGTATTACGTTCATCGGCTTCCGCTGCTTGTACGCTTTTGAAAATACTGGCCAATGAAGATCGACTGCTCATTTTATGCGAGCTTAGCCAAGGTACTCGAAATGTTGGGGAACTGGAGGAATTGCTGGGTATTCATCAGCCTACGCTTTCTCAACAACTGACGGTATTACGTGAAGAGAATCTGGTGGCAACAGAACGTAAGGGTAAATATATTTATTATAGTTTGGCAAGCCTGGAAGCCACTAAGATTATGGAAACTTTATTCAGCATTTATTGTAAAGATCATCCCTCCTGCTAGTGTAACCGTGCAACAGCAGTAGGCGCGAAAGTAGCGCGATACATCTTCTGTTGGGATTCGGTGCTACCTACGATAAAGTGACTGATTGATAAGGAGAAGGATATGTCCATTGATATTACCAAGCTGGATCACAAATTATCAGTAGCGGGTCAGGTCAGTATTGATGATCTCACTGAGGTTGCCGCGGCCGGTTACAAATCGATCATTTGTAACCGGCCGGATTTTGAAGGCGGTGAAGCTCAACCGACTAGCGAAGAGCTGGAAGGGATGGCCAAATCACTCGGTATTACATTCGCTTACTTGCCAGTCAAGATCGGTGCAATATCTGCCGAACGTGCCATGGCTTTTCAAAAACTCATGGATGAGTTACCCAAACCGATTCTCGCATTCTGCGGCTCGGGCAGACGTGCCACTGCTTTACATCAAATGGCTATGCAGCATGATGTCGAAGATACGGAAGAACGGGAATCCGTGGTGGCGGCCTGTAACTGGGACAATGCTTTTGATGTCGTCGTCATCGGTGGTGGATCGGCCGGTGTCGGTGTCACTGCCAGTCTGCTTAAGCGGCGACCGGCCTTGCGCATTGCTATTATCGAACCGAGCGATAAGCATTATTATCAGCCTGCTTGGACGTTGGTGGGAGGAGGGGCCTATGACATCGCAGCAACGGTAAAACCGATGGCTGAAGTTATTCCCAGAAACGCTGAGTGGATTCAGACGGCTGCTGTCGGATTTGATCCGCAGTATGATCGGGTGCATTTGGCGGATGGCCGTGTGATGGGATACCGGCAATTGATTGTGTGTCCGGGTATCCGCACCGCATGGGAGAAGATTGAAGGGTTGGAAGAAACGCTGGGTAAAAATGGTGTTACTTCAAACTATCGCTATGACTTGGCGCCGTATACCTGGGAATTGGTGCAGAATCTCAAATCCGGAAAAGCGCTCTTTACGCAGCCGCCAATGCCTATCAAATGTGCCGGCGCACCGCAAAAAGCCATGTATCTTTCCTGCGATTACTGGATGCGCGCACAATGTTTGAATCAAATTGAAGTTGAATTTGATACGGCAACCGCCGTGCTATTCGGTGTGGCTGATTTTGTTCCGCCGCTGATGGAATATGTCAAACGCTACGACGCCAAATTGGTATTCAATTCCAATCTGGTCAAAGTGGATGGGGCGCAGAAGATCGCTTATTTTGAAATCAAAGGCAATGACGGAAATGTAACGCACGTGGCAAAGCCCTTTGACATGCTGCATGTGACACCACCGCAAGTGGCGCCGGATTTTCTACGCAATAGTTCTTTGGCGGATGCTGGCGGCTTTTGTAAAGTGAATGAAAAAACACTGCAACATACCGACTATCCTAATATATTTTCGCTGGGAGATGCCTGCTCATCGCCCAATACAAAAACCGCCGCGGCAGCCAGAAAACAAATTGTTGTGGTAGCTGAGAATCTTCTGGCAGCAAAAGAAGATCGGGAACTGACAACGGTGTATGACGGCTATGGTGCATGCCCGCTCACGGTGGAAAACGGCAAGGTAATACTGGCCGAATTTGGTTTTGGTGGAAAATTGCTGCCTACGTTTTCGCTTAACCCAACGATACCGAGCAAGATCTACTGGTTCTTCAAAACCACCGTTTTTCCATGGATCTACTGGAATGGTATGTTAAAAGGCAAGGAATGGCTTGCCCGATGCGGTAAATCCCGTTGAGCCTGTGGAAATTCTGTTAACCAGTGTCGCGCTGGGTTTTCTTTCAGGTACTGTCCTGGCATTGACTGGCGCTGGTGGTACCATCATTGCCGTGCCTTTGCTGGTGTTTGGATTGCATCTCGCGATTGCTGAAGCCGCCCCCATTGCTTTATTAGCCGTGTGTTTATCGTCAACTGTGGGGGCAGTCATTGCACATCGACAGGGAAAAGTGCGTTATCGGGCGGCAGGGTTTATCGCGATTACGGGGATAAGTACCGCACCCATGGGTATTTGGCTGGCGCAAAAGCTACCCAATGCGCCTTTGACGGTATTATTCGCACTGGTGTTGTGCTATGTGGCAGTGGATATGCTACGTCAAGGTAGTATGCCGCATGTCGAAGCGGCAAAAGTAACCTCAGATTGCCAAGCGCAAGTGTCTGCTATTCCTTGTCAGCTTGAGTATAGCGGCGGTCGCTTGATGTGGACTTGGCCATGCGCTCGTGTACTGGCATTTTCAGGAGTTATCACCGGATTCTTGTCGGGATTGCTGGGGGTGGGAGGCGGCTTTGTCGTTGTGCCCGCGTTGAAGAAGGCAACCAATCTTCCCATGCACTCCATTCTGGCAACATCATTAGCAGTCATTGCACTGGTTTCCGCAGTGGGCGTGGTGTCCGCAACTGTTATGGAGGGAATCAACGGATTTGTTGCTGTGCCTTTTGCGGCCGGCGCATTGGCAGGTATGCTGATCGGGCGCATGTTTGCCCATTATCTTGTTGGCCCAAGACTACAGCAAGTCTTTGCTGTAGTGGCTATGGGCGTGTCAGTCGGGATGATTGTCCGCTTGTTTTTAACCTAGACACCATGTCGTTGCGCTTTGCCTTGCATCCTGAAAACCACAAGCATTTCGCTCAGCTCAATTGAGGTTCCCAGGTTTAATCGCTTGATGCGATATCGCAGAAAACCAATGTTGGTATGATTGCTTATTTGATAAAAGTAGCTCTGACTTTTTCTTCCATCGGTGGGCGCATACCCGCTTTACGACCGGCCGCAAGCGCTATTTCCGGATCAACTCCCTTACTGATTTGATAGCTGGCCCACATGGCGCCGGCGCGATTACCTGATCCGCAGTGGATAAGGACAGGTGCCTGAGCTGTTTCGATGGCTTTGGTAAAAGCAGCCAATTGCTCGTCGCTGATGCCGGCAACGGTCATCGGTATGTTGATATAATTCATGCCATTGAGATCAATCAGTGCCTTTTCGTCAGCCGTTCCTTCGGTTGAAGTACGCAAGTCAATAACCGTTTTGAAACCATGCGCTGCCAATGCTTGCGCGCCGCCGTCGCCAATGAGACCTGATATCGCGATTTGCTCGGTAGCACGGCTATAATTTTGAACCGGAACAATCTGATGCCCAAACGGCACCCGTCCGGTAGCTTGTACCGTCGCTGCAAACACAACGATCACTAGTGTCAACAGAGTGAAAAGATATTTCATATAAACTCCATTTGCTATGTTGAGTGAAAAAATGATATTCATTGTAGCTGTACTAAATCACTAAATACAAATTATTCAGATCAATTTCGGTCTATTGGATATACACAACCTATTCTATAAGTTTCATCAAGGAATTCATGCCTGATAAACAGACTTCGTTATCCGATGAAATGTCCATGTGGCATAGCTGCCCATCACAACAGGTGTTGGAAACGCTTAAAACTGCGCATACCGGTTTATCGCAAACGGAAGCGCAATTGCGACTTAAGCAGTATGGCGCCAACCGATTGCAATCCCAAAAGCCAAAAAGCATTGTGATTCGATTTTTGCTGCAATTTCATAATGTGTTGATTTATATCCTGTTAGCTGCATCTGTGATGACAGCTTTTTTGGGGCACTGGGTCGATAGCGGCGTGATTCTTGGTGTTGTGGTGATCAATGCCGTCATCGGCTTTGTTCAAGAAGGTAAAGCTGAAAAAGCACTCAACGCCATCCGGCGCATGCTATCGCTCAACGCGACCGTTTTGCGCGCGGATCAACGGGCGCAGATTCCGGCTGAGCAGCTGGTGCCCGGGGATATCGTGTTGTTGCAATCTGGCGACAAGGTACCTGCCGACCTGCGGTTGCTCAGTTGCAAGAACCTGCGTATCGAAGAAGCGGCTTTGACCGGAGAATCCGCGGCTGTGGAAAAATCCATTCACGCAGTCGAGGCCGTGACAGCAATCGGCGACCGGTTTTGTATGGCGTATTCGGGCACGTTGGTGGTTTATGGTCAGGGAATGGGCGTGGTGGTTGCCACCGGTCAGCATACCGAGATAGGGCGTATCAGCCAGATGATCGCGCAAGTCGATAAGCTGACTTCACCGTTGTTGCGGCAAATGTCGATCTTTGGTCGTTGGCTGACTGCTGTGATTTTGTTACTGGCCGTTGCAATTTTTGTGTATGGGCTGCTATTGCGCGATTATCCCATTGATGAACTATTCATGGCGGCAATCAGCATGGCTATCGCAGCGATTCCGGAAGGGTTGCCCGCCATCATGACAATCACGTTGGCGCTCGGTGTGCAGAATATGGCGCGGCGCAGTGCCATTGTGCGCAGACTGCCAGCGGTGGAAACACTGGGTGGCGTGACGGTCATTTGTACCGACAAAACCGGAACGCTGACGCGTAATGAAATGACCGTGCAGAATGTGATGACGGCGGATGTTCAATTACAAGTCAGCGGTGTCGGCTATGTACCAACGGGCGGTTTTAGTCGAGACGGAAAGGAAATTCTGACGACTGATTACGCCGATATGCTGGATATGTTGCGAGCAGGATTATTGTGCAATGATGCGATACTGCATGAGCAGAACGGCGTATGGGTTGTACAGGGTGATCCGACAGAAGGCGCATTGATTACCTTGGCAATGAAGGCCGCACTGGATCCGGTTTTTGAGCATGAAACATTGCCTCGTACCGATGTGATTCCTTTCGAATCGGAACATCGTTTTATGGCAACGCTGCATCATGATCACGCCGGGCATAGCCTGATTTATGTCAAGGGTGCACCGGAAGAAGTATTAACCATGTGTAGCCATCAGCGCAGCTTGGGGGAAGATCGCCTGATTCAGCTTAATTTCTGGCACGCCGGAATCCGCGAAGCAAGTGCAACCGGACAGCGCATCCTGGCCATGGCCAGTCGAGTGGTACAAACCAAACAACAGACACTGGAATTTTCAGATATCGAAACGGGGTTTACCTTGCTTGGACTGGTTGGAATTATTGATCCGCCGCGCGAAGAAGCCATTGCCGCGGTGCAACAATGCCATGCGGCGGGCATTCGCGTCAAAATGATTACCGGCGATCACCGGGCTACTGCTTGTGTGATTGGTGCAAAATTAGGCATTGGCGATGGTCAGCGTGCTGTTACCGGTATTGAGCTGGACGATCTGAATGATGAACAATTGCGCAAAATGGTTGCGGAAGTCGATATTTTCGCTCGCGCAAGTCCTGAACATAAGCTTCGACTAGTGACTGCCTTGCAGGATAATGGTGAAATCGTAGCGATGACGGGTGATGGCGTGAATGACGCACCGGCATTAAAACGCGCTGATATCGGCGTAGCTATGGGACAGAAGGGTACTGAAGTGGCGAAGGAGGCCGCCGAAATGGTGCTGATGGACGATAATTTTGCTTCGATTACGCACGCCGTGGAAGAAGGCCGCGCGGTCTACGACAATATCCGCAAAACAGTGGTATTTATTATCCCAACCAGCAGTGGTGGCGCCGGCATTTTGATGCTTGCGATTATTTTGGGAATGGCTTTGCCGATCACTCCAGTACAGATTTTATGGATCAATATGGTAACTACGGTAACACTGGCGATTGCGCTTGCGTTTGAACGCCCTGAAATGGATGTGATGTCACGTTCTCCTCATGATCCCAATGCCTCGATATTGTCCGGTTTTCTGGTGTGGCGCATTGTTTTTGTTACATTGCTGATGATGGGAGGCGGTTTTGCGTTATATTTCTTGGAAATCAGGCAAGGGACTAGTATCGAATTGAGCCGGACGGTGGTTGTCAATGCGCTGGTCATGGGGCAAATCGTTTATTTGTTCAATTGCCGTTACCTGCTCGCTTCTGTCCTGTCGCGCGAAGGATTGTTGGGCAATCACAATATCCTGGTTGCAGTCGCCATATTACTCCTATTCCAACTCGCATTGACTTACTTGCCCGTGATGCAGCAGCTATTTGGTACAGCCGCGCTGGATATGACAGATTGGGGACGCATTATCGTGTTCAGTCTAATATTATTTCTGCTCATTGAATTTGAAAAATACCTGCTGAGGCGTAGAGGAATGAAAGACTCGTAATTAATCGGATCTGATCTGTTGGTGTAAATTATCCCAACAAATTCTACAAGGATGATGTTTAAATACTGTAAGTGCTATCTCGTCTAACGCCGTCCATCATACCAAATCGGAAGTTTTTTCTTATTCTGCAAAGTCTTTCGCGGACTGAACAGGACACTGATTATCTGACCGGCGATTTCGCGGCCGGTATACAGTTGCACTTTACGGGGTGAAGTGACGAGCGGGTGGCGGGTGAGGATGGTGAATTTCAAGCCGCGCTTCCGACCCCACTGTTTGAGCAATTGACTGAGGTCGATTTCATCAGCGGCGAACAATTCCTGATTAAATCCGCCCACGTCACGAAACGCATCGGTGCGGCACACCACCAGCGCGCCCGATGCCCAGTGGAACGTTACCGAAAACATCGTCCATAGCTGCATCGCGGCATTACCCCACCACGGTAGATCAGGCATGTGCATGACGCTGCCACAACCCACGTATTTGCCCGTTTCAATCATCTGTAGAATATCGGCGACCATGCCGGGATTGAGCAAGCTGTCGGCATCCACAAACAACAACCAATCACCCGTTGCAACTGCTGCACCGGCGTTGCGGGCACGGCCGATCTGATTGATGGGTTCGAATACCACGCTGGCACCGGCTTGTTTGGCCAATTCTGCGGTTTTATCGGTTGAGTTATTGTCTACAACGATGACTTCGTACGTAAAGCCAGGCTTCTGATTGGCGGCCATTGATTCGGAAATGGAATCCAGGCAATGCGCAATCAAGCGCTCTTCATTGAAGGCGGGAATGACGACTGAAAGATGCATAAGTGATGTAGATTTTTGATGGAAAAAGCTATTATCCCGTAAAACTGCATAAAAGCGAAAAACACGATGATGCAAAATAATAAGAAAGCAGAATTGCCATTGCCGCCGGGGCCGCCGTTGTGGGCGGGAATACAGGACTATTGGCGCGGGCCGCCGCAGTATTTTGAGAAGCTGACGCAAACCTATGGCAATGTGGTGCGTTGGCGCGGTATGTTCACGCTCTACATCATCAATAATCCGGATGATGTGCGGCAAATCCTGACGCAGGATTATCCCAGGTTCATCAAGAATACCATCGATTATCGCGTACTTGCCCAATCGCTGGGTCAGGGGCTGGTGACCAGCGAAGGTGCGTTTTGGCAGCAGCAACGCAAGCTGATGCAACCGATGTTTACCAATCGTACTGTGAACGGCTTTGACACGATCATCAATGCCATGACTGCGCAAATGCTGCAACGCTGGAAACAGCGATCTCCCAATGAAACAGTTCAGCTGGATCGGGAAATGGGGCATGTGGCATTCCAGATTGTGAGCCGCGCGTTATTGGGTGCGGATATTGATCAATACTCGCAGCAGATCGTTGAAATACTCAAAATCATCAACACCAATCCCCAGACGCTGCGTGCGATGCTGACACTGCTTCCGTGGTTGCCGGTGCCGAGCAATCGTCATTTCCTGTGCATGAAAAAACAGCTCGACCAGATCGTGCATGAGCTGATAGCGCGGCGGCGCAAGCAGGGAGTGGTGGGAGATAACGACATGCTGGATCGCTTGCTGGCAGTGCGGGATGCCAAAACAGGGGAGGGAATGAGTGAAACGCAACTGCGCGATGAAATTGTGACCTTGTTGCTGGCCGGTCATGAAACCACGGGTACCGCCATTGCCTGGACATTGTATTTGCTCTCGCAACACCCGCAAGTCGAAGCGCAACTGGTGGCAGAACTGAACAGCGTGTTATGCGGTGCACCAGCAACCAGCAGTAACTTGGCGCAGTTGCCTTACCTGAAGCAAGTCATGCAGGAATCCTTGCGCCTGTATCCACCCATTTGGGCAATCGCGCGGCAAAATACCGAATCCATTGTGTTGGGCGGCTATTGCATTCCAGCTAAAAGCTACCTCGTCATTCCCATTTATTCCCTGCACCGCCATCGAGATCATTGGTCCGATCCGGAAAAATTCGATCCAGACCGTTTCGCTCCGCAACCCGAAGTCTCGCGTCACTCGTATTGCTATTTGCCGTTCTCCGCCGGTCCCCGCACCTGCATTGGTGCCAACATGGCGATGCTCGAAATCCAGTTGGTACTCGCGCAAGTGTTGCAGCGCTTTCGTGTCATACCGGTAGCGGAGCATCCGGTGGAACCGGTGGCGGAGATTACGTTTAAGCCGCGTTATGGGTTGGTGGTGAGGGTTAATGCACGTTAAAATCTCGTTCTCTATTTGTTATTCTTGTCTTATTATTATTTATTTCGGGTACAGCTATTTGGGGTTACGGTGGCTTATCATTTTAAAAGTGGGTCGCATTAATTTGATCCAGAGTACTCTCCGTTTATCAAAGGAATAAAAATGTCAGAATTCGTCGTTTGTGCATTGTATAAATTTGTATATCTGCCTCAATATAAAGAAATACAACGTCCGTTGCAGGCGAAGATGATTGAGAATCAGGTAAAAGGGACGCTGTTGCTGGCGGAAGAAGGCGTCAATGGCACCATTTCTGGCAACCGAGCAGGTATCGATTCTGTTTTAGGGTGGATGGAGACAATACCTGAGTTTGCTGGCATAACGGTCAAGGAATCTATGACGGATGAAATGCCATTCAAACGCAGCAAAGTGAAACTGAAGAAAGAGATTGTCACCATGGGGGTTGAAGGAATTGATCCTAAGCAATCGGTTGGAACCTACGTGGCGCCACGTGATTGGAATGATTTAATTAATGACCCTGATGTTTTGTTGATCGACACACGCAATCGGTATGAGGTCGCGGTCGGTGCTTTTGTTCGTGCGGTAAATCCACACACCATAACTTTTCGTGAGTTTCCACACTATGTGTCCCAGCACTTGGATCCATCAGTGCATAAGAAAGTGGCGATGTATTGTACTGGCGGAATTCGTTGTGAGAAATCCACAGCGTATTTAAAGCAGCAGGGTTTTGAAGAGGTTTATCATTTGCAGGGGGGTATTCTGAAATACCTTGAAGAAATTCCAGAAGCGGAGTCTTTATGGCAGGGCGAGTGTTTTGTGTTTGATGAACGAGTTACCGTGAATCATCAGCTTGAGAAAGGCAGCTATGACCAGTGTCATGCCTGTCGTCTGCCCATTTCAGAAGAAGATAAATTAAGTGAGTATTATCAGCGGGGAATCAGTTGCCCGGCTTGCTATCATGATCGTTCGGATGAAGATAGAGCCAGATATCGAGAACGAGAAAAACAGGTGCAGTTAGCTGAAACCAGAGGTGAGATACATATTGGAGAGGTGAGCTGCAAAAGTAAGTGATCGTTGCGGTTGCTTTAGTAGGTTGTTAAAGCGATTGCGTTGTATTGTCGGTCAACGAATTAAAAAGCTGAAGTTCTGTGCTTGCGGTGATGGACTTTACTCTGTCTTTAGATTTCCTTTGATTTTCTAAAACCCTATTAACTTATGGTAGCGAGTAATGAGTAAAAATATTCTTACAGCAAAGGATTCATTTCATCAGATTTTTACACCGACCAATTATTTTGATTTAACCAATGTGGAGCAGGGTAGGATTCTCCAGTTTCAGCAGGAGGTTCTTGAGTTAGTGGTATTGGGAAATAACTATAAAGAGATTTGTGAAGAAGTTTGCCTGTTGATGGAGCAGTTGCTGGATAATGCGGTGGCAACCGTCATGCTGCTGGACAAGGAAAAACAATGCATGAACGTATTTGCCGCACCAAGCGTTCCTGAGGAATGTATTGTGCAACTGAATGGTTTGCGCCCCGGTCCTGGCGCTGGGTCTTGCGGGAATGCGGTATTTCGTCAAGAAGCGGTTTTTGTGGAAAACACGCTTGACGATCCACGCTGGCAGAGTATTCGGCAATTAGCTATTGATTTTAATATCCTCTCTTGTTGGTCAATACCAATACGCAGTAAGGGTGGTGAGAGTATTGGATCGTTCGCGCTGTCCAGTTTTGAGCATCGTTTACCCAGTATATTCCACCGCAAATTGCTCGAAATCGGATCGTTCATTATCGGGATTGCGCTGGAGCAACAGAAAGTGAATGAGCAATTGAATCTTTCCAGCAAGGTTTTTGAGAATAGTACGGAAGCGATTATGATTGCCGATGCGAGTAAGGTAATCATTGCTATCAATAAAGCATTTAATAAGTTGACTGGTTATACGGAAGAAGAGGTGATTGGTAAACCCGTGTCAATTGTGGTGTCGAAGCGACACAGCGCTAAGTTTTTTCAGAAAATCTGGCTGAGTGTTCAGCAATATAACCATTGGCAAGGCGAAATTTGGAATAGAAATGAGAGCAAACAGGAGTATCCGGCGTGGTTTAGCATTATCCCGGTGCGTAGCAAGGATGGGCTCATCAGTTATTATCTGATCAATTTTTCTGATATCACCGATAAGAAAAAATCGGATGAAATTATATGGCAGCAAGCGAATTATGATTCTTTGACCGGTTTGCCGAATCGTAATATGTTTTACGATCGATTGAGTCACGATATCAAAAATGCCTCCCGCCTTGGGACGCAATTGGCAGTGTTGTTTATTGACCTGGATCGCTTCAAAGAAGTAAATGATTCATTCGGGCACAGTGTCGGCGATGCGTTGTTGGTGGAAGCGGCAAAACGGCTTAGTAGCTGTGTTCGTGAAACGGATACCGTAGCGCGTTTAGGCGGCGATGAGTTTACGATTATTCTAAACGGTATCAATGATCAACGTTGCGCTGAGATGATCATTCAGAAAATCCTGCTGGAATTGGTAAAGCCATTTCGTTTGAATACCAAGTCGGCGTACGTTTCCGCGAGTATTGGCGTGACGTTTTTTCCCGATGATGCTAGCAGCGCGGATATGTTGATGAAGAATGCCGATCAAGCGATGTATGCGGCTAAAAATAATGGGCGCAATTGCTGGCAATGCTTTACATCGAATATGCGAATGGCCAAGGAAATTCGTTCGAAAATCGCATACGAATTGCGTCATGCACTTGCAGATGGTCAGTTCTTTTTAATGTATCAACCAATTGTGGAACTGGTAACCGGCAATGTATACAAAGCCGAGGCACTGATTCGTTGGCAGCATCCGGAACGAGGGACGATTGGTCCGGCAGAATTTGTCAGTATTGCAGAAGAAACCAATCTGATTGCAGAGATTGGTGATTGGGTATTCAAACAGGCAATCGATCAGGTTGCTTTGTGGCAAGCAAATTTCAATACGAATTTTCAAATCAGCATCAATAAATCACCCAAACAATTCATTAGCAAAAGAAGTGATTGGATGAATCATTTAGGTGAACTCGGACTCAGTGGGCAGAGCGTCATTGTAGAGATTACCGAGAACCTGCTGTTGGATGTCCACGAACTGGTGGTCAAACGACTATTAAATTTCCGAGATGCCGGTGTGCAGGTGGCGATTGATGATTTTGGTACGGGTTATTCGTCGCTATCCTATCTGAAGAAATTTGATATTGATTATCTTAAAATTGACCAGTCATTTGTTTCCAATCTGGACAGCAAATCCAACGACAGAATTTTATGTGAGGCAATTATCACCATGGCCCATCGTCTGGGCATGAAAGTCATTGCGGAGGGTGTGGAGACAGATTCGCAGAAACAGCTATTGATGACCATGGGTTGCGATTACGGTCAAGGTTATTTTTTCAGCAAGCCGCTGACAGTCGATAAATTTGAAGTTTTTATTCAAAGTAAAGCATAAATGAACTCATAAATTATTCTTCATTAGCAGTTCTGGAATTTATGTAAAGGGAGTCTGAAAATTTTTTCCCTTTAACAATTCTTCAGAAATCAGTATGCTATTCGTTCAGTAGCATTGTTCAGAGTATTACAGTTGTTAAAATTTTTGGAGGTTATATGAAAATATTTTTGTTTCTGGGGCTTATGTTAAGTTCTTATAGTTATGCTCAAAGTGGTCCTGATCATAAAGGTGGCATGCACGATGGCGATCATCACGGCGGCATGATGCATGGTGGTGGCCATCATATGCTGGATAAAGCCAGCTTAAAATTGTTTTTTGAGCCTTTGCCTGCATCGATTATTGATGAGAAAAAAAATGCAGCTTTGATTGCACTGGGAAAAAAGCTTTATTTGGATCCCCGACTTTCAGTCAACGATCGGATTGCTTGCAGTTCGTGCCATCAACTGGATAATTTTGGTGTAGATAGTCAACCGACGTCACCAGGCCATGAAGGAAAGCGTGGCGGTAGAAATTCACCGACTACGATGAATGCGGCACTGCATATTGCCCAATTCTGGGATGGACGCGCGAAAGATGTTGAAGAACAGGCGCTGGGTCCAATTTTGAATCCAGTCGAAATGGGCATGCCGAATGAAGCTGCCGTGGTCGATAAATTGAAAAAAATCGATGAATATAAGAGTATGTTTGCGGAAGCATTTAAGGATGAAAAAGATCCATTCCAATACAAAAATGTTGGTAAGGCAATCGGTGCTTTTGAGCGCACGCTGTTAACGCCTTCACGGTTTGATGATTATCTCAAAGGCGATGAAAAAGCTTTGAATGACACTGAAAAAAGAGGTTTGCAGAAATTTATCAATATGGGTTGCGCAACTTGTCACAATGGCGTGGCAATTGGCGGAAATTCATATAAAAAAATGGGCATTGTCGAGCCCTATGACACAGCTGATTTGGGAAGATTTGATGTAACCGGAATTGAAGCTGACAAGAAAGTATTCAAAGTACCAAGTCTGAGAAATATTACTAAAACAGGCCCCTATTTTCATGATGGTTCGATTGCAACACTCGATGAAGCAATTCGCGAAATGGCAGAGCATCAACTTGGTCGTAAAGTCGGCCCTGAATTTATTAACGATGTAAAAGCATTCTTGAGTACTTTAACCAGTAAAGGTAAAGAATAACTGGAATTACGAGAAAAGCTCTGGGTTTTTTATAAATCCAATCTGGAAAACGCTACTGCAATAGTAGCGTTTTTCACATGATTCTAGACAAATTATCACGTGGTGCGCGCTTTTTTCCGGTATGGCCGGCACCAACATATCGTCGCAGAATGATCGATGCAATTTTTCCTTCATGGTTGTGATTATTCTCACAATACTTTCTGGCGTATTTATTTAATAATTCTGCTTATCTATCAGATAATTTATTTCCCAAACAGAGCATTGCAGAAATATTCCGGTTATACTGATTTAGTGAGGAATGTTTTTGAAAAGAAGGGAACCTTATGAAATTATTGTTGATATTGATGGCGGGGTTAATCGTGCTTGGGGTTTCGGCGTGTTCCAGCACAAAACCGATCTTATATCCCAATTCTCATTTTCAGTCTGTGGGGAGAGAAGCTGCAGAACAGGATATTGAAGCTTGCAAGCAAATGGCAGCATCATCAGGCGCTCAGGAAGGTAGTGGAAGGGGCGGTAATGTTGCGACCAGTACAGCTATGGGTGCCGGTGTCGGTGCCGCGAGCGGTGCAGTGGGGGGAGCCATTTACGGTTCGGCCGCTCATGGCTCCATAATAGGAGCGACAAGTGGTGCTGTGGCAGGGTTACTGAGGGGGATTTTTTATTCGGCAAGGCCTGCGCAACCCAATCAAGCTTACGCAAACTTCGTATCGCGATGCTTGCAAGAGAAAGGCTACGAGATTACTGGCTGGCAGTAGTGGCAGTAGTGTGTAACAGCTGGTAAACGCCAAAGCGCTAAATGTACCTGGGAGTCTAGGTGCTGCTTGCTATCTCGGCTATGAGCAATGTTAAATAATAGTGATTTTGTTTCTTCGTCCATGCTGCTGCTCATCCATTGTTGATGGGGTCAATATATCGAAAATGGCTCGATCAAAGTATGGTTTTGTGTGATTGAACAAATTTTAGGGTGCGGGGTGCGATTCGTTTGATCAGCATTTTGTTTGTTTCCTTAATGATTTTTATACAAATTTTAGAATTGCTGGGGAAAACTGTGTGTAATCTTTAATTCTTGAGTCATGGTGACGTGATATCAATAGGTTTTATTAAAAATGTTACATGGAGGTTGATTCTAATGAATAAAGAGCTTTTCTTTGATGATGAAGATAGTGTCTATTCCGCTGATGATGAGAATTATGAGGATGATGCTCTGATGGATAGCAAGATTCCGGTGGGTCGGTTTGCGAAAATAATCGATGAATTCGAAGCAACCAAGGATGATTTCGGTGATGATGACGCAGATGATGTCGACCTTGACTCGCTAGGATTTCACTAATCTTTCAAGTGTATGGTTTTTATATCTTTACTAGAGCATCGGGAATCGCGTTAATATTAAGTTGCTTGATTCTGAGGGATTGAAAGTGACCAATGCTGATGTGGAGATTTTCGAAAAAACAATCTGTTTTGAGGGGTTTTTTCGTCTGGAACGTTATTGTTTGCGTCATCGATTATTCAGCGGTGAATGGAGTCACCCGCTGATGCGGGAGATATTCGAGCGAGGTCATGCGGCGGCAGTTTTACCGTATGATCCTATCCGCGATGAAGTAATATTGATTGAGCAATTTCGTGTCGGTGCACTTACTGCGCCAGATGGACCGTGGTTGCTGGAAATCGTAGCCGGTATGATTGACGCCGATGAAACAGCGCAAGCAGTGGTGATACGCGAAAGTTTGGAAGAAGCCGGTTGTGTCATGACTGATTTGATCCCGCTGTATGATTTTTTAGTGAGCCCCGGTGGTACCACAGAACGTATTGCTTTATTTTGTGGCCGGGTTGATGTGACACATGCGGGCGGCGTGCATGGTGTAAGTGAAGAAGGTGAGGATATCAAAGTGCATGTCATCAAATTAGATGCAGCACTCGCATTATTGCAATCAGGCAAAATCAATTCGGCCAGCGCGATTATTGCGCTGCAGTGGCTGGCTTTAAAACGGCATCACGTACAATCTCTGTGGTTACCTGAACAATAAAAGACAGCAAGTAAATATTCAGATTTAGAGTTTAAGGACTATTTACTTTTGCTTTAATAAATTATCGTTATAAATCATTTTGTTAGATTAATTTTTTCTGGAATTCTCTGAGGGGAATTACCAAACTCTCAAATTATTAGTAGAAACTGTTTCTAATCTTTAATTTAACCTTGACAACAATGTGTTCTACTGAGTACTACACAACCAATGTCGCAAGGAGGTTTGCCATGGTGATGAAAAAATGCTCTGTTGAACGTGCGAATGTTATCAGTCCTGTTGATGTCGATATTGATGATGAGAGTGTTTTAGCGGATGGTATGATTCCAGATAGTCGGATTGTTAAGCTCATTGATGAACTGGTGACCAATGATGATTTTGATGATGATGGAGATCTTGAAAATACGCTCGAGTTTCTAGGATTGCATTAACAGTCGGAGATTTTTGTTTGATCAACGATTGCAAGTAAACGGCGGGGTGTACACCTTTCACATTGATCTCGATGTGTTATTTTGTTGATATACCCTACCAATCAGAATAGATTTGCGCACACGTAATTACATTCTTGCTTTTTTTCACTGTAAAGTTGTTGATCAGCCAGACAAATTAACTCGTCGAGTGATATGTTGATATCATTGGTGTGAGCTATACCAAAGCGTGCGGTGAACGAGAGTCTCTCGCCTTGAGCGGTTGCAATCCGGATTGCTGAAATTTTTTTGCGCAGCCGGTTTGCTAGGGTCACGGCATCTGCTAATTTGGTTTTAGGTAAGAAAATCAGAAATTTTTCACCCCCAGCGTGCCAGAATATCTCCGCTGCGCGCTTCTCTTTGCAGAAACTCTAGCCAAGTGGACCAGAGCCTGATCTCCCAGGGCATGAACATAATTGTCATTGTGAGTAGTTTGAGATTGTCGATATCGATCATCATGATTGATGTATGGCTGTTATTTCGTAGGCCCAATGCCCGGATCGGTTTAACAAATTTATAAAATGACTGGCGGTTATTCAGATTGTGAAGTGATAGGATTATATTTCTGTTTAATTTATTTCGTTACTTAGAGTGATATCGACTATGAATAAGCCATTTGATTTTACCGGTTGGAGTTTCAAGCTTTCACTGTTTGCCGCCTTCATGTCAGCTTTAGCTGTGCTGAGTTATCGATTGAGTATCGTTGATTTTCAACCGGCTTTATTGGGGCTTGCGGGTGGTGCAGCTATCGGGTTGCTGGCCATTGTTTTGGGATTGATCGGGACGATGCGTGCCATCAAGGCAAAAAAGCCAAGCATTGCTTCAACGACGGCAGGATCAACATTGAGTTTTTTAGTCGTGATGCCAATACTGATGACTGTATTTGCGGGCGTGAGGGCGCCGCTCATTCATGATATTACAACGGATCTGCAACATCCTCCTGAATTTGTGGCGATAAAGGCACTTCGAACAGCGTCGGATAACTCATTGGATCGCCTCAAGCCGGAGAATCTGGTCGCTTTGCAGGAAGCCGGTTATCCTGACATTGGTCCATTATTGGTTGATCGCCCATTCGATCAGGTGTTCGAACAAGCGGCTGCATTGGTAAGAAAGCGAGGTTGGGAAGTTTCCATTATTTCTGTTGCAAATGGCAGGATTGAAGCCACTGATGCTACGCCTATTATGGGTTTTAAGGATGATGTGGTGATTCGGGTACAAACGATGGGGAACCAAACGCGCGTCGATATGCGCTCGGTCTCTCGCGTCGGAAAAGGTGATTTGGGTGTAAATGCCGAGCGCATCCGGCGGTTTATGGTTGATTTGGGAAATTTATGAAGTATGAACAAAAGGCCGTACGGTATCACTCACGAGTAATGTTATGATTGTCAGGTTTTAAATATTTACTTTTATATCGTTAATGACAATCATGATGAATCCAACGTCCGTTCAGTTGATTGCTGCCATATTATTTGCATTGGCAGTGATCCATACATTTTCAACCAAGTATTTCGAACATCTCGCGCACATTCAGCCGCGCCATGCAGGTATTTGGCATCTATTAGGCGAAGTGGAGGTGGTGTTCGGTTTATGGGCTATGATTTTGATACTGTTTATATTTGCCGTGAGTGGCAAACATGAAGCAATTACTTACCTGGAGTCGCGCGATTTTACTGAACCGATGTTCGTATTTGTGATCATGGTCATTGCCGGGACACGTCCGATCCTGGATTTTACCGCCGCGACTGTTCATCGTGTAGCAATTCTATTGCCAATCAATACTGGCATGGTGATGTATTTTTTATTGCTGGCATTCGTTCCGTTGCTGGGTTCATTTATTACGGAGCCGGCTGCAATGACGCTTGCGGCACTGATGTTGCGCGATACATTATTCAGCAAAGAGATATCCACGCGTCTGAAATACGCCACGATCGGTGTGCTGTTTGTCAATATTTCCATCGGTGGCACGTTGACACCTTATGCCGCACCGCCGGTGTTGATGGTGGCAGCAACATGGAATTGGGATATCGGATTTATGTTGGCAAATTTTGGTTGGAAAGCTGCACTGGCGGTCGCGGTGAATGCGCTGGCGGTCACGTGGTTGTTTCGTCGTGAATTGGGGCATGTCGGCCAGAAGAATGATGCCGCCGTGTCAAAAATTCCACTGCTTGTGGTATTGATTCACCTCATATTCCTGACATTGGTTGTGCTATCTGCGCATCATCCCGTAGTGTTTATGGGGATATTCTTGTTCTTTCTTGGTTTTACCGCTGCTTACCAACAATATCAGAATCCACTGATTTTACGCGAAGCGCTGCTGGTGGCATTCTTTCTGGCGGGGTTGGTGGTACTGGGCGGGCAGCAGCAATGGTGGTTGCAACCGCTATTAATGGATATGGATGATAACGCAGTCTTTTTTGGCGCCACCCTTTTAACTGCGATTACAGATAATGCGGCACTAACCTATCTGGGTTCATTGGTCGAAGGACTGAGTGAGGAATTCAAAGTGGCGCTGGTTGCAGGTGCGGTTACAGGAGGAGGTTTGACGGTCATTGCCAATGCACCTAATCCTGCGGGCATCTCTATTTTGAAGGGCAAGTTTGATGAACAATCCATTCATCCATTGGGTTTATTGATTGCGGCACTACCTCCGACACTGGTGGCGATTATCGCGTTTCGCGTGCTATAACGTATGTGAATGTGATAGTGCTGGTTATTCTGAAACAGAACTGGAGTTTTATAAATTTCCAGTTCTGTTTTCTGGCTACTTGCGGTTCTAAATTTGTTTTCGAAGAAGAGAATCAAGCATCTTTGATAGAGTTCTGAGCAATACTCTGTGGTAAAGGCAGTGACTCTGCTGGCTGTGTCGTTGGAGTTGTTTTTTCAGGCACATCATCAAACCAGCGGTATAGCATGGGCATGACAACCATGGTCATCATGGTTGCTGTCGTTAGTCCACAAATAACCACGATAGCAAGCGGTTTTTGCACTTCGGAACCAAGACCCGTGGCAACCAGGAATGGTGCCAGACCCAGCACGGTTGTGGCTGCTGTCATCATGACCGGCCTAAAGCGCTGTGCGCAGGCGCTTCTGACGGATTCTTCAATACTCATACCCTTCTCGCGTAATTCTCGAACAAAGGAAATGAGTACCACACCATTCAATATTGAAGTCCCCCATACTGCAATGAAACCTACCGATGCCGGCACGGATAGGTATTCGCCCGTGACAAAAAGTCCGACGATACCCCCCACCGATGCAAACGGTAATACCAGATAAATGAGTATAGCCATCTTGACCGAATTAAACAGCATGAACAGCAAGAAGAAAATGGCTGCCAAGGTAACGGGCACAATCAAAGAAAGGGTTGCCATAGCGCGTTCCATGTTCTCAAACTGTCCACCCCAGACGAAATAATAACCGGGAGGTAATTTGATTTCTTTTGCAGTGCGTTCTTGAAGTTCCGCCACGAACCCCCCCATGTCGCGTTCATGTACATTGGCGCCCACAACCACACGCCGCCTGGCGAATTCACGCGAAATGATGGCTGGACCATCGACGACCTGAATATCCGCTACCGCACTGAGAGGTACGAGCACACCGCCTGTTGCCACACCACCCGGTGCAACATTACTGGTCGCCGGTCTTAATAAGAGCTCCTTGATGGCTTCAACATCGTGGCGAAAGCCTTCTGGAAATCTCAAAAGCAACGTAAAGCGCCGTTCACCTTCAAAAACTTGTGTGACTGCTTTGCCACCAACTGCAGTAGCAATCAATTCGTTGACATCAGAAACATTGATGCCATGACGAGCGATCGCACGGCGATCAATATTAATGGTTAGCTCCTGCTGACCGGATAAACGTTCAATACGAATATCTCTGGCGCCGCGCGTCGACTTGACAATACGCGCTACCTGTTCGGATAATTTGCGCAATTCTTCCAGGTTATCCCCAAAAATCTTGATGGCCACTTGCGAACGTACCCCAGTTACCATTTCGTCCACGCGTTGTGCAATCGGTTGGGATATGACGATGTTGACACCCGGCAGCACCGTGAGTGCCTTACGAATATCCTCCTCAATTTCATGCTGGGTACGACCTGATCCGACCAAGTCCAAGTCCGCAATCGGATCGGATTCATTCTGTGATGCAGGATCCGCGGGTGATTCTCCTCGGCCCAGCTTGGAAACCACAGATTTCACACCAGGTATCGCGGCGATCAATTGCATTGCCTCTGTTTCCAACTTGATGGCTTCTTCCAGGGAAATAGAAGGTGCGCGAATGATAACGGGTGTTGCTGCACCTTCTTTCATGATGGGAATAAAAGACTTGCCCAGGAGTGGAAATAAGACGAAGGCAACCATGAGCAAGCTAATTGCAATGATCATCGTCTTCTTCTGATTTCCCAGTGCCAGATTTAGAATGTATAAGTAGCCCGACTTAAGAACAGCAATCACTTTCGTATCTTGCTCGCTGCCTCCTTTTAGAAGGTAGGCGCTCAGCACGGGCGATAATAATATCGATACAAATAATGCTACAAACAGTGAAATCGCAATGGTGACGGCAAGCGGACTAAATGTTTTTCCTTCCATGCCTTCCAGTGTCATTAATGGCAGGAAAACAAGCACCGTGACAATTACACCAAAAATAACCGGTGTTCCAACTTCCGCTGTTGCTTTAATAATAATATCGAATTTGGATTGGTTGGTATCGCGGGCTTCACCCAAACGTTGATAAATATTCTCGACCACAACGACTGTCGGATCCACCATCATGCCCAGTGCAATCGTCAACCCCCCTAGAGACATTAAATTAGCGGGCATGCCGTAATAGTTCATCACCATAAAAGTAATCAGTGGCGTGATGATGAGGGTGAAACATACAACGATACTGGTTCGAATATTACCCAGGAAGATGGATAGGACTACGATGACCAGAATCAACGATTCGATCAGCGTAGTTTGCACTGTCGATAGTGCGCCATCTACCAAATCCGTCCGATCATAAAACGGCACGATTTGCAGACCGTCCGGCAATATCCCGCGTTCATTGATTTCAGCGACCTTTTCCTTGATTCGACCGACAATTTCCTTGGCATTGCCGCCACGCAACATCATTACAATACCGGCAACTGATTCGGTGTAACCATTCTTGATACTGGCACCCTGGCGGACTTCACCACCAAAAGTCACTTCAGCGACATCACGCACATAAACCGGGACACCATTCATTTCCCTGAGCACAATGTTGCGAATATCTTCCAATGAGGCAATTAAGCCTACGCCACGGACCAGGTACTGCTCATACTGCAACGCCAGTATATTACCGCTGGCGTTGGCATTATTACTGGCCAATGCACGATCAACTTCCGCCAGTGTTAGATCGTAATGCCGCAACTTATTCGGGTCGACGTAGACTTGATATTCTTTGACGTGCCCACCAATGGAATTGATTTCCGCCACACCCCGAATCGAGCGCAGCATGGGACGCACCACCCAATCCTGCACTGTGCGTCGCTCCATGAGTTCTTCAACTGACAGGGCACGTTTGCCATCATCTGGATGCTCGATTGTATATTGATAAACTTCACCCAAGCCTGTTGAAACCGGTCCAAGCACTGGTGTGATGCCAGGTATCAATCGGGGGGTCACATCAATGATGCGTTCCATCACCAGTTGGCGAGCAAAGAACACATCGGTTTTGTCAGTAAAAACCAATGTAATGAGCGACAATCCGCTTTTATTCATCGAACGCATTTCTACCAATCCCGGCAGGCCAGTCATGGCAATTTCAACCGGTACGGTAACCAGTCGCTCCATTTCTTCCGGGCTGCGGCCAATGGCAACCGTGGCCACTTGTACTTGAATATTGGTCACATCGGGAAACGCATCCACAGAAAGATTTTTTGCGGCAAATCCTCCTGCGATGCATAACGCCAGCCCGATTACCAAGACCAGCAGGCGTTGATTAATCATTGCACGAACTATCGCGGTCATGATGGGCTACTCCAGTTCAGCAAGCTTACGCTCGCTATCTAAATGAAAAGCACCTTCCATCACGATCTGCTGATCAATCTTAAGTCCACTCAGTACGGGACGAAAGCCAGCTACTTCGGGACCCAATTCAACAGGCACTCGCTGGAAACGATCAGGGCTGATTACTATGAAGAGATAGTCCTTGTTTAATTCACGCACCACAGCGCTTTCCGGAACGACCATCACTTTATGCTGCGGGTCGGTAATATGCATATTAGCCAGCATGTCAGGTTTAAGCTTGCGATCCGGATTCTCCACCATGACCCGGGTCATCACGGTACGAGTTAAGCGATTGACTGTGTCTGAGACAAATATGATTATGCCATCAAGACTAACATCCCCCATCGCTGGTATATTAATTTCCACGTGCTGTCCAAGTCGGACATCGCGGGCAATTTGCTCGGGTACATCCCCTACTACCCAGACATGAGAGAGATCCACGACTTGAAAGAGTGGATCAGCAGGTTGCACAACCTGCCCCACGATTACGTTACGTGCGATAACGTATCCCTCGCGGGTTGCTCTGATGTCAAGCCACGGTAGAATTTTTCCTCTTTTAGAGAGCTCCACCAATTCAGCATTGCTCATTCCAAGCAACCTTAATTGGTCTGCTGCTGCACTTAACTCAGCTTGGGCAATTTCCAATTCGGACTGTCGCCGTTCCACCTCTGCAACCGGTATGGCATCAGCAGTCAACAAGTGCCGTGCACGTTCGGATGCCTTCTGGGTTACCACAACACGGGATGATGCGCGTAAATAGGCGAGTTGTGCTTGCGTTAAATCTGGACTGGTAATGCGAGCCAACGGAGCTCCTACTTTAACGTAATCACCCAATATGACAAACATATTCATGATGCGTCCCGTTACGTAAGAACCGATTTGTGCGGTTCTTTCTTCATCCACTTGAACTCGGCTGGGTACTTGTATTTTATCAGCAAGGTCAACCAGAGATGGTCGTCCAATTTTCAACCGATCCACTAGATCTGGTCGAATTGTAATGCTGTTAAAGTCTCTTTCGTTTTCAGATGCTTGTGGCGCAGCTTCTTTTTGAGGACTATCAGTGGGTTCGCTCTTATCACATCCGCCCAGCAATAATGTAAGAAAAGCGAAGCTTACGAAAGGCAATTTAATATTCATTCTGCAATTAACTCCTTGGGATAATGTGCGCGCAGGCGGTCGATTTCGGCAGCAGCCGATTGCAGATCAAAACGTGCTAGCAAGGAATCGCCCAGGATTCCTCGAAGTATACGTTGCGTGTCCAGGAACTCGATCAAACCCCGCTCACCAAACTTGTAAGCGGCTTCAGCAACTTTTACCGCATTTTCCGCTTCTTTGATCAGGCCGCCTTCGAACATGTCTACCCGGCGTTGTGCAATCTGCAACATCTGCCATGCTGCTTCAAACAGTTGAGCGATTTCGTAGCGGCGATATTCGAGTGACTCTTTTATTCGTGCAGAATCATAGATAGCCGTGTCAATTTCACCACGACGACGGTAAAAAATTGGAACCCTGACGCTCATGCCAGCCGTATTGGATGAAAATTGTTGATCCTGGTAATGGGTGTATAACACATTCAGTGATGGCAAAACGGAAGCGCGCTCTTGGCTGATCCGTTTATTGGCACGCTCTTGCTCGGCCTCCAAGCGAACGACATCCGGATTGATGGTAGGTACTTGCTGGCGCAATTCTTCCAAGGATGGAAAGTTAGCTGGATCTTTTAGCGAGGCGATAATTTGAAAATTTGCTGGTAATGTTCCTGCCGTGAGTTGCATCAAAAAAACTTTGGCTCGCTCCGCAGTTAGTATGGCAGCTTCCTTGCGGTTGGCTGCGCTTTGCATTTCAGTATCTGCGCGGATGAGTTCAAAACGTGCTAATTCACCTTTTTCAACATTGGCCGCAATGCGTCGGCGCACATTGCTCAGCAAATCGTAAATTCCTTGTTCCATGGCCGCTTGTTCCTGCCGCAGCAATAACTCATAAGCGCGAACCCGGAGTTGCGCCGCCAAATCGGCACTTACCTGATCAAGACTGGCACGGCTGGCATTAACGATGGCTTCCGATGCACCGATACGCGCACTCCGCATAAAAGGATTTTCAATCGGTTGAATGACTGTCACCGAGTGCTGGTCGTTTGCTGGTCCTGTAAGCTGTACCGGAAGCCGCCTATCCATCGGGCCTATCATGAACATGACTTCAGGGTTGAGATATGCCGAAGCGGCAACCACTCCCCCCTTAGCCATACCGACTTGCGAACGTGCGGCGAGAACGAGACCATTTGCCTGTAAGCCCAATCGTTGCAATTCTTCAATCGTAAATGGTACTGTTGGTCCCAATGATTCCGCTGATGGCGAAGGTGGTCGGGGCTGCGGCAACTCGTTCATTCTAAGTGGTGCTGTGGCTGGTGCTAATTCACGCGCAGGTGGTGATGAGAGTGCCGGAGGTTGTAGTCCATCCGCTCCGATTGGAAGCGGGACTGTGGGTTGTGCTAATACGGTAACTGATAGGAATAATAAGCTAAACAATAAATATCGAGAATAGAGAATCTGCATAGAGCCTTTTAAGTTATTTCAGAGATGTGTTGTTTTCACAAATTGTTCACAAGTTTTTCACATGAAATTGATCGCTAATAATAAACGAATTTTAAGATTCAGTAATATTAATAACACGAGTAATCAGGTTTTAATTGTGGCTTTTGGTAATATCAGTATTATTCAAGCTACCATTGAGGAGCAGTTTGAGAATGTAATGGAGGCATCCTGAATGATTGCTGAACGATGGTATTAATATTGGGAAGTACCTATGGCCTTTTATTATTGTTTTGCAGCGATTTCGAAGTGAATCATTAGTGATAGTGAACAGGATGAATGAACGGCGGATCATCTTTATTCCGGGGAAGAATCCTAAGCCTCCGGCTGATCAGCATCAGAAACTATTATGGCGCATCCTTTTGGAAGGTGTGCGCCGCGCTGATCCTGAAATTGTTGATAAGTTGGGTCAACATGCGGAGAGCTTTAGACTGATCGCATGGAATTATCTTTATTACTGTGAAAATAAAGATATGAGTAGTGAGCTAACGTGGATTGATGTATTAATCAATCAACACGGTCCTACTGAACAGGATATTCGAGAAGCAGATGCATGGCATCGCAAGTTAGACCGTGTTCTTTATACGATTGTTGATCATTTTCCCTTTTTACTTCGTTTGACACCAAAGCCTATTCAGTCGACTGCCGAAGAGATAACACGTTATTTTCAGAACAGAAATAATATCGCTTGCGAGATTCGTGAATTATTGAAACAGGCGTTGCGCCCGATGTTGGCGAATAATGGCAAAGTATTATTGATCGGCCATAGCTTGGGTTCAGTCATTGCTTACGATGCGTTGTGGGAGCTGTCGCATCTGGAACACCTGCCGGGTAAGATCGATGTATTTTTAACCATCGGGAGCCCGCTGGGTATGAACTATATACAGCGCCGATTAATGGGTAATCATCGGACAGGAAAGAAAAGATATCCCACCAATATCCGACGCTGGGTGAATATTTCTTCCGTGGGCGATATCACTGCATTGGATAGAGTTTTTGCAGATGATTTTGCACCGATGTTATCTCTGGGGATTATTGAAGCCATCGAAGATCATTGTGATGGCATCTACAATTTTTATCGTAACGAGAAAGGATTGAATTGCCATCGTTCGTATGGATATCTGGTTAATCCTGCGGTGGGTAAAGTCATCGCGGATTGGTGGCAGCAATCCCCATGAGTCTCCGGAATTCAAATCGTTATCTGTGTTGGGTCAAGAGACTGACACTGGTTTTCTTAGGGGTCGTGGCGATCTGGATAGCTGTTGGTGTGTTTTCCCGGATGTATGAATTTCGTGACGATGATCCCGATCGTGGTGCCGTCATAATGAATTCCAATAAATTTGGTGATCATTTTTCCCAAATTACCTATTTGTCACAGGGCTGGTCTCCTTCCGATAGTCTGTGGTTCTACAATACGACGCAAGGCTCTAATCTATTGCCGTACAGTTTTTTTCTGGTATTGGAACAAGCGGATTCGACTGCTTTATTTCGCAATGATCAGAACATTGATCGTTATGGCTACTTGCCGCAACGTCCGACGGTGAGTAATCCGGACGGTTTGCCTGTGGGCATGGTACGTGACGAGTATCAAGGTAAGGCATATATGGGGTTTACCTGTGCCGCTTGCCACACGACTCAGATCAATTACAACGATATCGGGATTCGTATCGATGGTGGTCCGGCGTATTCAGATATGGAAACATTCATGATTGATTTGGCACAGGCGCTCTATGTTACCTTAGAGAATCCCGAAAAACGCAATCGCTTTATTGTCAATGTATTGAAACAAGGTCACTATAAAAACACTGATGATGTATTAACTGACCTGAAGAAATATGCTCAGCGTATCAAGACGTATACCATCATCAATACGCCACGGGACACCAAACGTCCGCTGACTCATTACGGTTACGCGCGGTTAGACGCATTTGGACGAATTTATAACCGTGTGTTTGAACATATTATGAATGCACAGCAAATACGTGAGTTGCTAGCGGAAATACTGTCCCCGGTTGAATTGGCTGAAGTGATGACAAACGTGGAGTCGGTTCTGAGTAGCGATAATCGTGACCATATTGTTGAGCGAATACAGGAATACCTGACTGACAGGCAGATGATCAAGTTGCGAAATAGAATCTATAATCCGGCGGATGCGCCAGTGAGTTATCCATTCCTGTGGGATGTACCCCGGCATGATTATGTGCAGTGGAACGGCAGGGTCGATAACAGTGGGCTGGGACCTATGGCGCGTAATGCGGGGCAATTGATTGGCGTGTTCGGCACGCTGGATTGGCAGGAAAAAGATGGTTTCACGCTATCTTCGGTTCTGGGGGGGCAAGGTTTTAGTAGCAAGCATATTGATTTCCGATCTTCAATTGATATTCGGAATTTGCGTCGGGTGGAGAAGCATTTGCGCAAATTAACATCGCCATCTTGGCCTGAGCATATTCTGCCCAGTCTCGATAAGACGCGATTGGCCAGCGGCGCAGAACTATACGAACAATATTGTGCATCATGCCATGGACACATCAATCATACCGATCCTGATCGCCGGGTCGTGGCTAAGATGATTGCCGTTTCTTCTGTAGGGACGGATGCTAAAATGGCCGAAAACAGCGTCACGTTCATGGGCTACAGCGGTATTTTGCGCGGTCAATATGTCAATGTCGGTGTAGGCAATATCTTATTAGATCATCAAGCGCCGGCGGTTGCTCTTCTGGCATCTGCTACACGTAATGTGGTTTTGACACCCGATTGGAATAAATGGTTGGTGCGGCGGTGGGTCGAACGATCGCTTGATTTTGCGTACACATTTTTTGATAACGAAGTGCAATCCTCCATTAAAAATGGCAATTACACGCCTGATACGACGGCTAAACCTTTTGCTTCGATCATGGCTTATAAAGCCCGTCCGCTCAATGGTATCTGGGCAACTGCACCATATTTACATAACGGCTCGGTGCCTACATTATATGATTTGTTGCTGCCTAAAAGACAAGCGAGTGATCCACCAGAGGGTGAGTATCGGCCGGATGATTTTATGGTGGGTTCACGTGAATTTGATCTGGAAAGGATTGGTTTTAAATCGAGTGGTTATGATGGTTTTTTATTTCGTACCAGTATTTGGGGTAACGGCAATGGCGGTCATGAATACGCTGCTGGCCGGACACCGCAACTTGATGGAACATTTCTTCCCGCACTGACCAGAGAGCAGCGCTTGGATCTGCTGGAGTATCTTAAGTCTTTGTGAAAGACGGCGCTAGCAGTTTAAAGCCCAAAGTATTTAAATGGAAATCGTATTTTCCATTGGTGTATTAATAACGCAAGTGTTAGTTTTTGCACAGATTGGGTAATTTCTGTCGCTGCGGCTGATTCATCCTGGTGTATGGTTTCTTCGAACACGATTTTGAGTTGATTGCGGTAGGCAAAATTCATAATGAACTCGTAGGTGTCCGGATTGATGGTTTGCAGTGCCGTTTTTACCTTTACTCCGATTTGGCCCTCATGTATGACAGGTTGGGCATAATCCGAATATATCCAACGTCTCTTGCTATCATAACCGGCAAGTACTCCGCAGAGCCGCTCTGCCCAGTCGCTTGGCCGAAATGATCGGCCCTCTGCGGTAATGCCGAGAATTAAGCACTCATCAGATTTGATTTTCATGGGCGCGATAGCCGTGAGAGAGCAAGTGGAATTTCCAGAAGCAGCATGGAGCAAGGCTGCTATTTTTTTGTGGTCATTTATCATAAAGTATTCTTTCCTTACAGATTCATAGCCTTGTATCGGCAAAACTTGAGAAAAATGGAGAAGGTCGATTTGAAATAAGGTGTATGAGTGGCGACCTGAATTAATCAGGAAAAATAGAATCTTATAAAAACAATTTATTTTGAGTCAGGCTTGATAGAACTAAATCTATTGAAAGAAATAAAAAAAGATGAGTATGATGCTTAGGTCATCGCAAGTGATTTTCCTATCTCAGTGTTTATCGCTATCAGGAGTCAGGGTGGTTTTACAAATATCGCGCGCTTTCAGATTTGCCATGATTGTGGGGCAGGTGACGTGGCTCAGTGCCTGCGCTAATCTGCCTTATTATGTGCAAGCTGTAGGTGGACACTTCGAAGTTGTGCATCGTGCGCAACCGATTAGCAGGATTGTTGCCAATCCTGCTATCGATTCAAAATTAAAGCACTCCCTGAGCAAGATTGTGCAAATGCGCGAATTTGCTAGTCGTGAGCTTAAGCTGCCGGATAACCTGAGTTACACAAGTTACGCAGACTTGGAGCGCCCTTATGTGGTATGGAATGTTTTTGCCTCGCCAGAGCTCTCTCTCAAGCTCAAGAAGTGGTGTTTTGTGCAAGTCGGTTGCGTTAATTACCGGGGATTCTTTTCTCAGGCTGATGCAGAGCGTCATGCAGAAGAACTCAAACAGGAGGGTTATGATGTGTATGTCGGCGGTATCCGCGCCTATTCTACGCTAGGCTGGTTTAGTGATCCGGTATTGAATACCTTTATCGGCTACTCGGAGATGAACCTTGCGCGTCTGATATTTCATGAACTGGCGCATCAGGTGGTGTATGTGCCTGGAGACAGTGTTTTCAATGAATCGTTTGCTACCGCTGTCGAGCAGGAAGGTGTGCGACGTTGGTTTGAAAGTAATGGCAGTGCTTTGGAACAAGCTGCATTGACTGCGCGACAGGAGAGAGAAGCTATTTTTGTCGAGCTGATATTCAGTCATCGCAAGCGTTTACAAGCATTGTTTCAGTCAGATATCAGTGACACTGAGAAGCGTATCCGGAAAGCACGTATTTTTGAGGAATTGCGTGAGGAATTCTCGCATTTGAAAACTGAGAGAGCCGAATTCAGCAGTTATGATCGATGGTTTGCACAACCTTTAAACAATGCGTTGCTGGCGACCGTTTCGATCTATACACAATTGGTGCCTGCATTCCAGGCAATACTCCAGCAACATGACAGAGATATGGCGCGCTTCTTCGATACCGTTGCAAGAATAAGTAAGCTGCCAAAACATGAGCGTAACTTAATACTGCAGAAGGCGGTGGAAGGTGACCAGCAATGGATGATGGTTGAGCGTTAACAATGATCAATAAAGCTGAAATTAAGTAGTTAAGCGAGCCGGAAGCCCATAACTATTCGGCAGTTTTGTCATATCTGGCGGTATCTCTTCCGGGTTGCTAATTTCCCTAGCGTTGCATGATATCGCCATCAGCATAAAACCATAGTTCATGTTCTTGGATAAACCGACTGATTTCATGTAAGCGATAAGCGCGTCCATTGATTTTGTAGCGCGCGACAAATTCGACAATCGCACGATCTGCGGATAATCGTTCGTGGCGTTTCACTGTCAGACCCAGCCATTGGCTCGGTGGCTGGCGTGCCAATTCGAGTGAGATCGGGCGGGTGCTGGAATGCCAAGTTGCCAGCAAATAGTCTTCGCGGTTCAGTGTGTACGCCGTGTAACGTGAGCGCATCAGTATTTCTGCCGTAGCGGCAGTTTCGCCGTGATCCAAATAACGGCCGCAGCAGTTGATGTAGTGTGTGTTGCTACATGGACAGTGGGTCATTCTGATGCCTGCCATGCTGTATGTATTATATTCATGCGATATTGTGCATTTTTCTCAAAACATGTGCTTGGATTCGATCGTCGAGTTGGTTGTGTACCAGCGTAAGGATTTCCATGAGTATATTTCAAGATATCGGCTATTCAATACATTCTTTTCCGACTTTTGCAAGGAATCTTTTTCTTTACACTGATGAATGCAGCGGGATCAATCGCACTGCGATATCAAATACAGCAAGTAGTACCATCGTAATACAAATAACTTGAGAGATAACAGTTATGATGTTTGATCGTGATAATGTCTATCGTATTGCACCTTTCGGTGCATATGTTTTTTTTATGCTGTTGGAAGATGTATTGTTGAAGTTTGGCTGGGATGCCAATGAGCTGCGCTTGCTTTATGTGGTAAAGATTACTGTTGTTGTCGGCTTGCTGTGGTTGATGCGGCGTGCTTATAGTGAGTTGCGATGGCCTGCGGGGGTGAGTTCTCGCACCTGGATTGTGGCGATTGTTGCGGGCATCGTGGTGTTCGTTGCTTGGATTAATCTGACGGCAGATTGGATGGTGATGGGCGAGTCCGTTGGTTTCGATCCACGTGATGATGCTGAAATTGATTGGTTCCTAGTGACGGTGCGGTTGGCTGGTGCGGCACTGGTGGTTCCTATCATGGAAGAATTATTCTGGCGATCATTTCTGATGCGCTGGATCACTCACCCAGATTTTTTGACTGTCAGCCCGGCACAAATCGGATTCAAAGCATTTTGCATTACAGCCATACTTTTTGCAGTTGCGCATAGTCTATGGTTGGCTGGGCTTTTCGCTGGGATTATTTATAACCTTCTGTATATGCGTAGCGGTACGTTGTGGTCGCCGATTCTTGCGCATGCGATAACCAATGGCATTCTGGGTATATGGATAGTATCGACAGGTAATTGGGGCTTTTGGTAGGATTAAATCGCATGATACGGATTCTCGACTATTTCCTGATAGATAAAGCTTCGCAGGGAGAAAGTTTGGCTCGATTCTAATTCGTTGAATTCAATGCCGAAACATGATGTTTCCTGGCCATTTTCGTTGATCTGTTTAACAGATCTGATGGTACTTTTTATGGATAGCGGTACCTCTTTGTCCAAAATCTGAATGGCAAAGGATAGCATGATAGTTGTACCCGGTTCTCCTAAGAGGGAGGTGGCCTTAATTTCTGCACCCGTAGCACTGATGTCGGTGATGGTTAGTGGTATGGGATTGTCAGCAACTGAAGCTGGAATATTGCACTTAACTCGCCGGGATTTTCGAATAGTCTGACCTAGTATGTATTTAGGAAATGACAAATGGAGATATTTGAATGGTATTTTAATGATCTTATCGACATAAGCTGTGAAACTGTATACACATTTTCCACTAAACAAACGTACTAGAATCTGGTCCCCTTCTAGAAAGGATTCATTTGATGCGGGCATACTGACGATTAATGTGATGTCTTGTACATAACCGATAAGAGTTGTTCTGTAAAAGCTATTGTTTGTTTCACCGGATATTTCTTTTGCCGGAGAAGATAATTTAAGTTGTAGCTTATGGCCAACTTTGAGTTGCATGCTCTCAAAGTTGAGTCCGATTTTACCGGAGTGAGCTTGTTTCGCTGCCGATTCTTTGCGGAACAGCGGAGACTCTTCCAGCTTATTTAATTCATCAGTCGTTTTAATGACATGTCCACGTTTGAGTATCGGTCTGTGTTCTTGGTCAAATAAGTCCCATGGTAATGATTGGCCGACTATCAAATCTGATTTCTGTATTTGTATCAAATTCATGATTAACTATTTTGCGTAAGAAATGTAATAAGCTGTGTAACGGGGAATAGGCTTCTAATTAATTCTATTGCATATCAATATATTATGTATTAAGTCATAGTGCTTTTTAAACGGTACGGATGATTCAAAACTTTAACAAACTATATCGATACTTCTTCCGGTTCAGTGACTGTAAGAATTTCTAGCGTTGCTTGCAGTATTCCGGTGCGCCTTGACTGACTCGAATCGCAACACTTGCACTATTTTTGGATTATTGAACAACTGTTTGCGTTGACCCTTGCGGTGATTCAATGTTAGAGTCTATCCATATAAGAACTAGGGTTTTTGTGACCTTTAGTATTGGTATCTTTTTTGTAATTTTATTAGGGGGAGTAATGGAATATAAATCATTATCTAAGAACCAGATGATGCATGCTGTGACAGGTGGGTTGCTACTGATCGGCATGAGTGCATCCAATGTTCTTGCAAACACCGTGATGAATGCTGGCAGTAACTTTGCAAAGATATTGAAAGAAAGTGGCATTAGAGCAGGCGGGTGGATTCATGGTGGTGCGACTTTTAATCCAAGCCAGACCGATGGCTTTAATGGCCCGGTCACGTTTGCAGATCAGGCAAATAGAGTTCAAATGAATCAATTGAACTTTTTTATAGAGCGCGCGGTTAAAACGGAAGGTAAAGGCTGGGATTTCGGTTTTCGTGGTGATTTTATGTTCGGTACCGATGCTATTTTTACCCAAGCTTATGGTAATCCAGCATTTGATCCCAACAACGGCAGAGCCTTGTCTGATCGAGGTAACTGGGATCTTGGAATATGCTGTAACTCCAGCCGTACCTATGGCATCGCAGTTCCGCAGGCTTTTGCAGAGATCTATGCGCCGGTTGGCAATGGTTTGAATATCAAAGTGGGGCATTTTTATACCCCGATTGGTTTTGAATCAGTACCGGCACCCAACAATTTCTTCTATACCCATGCATATACTATGCAATACGGTGAGCCTTTTACCCATACTGGTGTGTTAAGTAATTATACGATTAATAAGAACTTTGTCGCTATGGCTGGTGCAATCGGTGGTAGTGGAACGGGGGGATGGGATGGTAATTTTGATCGGCAAATGGGAAATTGGGGAGGGATCGGCGGTATTACCTGGACCAGTGATGATAAGAAAAGCTCGCTGAACATCAGTGGTACTGGTAGTACAACTTCTACACGTAGTAATAATTTCTGGGGTATGTATAGCATCGTTCTTAAACATATGTTTACAGATAAGACGCATTTTATTTTGCAACATGATCATGGTTTTGCGGATGGCGTTTTGACATCGAGAGGATTAACGAATGCGACATGGTATGGTATTAATTCGCATGCGTATTATGATCTGACACCGGCTTTATCGATCGGTGTGCGTGCCGAGTGGTTTCGTGATCGGGATGGTTTCCGTGTTTTCTCACCAGGTAGGGTAAGTGCAGCCACAAATCACCTTGGCAGCAGTTATGCGCTGGGTGGTGCAACAGCGCTTGCCACCAGTACGCCTGCAGATTATTATGCAGTTACTATTGGCGCAAACTGGAAAGCGGCCAGAACATTAAACCTTGGTTGGAAGGGATTGAAACAGCTGAATATTCGTCCCAATATTCGTTATGATAGAGCGGATGCGATTGATGTCGCCGCTTATCGGCCGTTTGGCGGCAATAAGGATCAGGTTCTGTTCTCGCTGGATGCTATCCTTCCGTTCTGAGTTTAGTATTTGATATATGAATTTGTTTATGAAATATGAAGATAAAAATGCGCCTGCGGGCGCATTTTTATTTTTAAGAGTATATAAATCAGGCTACCAGAGAGCCTTATGGTTCTTCTTTGCTGTGGTATCTCAGTTTCTGCAGTAAATTTTCCATATCATCGGGTACGCTGGTTTCCCATGTCTGGATTTGTTCGGTGTGCGGGTGAGTCAGCGCAAGCCTTTGCGCATGTAATGCTTGCCTAGGAAAATTAATTAATAGCTCTCCAATGACCTGCCTGGTATTCCTGGGTTTGCCGCTATAGACAGGATCGCCTGCTAAGGGATGTCCGATAGCGCTCATATGTACACGTATTTGATGTGTACGACCTGTTTCAAGACTACATTGTAACAGCGTACAACCTTCAAGAATCTCGATAACTCGATAGTGTGTACGCGCAGATTTACCATTTGTAGTAACAGCCATTTTCGTACGATGAATGGGATGTCGGCCTATCGGCGCATCGACACTGCCACTTTGTTCGACTTCTCCTAAAACTAATGCGAGATAATCACGCTTAACGGTGTGTTGTTGCAATTGGCGCACCAGGTTTGTTTGTGCCTCTATGGTTTTTGCAACAACCAACAAACCACTGGTGTCCTTATCCAACCGGTGGACGATACCGGCACGCGGTACGTTCTCTAATTGCGGTGCATGGTGCAGTAATGCATTGAGCAGAGTGCCTTGCCAATTGCCATTGCCGGGATGAGTGACTAAGCCAGCAGGCTTATTGACAACAATCAGCGATTCGTCTTCGTGGATAATGTTTAGATGGATATTTTCAGCTGTGTACACAGATTCAGCGACAGTGTCCTGGGGGAAAATCCGGACATGCTCATTGCCCCATACTTTTTGCTTCACAGTAGCGATCCGGCTATCCACCGTAACTCGGTTTTCAGCAATCCAGGACTGCAGTCGGCTGCGTGACCAATGAGGTAAGAGTTTTGCTAAAGCTTGATCAAGGCGCAGGCCTGCATAATCAGAAGGAACTGTTAAATCGATATCGGTTTGCGCCGGCTCGTTACACACTTGGGACGGTGGCTTTACGCTATAATCAGCAGTTGTACTCTTGTTTTTTACGGAATCTGTCATGTTACGTAGTTTAGCTTTAATTCTGGTGTTATGGCTATCAGCCTGCAACTTGTTGCCGGATCGTACAGAGGATCAGCAGGATTGGTCTGCCAATAAATTTTATTCTGAAGCGAAAGAAAAATTGAATGATGGCAATTATGCGGCAGCTGTCAAGCTGTATGAGTCATTAGAAGCGCGTTATCCTTATGGTCGCATAACGCAACAAGCACAACTTGAGACGGCTTACGCACATTATAAAAATGAAGAGCCGGCTTCAGCAATTATCGCAGCAGACCGGTTTATCAAATTACACCCCAATCATGTCAATGTAGATTACGCATACTATATCAAGGGATTATCAAGTTTTAATGATAATTGGGGAATGATGGGATTCTTGCTGAAGGGCCCATTCAAGCAAGATATGAGCGAGCGTGATTCAAAAGCATCGCGCGAATCATTCGAAAACTTTAAGGAATTAGCGACGCGCTTTCCGGATAGCAAGTATGCAGCGGATGCCAGGCAGCGGATGGCCTACTTGATCAATGCGGTTGCCATGAGCGAGATTCATACCGCACGCTATTATATGAAACGCAAGGCGTATGTTGCTGCAGCCAATCGGGCTCAGAATGCGATCGCAGAATATCCTCGTACACCCGCGACCGAAGAAGCGCTGTATATCATGATTAAGGCTTATGAAGAGCTGGAGATGTATGATCTGCGCGATGATGCGGAACGTGTCATGCGAATTAACTTTCCAAACAGTCATTTCCTTGCGGAATTACCGGAAGTCGGTGCCAAAACATGGTGGGAATTTTGGCGGTAACATTTCCTAATGTTCTTTTAAGTGGATAGCTAGCACGTCACAATCAGCGTGATACAAAACTCCCTTGGCGGTTGAGCCCATCAACACAGCAAGTCCATGGCGTCCGTGTGAACCCACGACGATGAGATCGATATGCTGTTGTGTCGCAAGCTGGGTAATTTCCTGTTGTGGTTCACCCCAAACCATCCAGCGGCGTGTTGGTGCAATATCCAATTGATCACTGATCTGTTTTAATTTGTTTTTTTCCGCTTCCAATAAATCGTAGGATGAATCTTCATCCAGTGGGATGACCAAGCCATACGGCGTGTCAGGCATAGGAATATTATCTAGCACGTGGATGATGTGAAGATGTGCGCTGAATTGATCGACCAGCTGTTTTGCTCTCTGCGCAACATAGTGACCATAATCGGAGAAATCGATGGCGAGTAGAATGTTCTGATAGTGATTCATGGTGAATTCCTTGATGGTAAATCGGCGAAAACGAATATGAGTTCTACGATAAAGCCAAACTTTATCATATTTGCATCATCGTACTGTCGGTGATGATTGGCTTAGTCAATGGGTTGTGATTTGTCGTCAATGCGGCGTAGATAATCAGATAAGAAGGCGGTAATACGTTGTTCATATTCTTTACCGGCATACGAATGCATATTGAAATGCCGGGCGCCGGGAACAATCCATAATTCTTTGGGTGTTCGAGCGGCAGCATAGAGACGTTCGGTTTCTGATTGCGTTGTATGAGCATCGTCTGTGCCGGAAATGAACAATATCGGAGAATTCAAGTCATTGATTCGATTGATTGGACTCAATTTATCCATGGAAGTATCTAAATAAAAGGATAATTGCGACAGCATGACGGGTAAAAGCACAGATCCATAGCTGCCGAAGTGTAATTTTAAGCGATTATCGACAGCTTCTTCGATGGTCGGGTGCAAGGATTCAAGAATAACCGCATCCAGTTTTAAACCCTGTTTGGCAAGCACAATGGCTGCGGCACCCAATGAGACACCGATGGCACCGATTCGCTCATGCGGAAAGGTGTTGCGAAGAAAAGCTACCGATGTTGTTACACTTTCGGATTCCTGCAAGCCAAAAGTGATTCTTTCTCCAGTAGTTTCGCCATGTGCATGCAGATCAATGGACAGCACGTTGTAACCTTGATTTCTCAGGAATCTGGCCCGACTCAGCATCTCCAGTCGATTGCTACGCATTGAATGCACCAATAGCACGACACTGCCGCCAGGTTTTCCATAAGATAACCAGCCGTGTACGACAGACCCGTTTGTACCAGGAATTTGTATGGATTTCACTGGAAAATCTGCTGACAGTGTACCGACTGCGCTGGGCGCCGGTCCGGTCAACAACGCACCGATTGCAAAGATGCCAAGCGTGATGACAATGATCAGAGTCAGAATCTGAACAGTTATCTTATGCAACATAGTTTCTATCCGATCTGAGGAAGCGATGGAATGGAAAACAGCTACTTACAAAATAGCTGACGGCAATAAAATATATAGCAAATGCGTAATTAACAGGCACTGTCGTGATAATTTTTGTGCCATAGTTCCAACGTTACAGGCCATAATGGAAAATTTCATCAGCAAATCGGTTAAATAATCGATTTTTAAGTCTTAAATTATCAGATTGAGTGGCTATTTTTTTTATACAATGGCTATATGCGAAAGAAAATAGGTTGGGAGAAGCATACAACCGTATTCATATTTTCGCTATGGCTGCTACTGTACAACCAAATGAAATTGCGTCATGCATAATTTTGGAATGACGGCGGGCTTATCACAAAACTTCGATCTCGTGCGACTAACCGCTGAGATTGCACAGAATCGGGCACACTATTATGCATATTAAAGAGCACAAAGAATTTCGGGAAAGAATGCGTTTGTTGCTGGCTTCATTTGCACAAGAGCTACCGGACAGAATCACTGAAATTGAAGCCTTATGGAATAAATTGCAAAAAGAATGGGACAGTAAGGTACTACAGGAACTGCATCGCTCTGTGCACAATTTGGTCGGTAATGGTAAAACGTTTGGCTACCCGCAACTGAGTATTGAGGCTCGTGCATTGGAACAAGCTCTCAAGAGCCTGATGCACAGAGAAGCTGCTATAGATACGTTGCAATCTGCCAGAATTTCTCAGCAAGTGCTTGAGCTAAAGCGGATCTCCGCTGAGCAAGCTGCTGCATCGTCAAAAAATACGATTGCGGGAGGGGGCGATGAACATGCGCTTCTGCAAAATCCTCACGCATCTAATCTGATATTTGTGGTGGAAGATGATGCCGAGGCGGCGCAGGAGCTTGCGCTGCAGTTGCGCTACTACGGTTATGAAGTCGAGGTATTCAATCATTTAGATAAATTCCGCGCCGCTGTTGAGCATAAACCTCATGCGATCATCCTCATGGATGTTGAGTTTCCTGAAGATGAAATGGGTGGTATTCAGATCATGGAGGAAATTCAGCAAGACTTGATTTGTCCGGCGCGGGTGATTTTTATTTCGGTTCACGATGAGATGGCTTTTCGACTGGGGGCGGTGCGTGCCGGTAGTGTTGCCTACTTCACAAAACCTATTAATTCTACGGAACTGATCGATCAACTTGACTTGATTACCGCGTCGCAAATTCAAGAGCCATTTCGTGTATTGATTGTCGATGATAGTCCAATGGTGCTGGCTTACCATACGGCGATATTGGAACAGGCTGAAATGACCGTGAAGGCAATCTCAGAGCCGATGCAGTTGTTGGAAGTATTGAGCGACTTTAATCCTGATCTCATTCTGATGGATTTGTATATGCCCGAATGCAACGGAATTGAATTGGCCAAAGTCGTTCGCCAAACGGATGGTTTTCTGAGTACTCCGATCGTTTATCTTTCTACTGAAAACGATTTTAATACGCAGCCTGAGGCGATGAATTTGCGTGGCGACGATTTTCTGGTTAAACCGATTGATCCTGCGCACTTGGTTTCAGCCATTACATCGCGTGTGACGCGAGCGCGTGCTTTACGTTCTCTGGTGATTCATGACGGTTTGACCGGCTTGTTGAATCATACTGCGATAAAAGAAGAACTGGCACGTGAAGTGGTGCGTTCCAGCCGGCTGAGTACACCGTTATCGCTCGCCATGGTGGATATCGATTTCTTTAAGAAAGTCAACGACACCTATGGCCATGCCGCAGGTGATCGTGTGCTTAAGAGCTTGGCGCGGCTGCTCAAACAACGTTTGCGGGAAACGGACATTGTCGGACGTTATGGCGGGGAAGAGTTTGCTGTCATCATGAACGATACTGACGCAACCTCTGCGGCAAAAGTCATTGATGAGATACGCACAGTTTTCTCACGTTTGCTACACCTGAGTCATGATGAAGAGTTTTATGTCAATTTCAGTTGCGGTATCGCGGATCTTGCACATTTCTCGGATGCCGCCAGCCTCAGTGAAGCTGCTGATAAAGCACTGTATCAAGCCAAACAGAGGGGACGCAATAAAGTAGTGGTTAATTCAGGTGATTAGATGAGGCCTTTGAGCGGACAGTGGGTACGGAAGTTTTAACAGGTCGCTCAAAACGTTTCCGAGATAGTCGATGCAAAGCAAAAATGGGCGAATATGCGCAGTTTATGTGCGATCAATGAGTGCTTCTGGCCTGTTTTTGACACCCATAGCGGCAACGCAGATAGTTTTTAAACCTGCCTAAGGACCGGCATCACCGGAGCGCGTATGCTGCTCGCGAGGCGTATGGTTATTTGTTGAAAAATCGACCGAGAATTGTTTTTTGCTGAATGCTGCGCGTATTTGGGGATCCAGATCTACAGTTTTGAGTGCTTCTATGACGGCAACCCGCGGTGCCAGGCCGGCGTAATTGGCCACTTGAATGGAGAGTCCGGGGCGCGCATTGAGCTCAATGATCATTGGACCTTGATCTCTGTCCAACACCAAATCCGCGCCCAAATATCCCAGACCGGTCATCTCATAGCAGGCAGCAGCTAATTGTAATAATTTATCCCAATGCGGAATGACTAATTCCGAGAAAGTTTTTCGCGTATCCGGGTGGTGCAGAACCGTTTCACCGTACTGTACAGCATGTAACGCGCTGCCTGTTCCGATATCGATGCCGACACCTACCGCGCCTTGATGCAAATTGGCTTTGCCATCGGAAGCATGCGTTGTAAGTCGCAACATTGCCATGATGGGGTAGCCACGAAAAACGATAATGCGGATATCGGGAATGCCTTCATAACTATAGTTGGAGAAAACTGGATCCAGCTGTATCAGCGACTCAATCATAACGGTGTCGGGCTTGCCGCCCAAACTGTGGAGGCCGCTTAAGATATTGGAAACATGCCGCTCGATATCTGCCAGTTGTATGGCATCGCCGCTGGGTTTGAAGTAGAGATTGTGATCATGTTCGGTAATCACCAAAATGCCTTTGCCGCCACTGCCCTTGACCGGTTTTATGACAAACTGGTCATACGGGTGAAGTATTTCTTTCAGCAGCTTGACATCATGCTGATATTGCACCGTACCGAGCAGTTTGGGTACCGTGATCCCGGCCTGTTGTGCCAGTATTTTGGTTTTTAGTTTGTCATCGACGAGTGGGTATAAATGGCGCGGGTTATAGCGAGAGATTAAACCAAAGTTTCTTTGATTCATCCCGATGATGCCTAGGCTTCTGAGTTTCTTAGCGCTTGTCAGAAACATTGCGTCTTTCCAGAGAGTGGAAACGATACAGCTCGGATAACCGGTAACCGGTATATTGTCCGAGGATCAGAATGAACGCTAGATTAACCAACATCAATTCAGGGAAATTAAACGACAAGTACTCAATCGTCCGATTGGTCATGAACAAATAGGCGATTATCGCCGTCAACAGGCTACCGCCGCCCTGGATAAAAACCTCTCTGGGACCGTCTTCTTCCCACAGCACCGACATGCGCTCAATGGTCCATGACAGAATGATCATGGGGAAGAAAGTCACCGTCATTGCTTGATCGAGTCCCAGTTTGTTACTGATGATGCTAATACCTGCCATGATCGCAATTACCACAATGATCACGGCTGAAATACGCGCGACAAATAGTAAGTTGAGGCGTGATAAGTAAGATCGAATCAATAACCCTGTTCCAACGACAGTCAGAAAAATGACGATGCCGGTTAACAAAGTGGTTTGTATCAGTGCTAAGGCAATCAGAATGGGCATGAACGTACCGGAAGTTCGTAGGCCGACCAGCAGGCGCATGATGACCACAATCAATGCACCGATCGGTAATAACAAAATCATTTTGAAAGCACTCTGCTGCTCAATCGGAAGACTGTAGATAGAAAAATCGATGATACCGGCCTGTTTGTTCATACTGTCGCGCACTACCAGATTTCTTGTCGACTGGAAATTCTTGATGATGGAGAACGATATCTGCGATTTTTTACCGCCGACCACATCCAGTAACGATTGGTCGCCACGCTGCCACAACAGGAAGTCGTCGGGTTTCCCGCTCACTCCGGAGTTTTGGTTAAATAAGCGCCATTGACCGCCCAGATAGACTTCCACAAAATTGGTCAACGACTGTCTGCGTCGACCATCTTCCAGGTACAAGCCGCGAACAATGCGTGCGCTGATCCCTTCCAATGCCAGTAAATTGATAATCAAATGGGTTTTGTAGTCTTCGCTGGACTGCTCACTGAGCAACAGGCTTTGACTCTGACTGGGTGCGCTGGAATTCAATGTCGTGATCAATTCACGCGTAAATATCTCAGTATTGGATGATTTGCTGCGGACTTGATCAAGCAATGCTGTTGCGGCAGTTTTTAGAACTTCGTCAAATTCAGGTTTTTCCGGTTCTGCCGGAAGATCTGCGGCGGATGGTGAAGGAGTGATCGTGTCTGTTTCATAAATACGCGCGCGATAATAGGCTGTCTGTGGACCGGTTGCGGAGCGTTTACTCCACTGCGCACGGCGTCCTGTCTGGGATGGTAATTCACTGAATCCATAATCAGGCGACGCAAAATCTTCTTCGATGAGAACGATATTGGGAGTTTGTGGAGGTAGCGCAAAAGAGACAGTAACAGGTTCACCCTTTGCGACAAAATCAATCTTGGCTTCGATGGTCCAGACCGGCTTTTTGTCATCCGGCAATAATGGAAATCCCAACGCGAAGTGCTTGTATAAAATTAAACCTATTCCAAGTCCCATGATCAGGATGACTAGAAAATAGAATCTAAGTTTTGCATGCATTATTTTTTACCGGCTGTTTCCGAATGATCAGTTTTGACGGTTGTATATTTTTTACTCACATCCACGGTGGCGAGATCTTGTAGCAAGTTGCGGCCTATCAGCACTTGATGCTTGAATCGACTGCGATTTTCCAGCGTGAAATTTATTTGCTCATCAAGATCAGCAAGTACAACTCGCATGCGCACGACCGGCCGCCGTTTCGATTCCTTGTTGCCAAGTTCTTTGACACGAACATAGCGGCGTAAGCGCCGAGTCAATTCGATTTTTTCCTTCGTTTCCGGGTGAATCATACTAAATCTCACGAATGGTTTGCCATCGCGTTCAAATTCAACAACATCCAGAGCATTCAACGATGAGGTTTGCGCTCCGGTATCAATGCGTGCACTGAATTCCAGGCCAGGCGGGTCAAGGTATACAGACTCTACTCCACCTAATAGTGTTTTGGTATTCGTTTTTGCGGACGTTCCCCCTTGCTTAGGTGTGCTAGTACTGCCAGCGTCACATGAACAGGCATTGCGTTTGTCTGCATTTGAATTCTCTTGCGTCCCGGGGAATTTATCAGATGCATGCTTTTCCAAGGATTTTCTTTGCTCAACCAGTTCGGCAAACAAGGTAACCAGTTCGGATTCCCTGGCATTGATACGCGCTTCACGTTCGGACAAATTGTCTGCCTGCGGATTGCATGCCGACAGCATAAGCAGCGCAAATGTGATGATCGGATAGTTGCGGCAAATTTTAGTAAACGATGAATGAGCAATTCTCATGTTGGTTTTATTGTTGTGATATCACTGCAATGTTACATGGATACGGTTTGCGTGACTCAGTGATTGCAAGTTGTTCAACAATCCCATGCATTCATAGTCATGCTAGGGATTATTTAGGTGTATGGGTAGTGTTTGATTTTTGTAAGTGCAGGCGTACCGATGAATTTCCAAGCAATGCGACGTAATGGTGGCTTGATAGCTACCTGGTTTTTCATGTTGGGTATCAAACTTGAAGTCAAAACGGCCATTGGCATCACTCGAGTAAAACTGATCAACAGCGACGGTTCCATCCGGGCGGGTCAGTTTAAAATTGAGCAGAACATCGGGGGCCGGCTGGGCATTGTATTCGACCCATCCCTGCAGCACGATGGCTTCCCCAACGGGATAGTGTGTTTTAGGATTTTCAACAATAGGCTGTGAAATATGTGTTGCCAACGCATCACTGATGAAGCCGACTGAAGCTATTAACCATATGAATGCGAGCAAATAGGTTTTTTGGAAGGTTGTCATGGGTTCTGTCAAAAATGAGTCATTGTTCTATCTGAAATGGATAAGTTATTTCTTGGGTAGAAAAAGATCGGTAATAGTTCCTTCGGCCATTTCGGCAGCAAATAAAACCGTTTCCGATAACGTCGGATGCGGGTGGATAGTTAGACTGATATCTTCCATATCCGCACCCATCTCCAGTGCCAGTACCGTTTCGGCTATCAGCTCACCAGCGTTTATACCCACTATGCCGGCGCCCAGTATACGACGGGTATTTTTATCCAGCAGCAATTGTGTCATGCCTTCTTCACGTGTCATGGATATCGCTCGGCCGCTGGCAGCCCAAGGGAAGCTGGCTTTCTCAAAATCGATGCCTTGCTTGATCGCTTCTTTCTCGGTTAATCCCATCCAGGCGATTTCAGGGTCGGTGTAAGCGACTGAAGGAATGGTGCGTGCATCGAAAATGGCTTTGTGCCCGGCAATAACCTCGGCGGCCAATTTGCCTTCATACGTGGCTTTATGCGCCAACATTGGTTCACCCACGATATCGCCGATCGCAAAAATATGCGATAAGTTGGTGCGCATCTGCTGATCTACCGAAATAAAACCGCGTTCGTTGACTTGGATACCGATTTCCTCGGCTCCGATCGTGTGTCCATTCGGGCGACGCCCAACGGCCATCAAAATGCGATCGTAAGTCTGCGGTTGCGGCGCATTATCGCCCTCAAACGTCACGGTAAGTCCGGATTTTCCGGCTTTAATTCGAGTCACCTTGGTTTTTAGATAAATCGCTTGGTAGCGTTTCTTGATGCGACGATGTAATGGTTTGACCAGATCCGCGTCAGCGCCGGGGATCAACTGATTCATCCATTCCACCACGCTGATTTTGCTGCCCAGTGCCGAGTAAACCGTCGCCATTTCCAGGCCGATAATGCCGCCGCCGATAATCAGCATATGCTGCGGCACATCCTGCAGTTCAAGTGCTCCGGTGGAGTCGATCAAACGCGGATCATCATACGGAAAACCGGGAATGCGGGTGACACTGGAGCCGGCTGCGATGATGCAGTTGTCAAAGGAGATCGTTTTGGCCCCCGTGGCTGTTTCCACCTGAATCAGATGCGGCGTGAGAAATTTTCCGGTACCGTGAATAACTTCCACTTTGCGCTGTTTGGCCAGCGCCTTTAGTCCCTTGGTCAGCTTGCTGATCACGGATTCCTTCCAGGTGCGCAGCTTGTCGATATCGACCTGCGGTTTGCCGAAAACGATGCCTTGTGCTTCAACCTCGTCCGCTTCCGTGATGACTTTGGCCGCATGCAATAGTGCCTTGGATGGAATACAGCCAACATTCAGACATACACCGCCAAGCGTGGCATAGCGCTCGATTAAGATCACTTTTTTACCCAGATCAGCGGCACGGAAAGCCGCGGTATATCCTCCGGGTCCCGCGCCGAGCACCACCACATCGGCGTGAATATCGCCTGGAGCAGCGGATTGCGATGGTGTTGGCGCTGGCGCTGGCGCTGGCGTTGATGGTGGAACGGCGGTCGTTGCGGTCGTTGTTTTCTCATCGGCTCCAGTCGTTATCTCAGTGCTTGCCGGCGCTGCAGATTGTTCGGTCAGTGCCAAAGTCAGAACGACTGAGCCCTCGGAGACCTTATCACCCACTTTGACTTTGATTGCTTTGATTACCCCGGCTTGTGGCGAAGGTACCTCTATCGAAGCTTTGTCAGTTTCCAGCGTGATGAGCGAAGTTTCCTTTGCAACGGTATCGCCGGGAGCAACCAGTACTTCGATGACAGGAACATCTTTGAAATCACCGATATCGGGAATTGTTATTTCAATTACTTGTGTCATAGCAGCCTTCTCGGCGGATAAAGTGTCGAACACTCATTCATATCAATAAAATGTGCAGCTTATTGTCTTAATTGGCCATCGCCCAGCACGATGAATTTCTGGCTGGTCAATCCTTCCAGGCCGACCGGGCCGCGTGCATGGATTTTATCTGTGGAAATGCCGATTTCAGCACCCAGCCCATATTCAAATCCATCCGCAAAACGGGTGGTGGTATTGACCATGACTGAGCTAGAATCCACTTCGCGAAGAAAACGACGGGCACGTGAGTAGTTTTCGGTGACAATCGCATCAGTGTGTTGCGAGCCGTATTGGGTAATGTGATCGATCGCCTGATCCAGTCCATCAACAATGCGAATGCTTAGAACCGGGGCCAGATATTCTTCATACCAATCCTGTTCAGTGGCTTCATGCATCTGCGGAATGATGCTACGGGCTACCGCATCTCCACGTAATTCAACGCCTTTATCGAAATAAATCTTGCAAAGCGGGGGCAGAATCCTTTGAGCAATACCTTCATGGATGAGCAAGGTTTCCATTGTGTTACAGGTGCCGTAACGCTGAGTTTTGGCGTTGTCGGCAATTTTGACGGCCTTGTCGAAATCCGCCTGGTCGTCAATGTATACATGGCATACGCCGTCCAGATGCTTAATCACCGGAATGCGCGCTTCATTGGCGATGCGCTCAATCAGACCCTTACCGCCGCGGGGCACAATCACATCGACGAAATCCTTCATTGTGATCAATTCACCGACTGCCGCGCGATCGGTGGTTTCAATCACCTGTACCGCTGTTTCCGGCAATCCGGCCAGCCGCAACCCCTCTTTCACACACGCGGCAATCGCCTGATTACTGTGAATCGCTTCCGAGCCACCGCGCAAAATGGCCGCATTACCCGCTTTCAAGCACAAACCAGCGGCATCGGCCGTCACATTCGGGCGCGCTTCATAAATAATGCCAATGACACCCAAAGGTACGCGCATTTTTCCCACCTGAATGCCGGATGGACGATAACTCAATCCACTGATCTTGCCCACCGGATCCGCTAGTGCCGCGATCTGCAACAAACCTTCCACCATCGTCACTATACCTTTCGCCGACAATGTCAGACGGTCGATCATCGAAGCCTCCAAGCCTTTGGCACGCGCATTCTCCAGATCTTTGGCGTTGGCGGCTAACAATAATAATTCATCGCGCCGGATAGCATTTGCCATCGCAGTCAGTGCATGGTTCTTGGCTGCCGTATCTGCTTTTGCAACCAAACGCGATGCCGTACGCGCTTCCTGGCCGACGGATTGCATATAACTTTTAATATCTGTGATATCCATAGACTGAGTTTTATTTGAGAATCGATATTAATCTGAGAGTAGGCTGGAATTATAGTACATGATAAGAAGTTTTATTGCATGCAGCAGCAGGTATGATGAATGACAAGATTTTTTATGGTTTGATTCCGCGCAGTATACATTTTCTCAAAGAGAGATTTTTTAGTACAACGATGCTGCATAAAAAAACAAGATGGGCAGGGCAAGAAATAGCTGTTATTACTTGCTTTGATTTTTAAATGATAGCCGATGCCATTAGCGTAACCTGGAAGCTGTGGATGTGAGCTCGATTTGGGTTAAATCAAGTGAAGGGGGATATTATGGAGAAGAGTGCGCTGCTAAGTGTCCTGGCTGACGAAGTGGAGCAAGGGAGATTGGTTTTTCCTACTTCGATCAAGGCAGCAATCAATATCAAAGAGAGATTAGACGATCCCGATTGCAATCTCGATTTCGTGATTCTACTGATTCAAGACGAACCGCTGTTGTCGAAAAAGGTAGTAGCAGTAGCTAATTCCGTTGTGTTTAATCGCTCAGGAAGGAAAGTCACCAATGTGCGCGCAGCGGTTACGCTGATCGGCATGCAAACAGTGCGCAATTTAGCCGCAGCCATGGTGTCACAACAACTGACAAAGTTACAATCAAAAAGCGAGCGAGTTGCTCAATCATAAAGGCATTCCGCATATGTGACCATACTTGTGCGAAACGGCGGGAAGTTTTGAGTTACGCAGCATGCTGCGTCTTTCGAGAAACAATATTCATCTAACCTCGTAGTTTGATCCCAGAGCTGGTGTTGGATGTTGAGATCAGCCTAATAGACTGGCCAGTTCTTTTGAATTTCACTTTCAGTGCGATAGCGTAGTGAATAACGCCTTGATCACTGTCCATCTCATTCAGTCCCGATTCATATAGACCTGTGTACATTGATCCCATCAGGAATCTATTCGGAATTGGCAATTGAGAGGAGAAGCAAAATGGATACCACAAAAAACAAGCCATTCTTCTGCAAGATAAGGGGTATTTGTTCAGGAATATATCCATTGCGGGGATCTTTCTCTTTAAATTTATGTGGCAATAAATTATGGTTGCTACCGTTTCTTCTAACAGTTTTGTTTCTGAATGGTTGTAAAACAGTGCCGATTCAGGATAGGAATTTTTCTCAAAGGGGCGGTTTCTGGGAACAAGATGAAAATACAAGTTTTCGTTTTCATCACAACGCCGGTACTGACAATGCAGTTGTCGGATCCATGTACACATCGGGAAAAAGTGCTTTACTCAATGATTCTCCCGTAAAAATTTCTTCAAAGGTAAAGAATAATTCATTCGTGAGCACGGGTCCTCAAAGCAGTGCGCGTATTGAGTTCAAGGCATCCGATTCAACATGCTTGATTCGTGTCAGTGAATTTAACTTTGGTAATGCTTACGCGGATACATCGAATTGCCAGCAAACGATTGAGACCATGCATGCAACGATACAAGCCAAGGACGCCATCCTTCATCTTAATGTTTCGCAGCATCAAACAGAAATCACTGTACTCAGTGGCGTGATAAAGGTTATGTTGCGGGAAAATACAACGCAATCCATTAACGTCAGGGCAGATAGGGAAATTATCATTACGCATGATGTGATCGGCCGCTCTTATCCGGTTACTCCGGACGAAATCTGGCAGCGCATTCGCTGGAGAGATGATTTCCAACTCTATAAAACAGTCGTTGACTGGGAAACCATCATAGCCGGCGTTGTCGTAGGTGCTGTGACCATTGGAATCATAGCTGCCGTGATATTACTCAGTAAAGGCCATGGCGGTAGAGGTCATGGCAGTGGGTTCCCTAGACATCATTAATTGCGATAATAGAATGTTTGTTTTCAGATAAGCGCGCCCAGGGTCGCGGGCGGTGAATTCAATCATTGTGGTGTAAATTGAAAAGCTTGATCCAAGTGTGATCACGCTAGCGTCATTGAGACCTGAAATTCGCATTTTGTTGATCCAGATCAATGAACATGACACCGATTGGGTTCACAATTTCTCCTGTTACATCATAAAGGAGAAAACATGGATATGAGTTCATCAGACAAGACACATGATTCTGGAATACTTAAAAATATGGGTATCAACATCATAGTCATATTCGGCGTGTTGGTGGGTTTGATTATTATATCGTCACACTTTGCTGGCTGATATTAGAGAAGGATCTACGGTCGATGGGTTCGGAGGCATATTTGATTCTGAAAAAATGCTCCCATGGCAGGGCCAGCAAGAGTAACTTTACCTGCAGAAAGGATCAATCGACTGTAGACAATTATTGGGTTCAACTACTGCTTCATACTACCCCTCCACATTGAGAATTAACCCTCGTCGTAACAAGCTTTGTTAGATCTGTAATGCGTGTTTTACGCATTTCGACTTAAAATGGGTATTCAGAAAACCATCACATGGTCAACCCAATATTTGCCGTTCTGGTGCACCAGAACCATTTCTGCAACAAATTCCCCAGACGCTTTTGTGAACGATTGTTTCCACACCATGGCCACTGAGTTCGGACGCTTGAAAACAGCGACAGGAACACGGTGAGAGAAATAGCCTTTTTCGGATTGGTACTGCTGGCAGACGCGCTGAAGATATGCCGGAGTAACAATGGCCTTCATTCGGTCAGTAAAATCCCGGACATGCCGTGCGTGATCGAGCTGGGTGGAAGCATCCATCAGATTATCCATGATGGGATTCGCGATGCCCCAAATTTGCTGATCGCTCATGCTTTCAAAGCTGACGGTGGCTGTCATTTCTGCTCGTTTCCGGAGGTGGATTGCTTTTTGTATGACTCATACGAAGTGCTTGTATTCGATAGGCAGCGTTCACGTTCTAACTGATCCATCAATCGGTTACATTCATTGCGCTGCCACGATTGCCCGGTATTGTAGAGTTGCTGGGTTGAGCAGCCTGACTGACCTGTTACCGATACAATCAACAGGATTCCTATGGTCGTAATGCGATGTGACTCACTGAAATTTATATTACGCATGGATACGAACCGGTTAAGCCACGACATTGATCATCCAGCTGATGCCAAAACGGTCGGTGAGCATGCCGAAGCGCGGCGACCAGAATATTTTTTCTAATGGCATCTGCACCTGGCTATCGTTGGAAGATCGGAGCATACCTGGCGGCAGTGGTTCTGGGCTATCTTTGTGGCGCATCATCATGTCAATTTGCGCGCCGAGTGCGGTGCGATAAAATTCCAGCGTTTCTTCGTAGCGCCCGTCGAACATTAAGTAAGGTTGAGTCAGTGTTTCTGCCATGTTGGCTCTCTAAACTTAGGCTGAGCTTGTACTATTGTTCAGTGTTTTTATTGTGATCGAATGACGGAATCAATCCATGATCCTGTGACGGCAAGGAAATTTATCACGAGCAGCACATGATTATAAAGTTTTCAAATACTCAATAATTGCGAACGCACCCTGACTGTCATCGGACCAGTTAAGGCGGTAAGTTTTTTTACCTGCCACGATATCCTTGTCGTGACCTTTATTGCTCAAAGCTGCAATCGTGTTGGTCTGGAACAAATAACCTTCGTTCTGTTCGGTAGTTGGCTGTGGATTCCAGGAAAAGCCGAGATATTTCTGGTCGTAATCCAGGCGGCTTTTGATGAAGCTGGCCGGGCGTTCATTGGGTACTAACAAGTGATAAACGGTCGGTACGGTACCGTTGTGCAAATACGGTGCTTGTGCCCACACGCCGCTTAACGGACGAGCGTTGTAGCCGTGATGTTCAGCGTTGGGCGACATGAGCAGGTCTTTTTTGCCGGTTAATGAAACGCTGTCAAATGTAGCGCAGGGTTTGACGTCTTTTCCGTACAGTTGAATGGTGGTATCTGGCGAACAATTTTCATACAGCTCTTTGCGCGCGGCATAATTTAACAGTGTACCCACTACGTAAGCGCGTTTCATGCTGGTACCGAGATTGTCGTACACTTTACCGTTCTTGGGTTGATGACAATCGGCGCAATGTTCGGCAAATAATGTCTGCCCCTGTTTCGCCAGTGCGATATCGACCGCGAAAGGATAAGGGCTAGCGGGTAAGCCATCGAGCAATTCCTCGGCAAAGGCGGCCACGCGCACATCGGTTTTTTCCAGTCCTAAGGTCAGCATGGCAATCAAGTTGCGGTAGATGGGCATCGGCACATTGCCGTTCCATTGACCGCCGCCGTTGATGAGTCTTTGATGCTTCTCATCCCAACTGGCGCGGCGCTTGTCTTGCTCCCATACCGACATAAAATCAGTGATGCCCGGTTCTGGCGGCAAAATAATACCGGCGAACCACTTAACGACAGGGATATTGCGTGCACCGATATAGCCGTTGATGGCACTCAACCCGGTGGCATCAGCCATACCGGGAAAACCGGCGATCATGGCGGATTCCAGTCCTTGATAGTTTTTTGCGACCAAAGCGCCGAAACCGTCATATTCGGCTTCCGCGCGTTGCGCGAATTGTTTAATGGTTTGTTCGGCGTTTTTCTTGAACAATGTGATTTGCGCGGCTTCGTAATCAGCACCAAAGCTTCTGCCGGCAAATTGGAAATTGTTATAAAAGTAATTGGGGTTTTGTTGATGGGTTGCATCCAAAGCGCTGAGTAATTTCTGCGTCAACAACTTGTATTTGTTGTCACCGGCTTCACTCGCATAAGCTTTTTGCAAGGTTTGATACAGTTTGACGCGAAATTGTACAAGGTTGAACGTGGTATTCACGCCGCCATCCAGGTAATCCATGGTGCCGTTTTCCAGCCGCACGCGGCCGATGTGACAAGCACCGCAGGTAAAGGAAGCGTAGTCGATACTGCTGTTCGTTTCAGCTCGGGACAAACCGCTAAAACCGATACCACGTGCGATCGGATATGATTTCTGCCGCTCATCGATAAACAAACCGACAGCATCAAGGAAGTTTTCCTCGCTGCCCCACAGTTCCGGCGCCAGCTTTGGCAATAGTTTCAACGCAATATAAGGGATGCCATCCACTTCACTGAAGGCAAAATTGGCAAACCAGTCATAAGCTGTTTGGTGTGATTGAATATAGTCAGTTTTTTGTTGGGATTTTTGGAGTTGCGCTGCCGGCCAATTGTCCGGTACTGGGTTGACAAAAGCCGGTGGTAGTGGTGCTTCCAGCGGATGGGATTGACAGGCTATGAGAGTGACGGTGAACAAAGCAGCAATATAGATTTTCATAGATATTCCTTACGGTTGTTTTAGCCTGCAATTTCCAATGCGGTAGCGCTCTCGAGAGTTTGTTAATACGGTGATTGATTTGCCTGATCCGAAGTCAGTATGCCTTGAATTGCCGAGACATGGTATTCGCTACCATCCGAACCCAACCATGACCAGAGATCGAAGGTTCCTGAGGTCGCGGCATTAATGCGGTACACACCGATATTCTCATACGTGAGCGGACTTCCCATTGCGCAAACTTCCGGTGCTCCGGGTGCTTGTAGAAAATAGGCGTTGCCAGTACCCACGATTGTACTAGTCCCATACGCATCAATAAGTAAGGCTGCTGCTTCATCGACTGAAATACCACGGGGTTGATCGGACCATCCATTGGCGTAGATGCGGCACAAGAAAGCGATGTTGCGCCCCATGCGGTCACGGGTGGCGATATGTGCGTCTCCAATGGCACCTGCGAGCACTGGCAAGTTCACGACGAAATCGCGATCAAGCGTAATGTATTTGTGGAAAGGATCAGCCAGCGCCTGCTCGGATGTCACGCCTTTGTTGGCAAGCGCAGAGTATATAAATTGCGTCAGTACATCCAAGCCGGCGCTGGTTCCTCCGATCGGAACGCCTTGCACAATGCGCTCGTTGAGTGCTGCTTGCAGTGGCGTATTTTTCCAGAAATTGATGTAATCGGATTGATCGCCCCCGGCAATCCAGATTGCCTCTGCCTTATTAATCATGCTGATTACGAATTCATGGTTCGCTGCTTCTCTTGTCGGAATGATGAGTGTCGCTACCGAATTGCCGTTGGGGCAGAGTTGACGTATGTAAGGATTATAGGCGTCGGTACCGGTTGCGCGGATTACCAGAAAATCGCCGTTGTTACTCAATGTACACATCCACGTGAAAGCTTCGTCCACATCGGTGCCGCCACCCATCAACACCGTACCAGGCTGCGTTAAATGACTCACATCGCTGGTATTTCCGACACGGAAATAATCATAGGGAAGCTTTTGTTGCTTGGCTGCAAACCCAGGAACGGAAAATGTTAACAGCAGTAAAATAATCAAGTAGCGTTTCATCGGTTGCCCTTTTTAATAAAACTACGAAAGTAAGCGTACCCCATTTTTCCCATCTCATTGTATTTTATTTCTGAATTGCCAATTTTCATGGATAGTAAAGCGCAAACCCAGTTGCAACAACTCCCCCCAAGCGTCGCCCTGATCGACGCCTTTGATAATCCGGTCTATTCTTGCAGCATGTGATAATCCTTGCATCAGCGATGGTGAATGGATGCGATTGGCTGCGGCTATGATGGATTTTTGCCGATCGCCCCAGATTCTGGCTGCTTGCAGTAATTGTGCGGGTGGTTGACCACTGTTGAGTCCTTTGCGAATGACGATTAGTTGGCGGATTTGCTCGGCCAGTGTGGCAAGGATCAATAGCGGAGCGGTGCCTTCGCCTTGCAATCCGCTCAGGATACGGGTGTAGCGAATGGTGTCGGCTGTGATCATAGCGTCTGATAATTGATAGATGTCGTAACGTGCTACATTTAGCACCACGTCCTTTACTTGATCGAATGTCAGGTTGCCGGCGGGATAAAGCAGTGCGAGTTTTTGGATTTCCTGGTGCGCGGCGAGCAGATTGCCTTCCACTTGGTCTGCGAGAAATTGCAGCGTGGCGGAATCGGCTTTTTGTTGCTGCTGAGCAAGGCGCTGACCGATCCAGCCGGGCAATTGATTACGCTCGATAGGATAGACCGGAATGAGAGTGCCGGTGGTTTCAAGTGTTTTGAACCATTTGGTTGCTTGCCCCTGCTTATCTATGCGTGGCAGGGTGATGAGCGTAAGCGTGTCGGGCGGTAACGCATTGCAATAGCTTTCAATGGTTTTGCTGCCTTCTTTGCCGGGTTTGCCGGAAGGAATGCGGATATCGATGATTTTGCGATCACCAAACAAAGATAAATTATTGCCTACAGTGAGCAGATCCGACCAGTCGAAGTGCTGATCAACGGTGAACAACTCACGTTCCGTATAGCCTTGTTGGCGTGCATGCGTGCGGATTAAATCCGCTGCTTCCAGAGTCAGCAGCGGTTCGTTACCCAATAACGTGTAGAGTGGAGCCGTCTGTTTTTGCAGGTACTGGGGAAGTTGCTCGAGTTTTATCCGCATGCTGACGAGTGATTTCTTGAGGAAATAGCCAGACCAGTGCGGGTTCTAAGTGGGTATTTTAATTGCAGACAAACGCCAGAGTATTTGCTGAATCGCGTCGGCTTGCATATCTTTTTTCAACAATTGTTCCTCTGCTTCCTTGGCCAGGATTTGCGCGTCCAGGAAGGGCAGAACGCGTGTAATAGCGATTTCAGTGTTTGGCACGATTTCAATGCCCTGTGTGTCGATCACGCGATACACGACTCGATAGATCAAATTAAAGTCACGTACCCGGCCACCTCCGGATAGAGACAGAATGGCTCTTTCATTGATAGCGCTGACTATTTCCAAAGTCGCTTCAGCCTCTGCTGCACTGGCAGCCACTTTGGTAGTGGATGAAGAGCCTACCGCACGCTCAAGATCCATGCCGATAGTTTGTCCGTCCGGCGCAGAGATATAGAGAGACTTGAACGGCAATGAGGAAATCTGTCCGCGCAGCTTAAATCCACAGGCTGCTAGTAGGAACACGACTACCAGGATAAGAATTGTTTGTTTATTCAGTTTCATCGCTTGAGTAGAATCATCTATTTTTATACCACAATATTAACCAACTTGCCGGGAACGACAATGATCTTTTTGATCGTTTGTCCTTCAATAAATTTCTGTATATGTTCATTGGTCAAGGCGGCATTCTCAATGACCTCTTTTCCGGCATCTTTGGCGATATTAATCTGTCCACGTAGTTTACCATTGACCTGCACAATCAGTTTGATTTCATCCTGTACCATCGCGGCGGTATCGGCCTGCGGCCAAGGTTGGTCAAAAAGCTCGGTGCCCGGTTTGAGTTCACGCCATAGTTCATGGCAGATATGCGGAACGATCGGGGAAAGTAACAGTACGATATTTTCCAGCGCTTCCTGCATCAGATTGCGACTGGCTGGGTCGGTGGTCTGAATTTTCGCCAAACCGTTCATTAGTTCCATTACCGCCGCGATGGCGGTATTGAATGTATGGCGTCGTTCCAGGTCGTCGCTGACTTTGGCAACGGTTTGGTGTAATTGCATGCGCAGAGTTTTTAGCTCCGGCAACAATGTCTGATGCAATGTCGGATCAATCCTGACAACGCCATGCTGCAGGTGAGTATACGCCTGTTTCCATAGGCGTTTGAGAAAGCGATAGGCGCCATCGACACCGGCATCCGCCCATTCCAGCGTTTGCGTCGGTGGACTGGCAAACATCATGAACAGGCGTGCGGTATCGGCGCCGTATTCTTCCACCAGTTTTTGCGGGTCAACGCCATTATTTTTGGATTTCGACATGGTGCCGATGCCGCCGGATTCCACCGGCTGATTGTCGCTTTGCAGGACTGCGCCGCAACGCTTGCCTTGTTCGTCGTATTGAATGCTGACTTCCGACGGATTGAAATAGATGATGCGTCCGCTGTCTGGTTTGCGATAAAAAATTTCATTCAGCACCATGCCCTGCGTTAGCAGGTTGGTAAACGGTTCATCCAGAGTCAGCAAGCCAAGATCGCGCATGATCTTGCTCCAGAAGCGTGAATATAACAAATGCAGGATGGCATGTTCGATACCGCCGATGTATTGGTCGGCTGGCAGCCAATAATTAGCGCGTTCATCGGTCATGGCCTGGGTCTGATCCGGGCAGGCGTAGCGGGCGTAATACCACGACGAATCGACAAAGGTATCCATGGTATCGGTTTCCCGACGCGCAGCTTTGCCGCATTTCGGGCAGGAACATTCATAAAAGGATGGTGTTTTTGCCAACGGATTGCCCGATCCATCGGGCACCAGATCCTGCGGCAGTACCACCGGCAATTGATCATCCGGCACCGGCACTATGCCGCAGTCGGCGCAATGAATCAACGGAATCGGACAGCCCCAATAACGTTGGCGCGAAATGCCCCAGTCGCGTAGGCGGTATTGCACGCGTTTGTTGCCGAAGTTTTTTTGTTCCAGCGCTGCCGCAATGGCATTCACCGTAGCTTGAAATTCCAGTCCGGAGAATTCATCGGAATCGAAGGTTACGCCATGTTCTACATAGGCTTGCGTCAGTGGCAATTCCAGTGCACCATCCAATGGCTTGATAACCGCTTTGATTGGCAGTGAATATTTAGTGGCAAATTCAAAATCGCGTTCGTCATGCGCTGGTACTGCCATAACAGCCCCTTCGCCATAACCCATCAACACATAATTGGCGACCCATACCGGCAGTTTGTTACCATTCAATGGATGAATCACGAATAAACCGGTGTCCATGCCTTTTTTCTCTTGCGTGGCCAGATCGGCTTCTTTGGCGGATCCCAGTTTGCACTCCTGGATAAAGGCTTGCAACGCAGGGTTATTTTTGGCGGCATGCAATGCGAGCGGATGCTCAGCGGCAACAGCGACATACGTGGCGCCCATCAGCGTGTCTGCGCGGGTGGTGAATACTTTCAGGTTTTGTGGTGTACCGGATTCGGTGTCGGCAGGGAAAGTGATGTCGACGCCATAACTCTTGCCGATCCAGTTGGCCTGCATGGTTCTCACTCGTTCCGGCCAGCCGTCCAGCGTATCCAGTGCGCTCAACAATTCATCGGCGTATTGCGTGATTTTCATGTAGTACATCGGGATTTCGCGTTTTTCCACCGGTGCGCCGGTGCGCCAGCCGCAGCCGTCAATCACCTGTTCGTTGGCCAGTACCGTTTGATCAATCGGATCCCAATTCACCGTGCCGGTGGTTTGATACGCCAATCCTTTTTCCAGCATGCGCAGAAACAGCCATTGGTTCCAATGGTAATAACTCGGATCGCAGGTGGCGATCTCGCGCTCCCAGTCGATACTCAGTCCCAGGCTCTTGAGTTGCTTACGCATGTAGGCGATATTGTCGTACGTCCATTTGGCTGGGGAAACATTGTTTTGCATCGCAGCATTTTCAGCCGGCAAGCCGAATGCATCCCAGCCCATCGGCTGCAGTACGTTATAGCCCTGCATGCGGCGGTAACGCGATAACACATCGCCGATGGTGTAATTGCGTACATGTCCCATGTGCAGTTTGCCGGAGGGATACGGAAACATCGACAAGCAGTAGTATTTCGGTTTATCGGGGATTTCTATCGCTTTGAATGCCGCGGTGTGTTCCCAATAGTGCTGGGCGTTTTTCTCGATTTCCTGGGGATGATATTTCTCTTGCATGGAATTTAGCTATTTACTTTAAATAGCTAATTATACCGCGAAGTATTTGGGGGGATTATGCCGATTGTCGGGTGGATTTTGATTTGCGTCACCCGAAACGGTATTTGCTTCGTATCAGGCTGATTAATCTAGACGAAAGCCGATTTTCAGCTTTACTTGATAATGTGCAACTTTGGCATCAGCGATATGCCCGCGCATTTCCACCACTTCAAACCAATCCAAGTTACGCAGGGTCTCACCGGCTTTGGCAACTGCTTGTTGGATTGCATCATCGCTGCTTTTGGTGGATGAGCCGACGATTTCAATAATTTTATAGATATGATCACCCATTCTGAAAATCCCCTTTATTTTGTTGAAAAAAGCGTTATATCATACTTCAAGCCATTCGCAATACTAACCCTTTGTTGTGGTAACCTTGAACGAATATATGTTTATTCAATTGATTGATAGCACTGCAATAAATCAATCAAATGTGAATGGCGATGGAAAAATTTCAGTGATTGTTTTTAACGGAGTTGTTCACCATGAAGCCCAGATTGATACTTGCCTTGTTGATGATAATTTTTCTTGCTGCTTGTGCGACTACGCCAACGGGTAGAAGTCAGTTGGTTTTTATGCCGGATAGTGAGCTTGATGCCATGGGGTTGCAAGCTTTTTCAAGCATGAAAAATGAAAAGGAGATCAGCCAGAATGCGCGTGAAAGCCAGTTTGTACGTTGTGTCGCAAATGCCATTACGCACGAAGTCGGTGGAAACTGGGAAGTTGTTGTTTTTGAAGACAGTACGTTGAATGCATTCGCTTTGCCGGGCAGCAAAATCGGTGTGCATACCGGATTGGTTGATCTGGTGGATAATCAGGATCAATTGGCTTCTGTCATTGGCCATGAAGTCGGTCATGTGTTGGCCAGGCACAGTAATGAACGAATGTCGCAGAAACTGGGTGCACAAATGGGCATTTCACTCATCGCGGCGGTAGCTGCGCCGCAAACACCCATGGGCCAAACTGCGCTTAGTCTATTGGGTGTTGGCACGCAATATGGTTTGATCATGCCATTCAGCCGCTTGCATGAAAGCGAGGCGGATACCATTGGCCTCGAGTTAATGGCAAAAGCCGGATTCAATCCTGCTGAAAGCATTACGTTATGGCAGAAAATGGCGCAAGCCAGTCAGGGTGAGCAACCCGCAGAATTCTTGTCGACTCACCCATCTCATGAGACCCGTATTGACGACTTGCGGAAACACTTGCCAAAAGCGACAAAACTGATGCAACAGGCGCATGCTGCTGGCAAGAAACCGAATTGTTCGAAGTAGTTATTATTCGCTGGGTTTCGGTTCATCCGCCGGAAAATCCAATTCGACTTTTGCGCCGTCTGGGTCGTGAAAAAATAACTGCCAAATTTCCAGATCCTTCAGACGGTGTAATTCATAGTGGATACCTTGCTGTTTTAAGGTGTTGACCACTGCTTGTAAATTGGATGCGGTAAAAGCCATATGATCGATTACACCCGCTGCGTTTTTCGGCATTGGTTTGCCCGCCATAATATGCAATATCGCCTGATTCCCGACATACAGCCATGCACCCGGGAAAGTAAAAGGCGGACGATAGCCCTCTGTTAGTCCAAGCACATTGATATAAAAAGCCTTGCTTCTTTCAAGATCACTGCTTAATACAGTGAAATGGTTCATACCTGCGATCGCCATTTTGCTGTTTTCCTGCTGAAAAATAGTTTATAGCATGATTTTTTGATTATGCAGTAGTTTTCCTCGCGATAAACAAAAGCATTCACAATTGGGTGTAGAAAGATGACGACATGGTTGAATGAGGATTGGTTAAGAATAGACTGCCAAGAGTAATCAAATTCCTATATGGCGCTATTGGATGTTTGCCACACAGACCGTATTTGCAATATGAAGAAGTGAATTTAAAAACAGGTTGACTGGATTTGATTGATAAAGTTATTGGTTGCTGTTTGCTTGCAAGAACGATTAATTATATTCGCATATATAGTTTGTTGGTTGTTTTTTTTATCGCTGACTAATAATTTCATTAAAATTTTAAAATCTGCTAAAGAAAATATTTTCATTTGTCGTAAGAAAAAACCTACTTTCTATGTGGGCGAAACAGATTATAAGTGTAAATCAATTAGTGATCTGCTAGCGATGGATATAGATACCGAGGTGTCGGTTCGATCAATTCTTTAATGCGCGAATAAGCGCTTTGCCAGGTTGCCATAATTAGGTGATAACACAGATAACTGGGCTTTGATAGCAAAAATAGGGATGCAAAAACTATGTTACAGAAGCATGCAGCACATAAGATTACTGAGAAGGTTACCGAATCATCCAGCTCAGTAATCAGTCGTATGGCCAACGAATTTTTAACTTTTCGTCTAGGCGAAGAAGAATATGGAATCGAAATACTTAAAGTACAAGAGATCCGTGGTTATGACTCCATTACTCAAATTGCCAATGCACCGGAATTTATTAAGGGGGTTATGAATTTGCGGGGAATCATCGTGCCGATTATTGATATGAGGATCAAATTCAATCTGGGTAACGTGGATTACGATCAATTTACCGTGATAATTATTTTAAATGTAGCTGGGCGAGTCATGGGGATAGTGGTGGATGGCGTATCTGATGTGATCAGTCTGGAAGCGGAACAAATTCGTCCTGCGCCGGAATTTGGGTCAGTCACTGATATGCAATACATCATGGGGCTTGGGACAGCCGATGAGAGGATGCTGATATTAATCAATATCGAAAAGCTGATGAGCGGTAACGATATGGGGTTCATTGATCAAGGGATGAGTTAACGAGCAGTTGTTTCTAGATAAGAAATATTAAAGGAGATTCTAATGTTTAATAATTTATCAATAAAATCTAGATTGGTGTTTGTAATTGGTTTTTTATCTGTATTGTTGATAGGTATTGGTAGCTTAGGGTTATATGGTATTCATCAATCTAATGCTGGATTAAAGTCAATTTATGAAGATCGCCTGGTTCCATCGGTGCAACTGGGATTGATTTTGGATGTTTGGTACCAAGTTCGAGAGAACGCGAGAAATGGAGCTGAATCGAACAATACTGCGACTGCAAGAGCATTGGGAGAGGTAACGCATAAGCTAGTTAAGCAGAATGAAGGTGTTTGGGCGAAATATTTGGCAACCCAATTGACGCCTGAAGAAGAAAAACTGAGTAAAATTAAAGGCGAACAGCACGTACAGTATGTAAGCTCCATGAATCGAACCTTTCAATTAGCATCAGCGGGGGAATTTGAAGCTGCCCTGCAGAATCTCTCGACAGATACCGTGCCAAAATTTAATGTACTGCGCGATACTGTATTCGCCTTATTAGATTTGCAAGGAGCAATTGCGGCTAAGGAAAACACTAATGCCCAGAGTCATTACGAAAGTATTTTTATGATTTCAATGATCATCATGACGCTGGGTGTTTTACTGGCAGTCGTTGTTGGATTTTTACTAGTGCGAGCGATTGTTGCACCGCTGAACGAAGCAATTGTTGTGGCCAACGCAGTAGCATCGGGTGATTTGACTAGTCGGATTGAAATCAATTCAACCAATGAAACAGGGCGTTTGCTTCAAGCGTTGAAAACAATGAACGATAATCTGGTGGATCTGGTGGGTAAAGTGCGTATGGGTACAGACTCTATCACAACCGCGTCGAGCGAAATCGCTTCAGGCAATACCGATCTGAGTCAACGGACTGAAGAGCAGGCATCCAGCCTGGAAGAAACAGCTTCTTCCATGGAAGAACTGACTTCTACAGTGAAGCAAAATGCGGATAACGCTCGTCAAGCTAATCAGTTGGCAGCGGGCGCTTCTGAAGTTGCAGTGAGAGGTGGCGCGGTGGTTGGTCAAGTGGTGCAAACCATGAGTTCCATCAACGAAAGCTCCAAGAAGATTGTTGATATTATCAGTGTCATTGACGGAATTGCATTCCAGACCAATATCCTGGCATTAAATGCAGCTGTAGAAGCTGCACGCGCAGGTGAGCAGGGGCGCGGCTTTGCGGTAGTAGCAACCGAAGTTCGTACATTGGCACAACGCTCTGCAGCGGCAGCGAAAGAGATCAAAGAACTGATCAGTGACTCCGTGAGCAAAGTGGAAGATGGTACGAAACTGGTTGATGAAGCGGGTGCTACCATGAATGAAATTGTCAGTGCTGTGAAACGCGTGACAGACATTATGAGTGAAATATCTGCAGCTTCACAAGAACAACGCTCAGGTATCGAACAGGTTAATCAGGCCGTGACACAGATGGATGAAGCTACTCAACAAAATGCAACGCTGATGGAAGAAGCGGCAGCGGCAGCCGAATCCATGCAGGAACAAGCACAGGCGTTAACTCACGCAGTGAGTGCATTTAGGCTGTCGGGTGGCAGCAGCAATATCACCTCAACGCCCATTAAAAGAAGCAATCGTTCTGCAACAGTTGCCAAGTTACCTATTCGTAGATCTGCCACTAAGAAGGTTTTGGTGACTGCAAATCAGGATTCTCCATCTGTACCAGTGCAATCACGAAAAATTGTCGCTGGCGGCGGTGACTGGGAAGAATTTTAAGTTATTGCATACTCAAACCAAACAGTTTCCGGAAAACCCGAGGCGGTTCAAACTGGGTTGTCCGGTCTTATTTGATCAGGTCGGTTAGTCGTACTGGACTGATTGTGACCGTGCAAGGCTCTATTTTAATATAATTCCTACTACTTGAAGTCTAAATCTCCTAATGAAAAATAGGAATGAGACGACGCGATATATTTTCTTGTGTTCCGTAGAAACACACCTCACTTCAGCACAATTTTAGAAGTATAGCGTATGAAATAAATCAGTCATTAAGATGGTTCTCATAAAGATGAATATTGATGTTGAAATCACCTCAACTATACATCTCTAAGACATAGCACGATAACTCAATGTTTTTATCAGATTCCAGTAAAGAAAAATTGATAGTGCATGGGGTATACAGTTGATTGGGGTTTTATATAACAAACAAGAGGAGCATGAATCATGTTGCAGGAGCAGACAACAAATATGACCACAGAGCCATCTGGTTCAATGGCCAATGAGTTTCTGACCTTTCGTTTAGGAGAGGAGGAATATGGAATCGAGATACTCAAAGTACAAGAGATTCGTGGTTATGACTCGATCACCCAAATTGCCAATGCACCGGAGTTTATCAAGGGTGTTGTGAATCTGCGTGGGATTATCGTACCGATTATTGATTTGAGGATCAAATTCAGGCTGGGAGATGCGAGTTATGATCAGTTTACGGTGGTGATTATTTTAAATGTAGCTGGTCGGGTGATGGGGATCGTGGTGGACGGTGTATCGGATGTGATCAGTCTTGAAGCGGATCAGATGCATCCGACGCCGGGATTTGGCTCGGTGATTGATACGGAATATATCATGGGATTGGGAACGGTGGATGAGCGGATGTTGATATTGATTGATATCGAGAAGCTGATAGGTAGCAGTGATATGGGTTTGATTGATCAGAGTATTAATTGACGAGAACGGTTTTTTGAATAAAAAGGTTTAAAGGAGATTCTAATGTTTAATAATGTATCGATAAAATCGCGATTGGTGTTGGTAATTGGTTTGTTATCTGTACTGTTGATAGGCATTGGTGGTTTAGGACTGTATGGTATTAATCAATCCAATAAGGGATTAAAGTCACTCTATGAAGATCGTTTGATTCCATCAGTACAACTGGGATCGATCCTGGATGTTTGGTACCAGATTCGAGAAAACGCGAGAAATGCGACTGAAGCAAAGAATGTTGCTACTGCAAAAGCACTGGGAGAGGAGGCGAATAAATTAGTTAAGCAGAATGAAGGAGTTTGGGCGAAATATTTGGCGACTTACTTGACGCCTGAAGAAATAGTACTTACCAAGACTAAAGGTGAGCAGTACGTACAATATGTGAATTCAATGAATCGAACCATTCAATTAGCATCAATGGGAGGATTTGAAGCTGCGGCGCAAAGTCTTGCGACAGATACCGTGCCGAAGTTTAATGTACTGCGTGATACCTTATTCGCTTTACTTGATTTGCAAAGAGCTGTTTCTGAGAAGGAAAATGCCATCGCCCAAAGTCATTATGAGAGTATTTTGATGATTTCAGTAATCACAATAGCCCTGGGTGTTCTGCTGGCGGCTATAGCTGGCTTCTTACTGATACGGGCAATTGTTGCTCCGCTAAATGAAGCAATTGCGGTTGCTAATGCGGTGGCATCCGGTGATCTGACTAGCCGTATCGACGTGAATTCAACCAATGAAACCGGTTGCTTGTTGCAAGCACTGAAACTTATGAATGATAACCTAGTTGATTTGGTGAGTAAAGTGCGTATGAGTACAGATCAAATTGCAACGGCTTCAGGTGAAATTGCTTCGGGTAATTTAGATCTAAGTCAACGTACTGAAGAGCAAGCCTCCAACCTGGAAGAAACCGCATCTTCCATGGAAGAGCTTACTTCAACAGTACGACAAAATGCAGATAATGCTCGTCAAGCCACCCAGCTGGCGGCCGGTGCATCTGAGGTTGCGGTAAAAGGCGGTGCAGTGGTTGGGCAAGTAGTACAGACCATGAGCTCTATTAACGAGAGCTCGAAGAAGATTGTTGATATTATTAGCGTTATTGATGGTATTGCATTCCAGACCAATATTCTGGCATTAAATGCGGCTGTAGAAGCTGCACGAGCAGGTGAGCAAGGGCGTGGTTTCGCAGTAGTTGCAACAGAGGTACGTACACTGGCGCAGCGTTCTGCAGCTGCTGCCAAAGAAATCAAAGAGTTGATTAGTGATTCTGTCAGTAAAGTTGAAGACGGTACTCGATTGGTTGATGAAGCTGGTGCAACTATGGATGAGATTGTCAGTGCTGTTAAACGAGTAACCGATATTATGAGTGAGATTTCTGCAGCCTCACAGGAGCAGAGTTCAGGTATTGAACAGGTTAATCAGGCCGTGACACAGATGGATGAAGTGACACAACAAAATGCAGCACTAGTGGAAGAAGCTGCGGCAGCGGCTGAATCTATGCAGGATCAAGCGCAGGCGCTCACGCAAGCGGTAACGATTTTTAAATTGTCTAACAGCAACCATTCCGCCGCGACTCCGCTTAAACGAAGTAATCGTTCCTCTTCTGTAGCTAAACTACCAAATCGTGGTTCCGCAACTAAGAAGCTTGTGGTGAATTCAGCTGCAAGTTCTGCATCTGCATCGGTACAACCGCGTAAAGTTGCAACAGGTGGCGGGGGAGATGAGTGGGAGGAATTTTAATTAGTCGGTCCTGCAAAATTCACTTAACTCTGGAGGGAGCTTGTATACAAACAAACTTTGCAGATATATGGTTGTTTTTCCCGAAAGAGGTTAGTCAGTCGAAGCATAACAAAGGCAATAAAATGTATTAGTTCCGATTTGATCTGACACATCACTTGCAAAAGTGAGAGTTACCGGTTCCGATAAAGGTATCGAATCTTAAGAACGACTAACCCGGTTGAATCTGTGTTTGCCACTGCCAGATTGAGAACAGCCAAGACTAAAAATTGCGGCAGCCGGACAACAACGCTGGCTATGGCGTTCAAGTTTGGGGGGTAGATATACCCGGGGTAGGATGTGCTAGGAAAAAATGTCACAATTCTTGTAGCGTATACTTTGCGGGGTATGCTAACTTCTCCCAAAACGCCGTACACTTTTTGGAAGAGCCTTAAATTTAGTGGGATTAACTACCTTATCACAGCCAATCTGCCGTTACCCAATCGCTTGAGTAAACTCACATAAGCATTGATTTCTTTACGAATAACATTATTAGGCAGCATTGCTTTAGTGACCACGACACAACCCAACTGTGGATGCATTCTAATTACACCTTTCCGATCAATCACAAAATCTGCCTGTCGCCATCGCTATATCGTCGCCCAACTAAAAATGACTTGATCGACAATTGGTCTATTCAGTTAGGTACGACACAAATAAAATGATATTGCTTTAAGTTTTTTTCTTTCTCGATTAAAAGCTTATTAAAGCCCTTGAGGATTCATCCGTATTAATTGAGTGTTATTTCGGAAGATTCCTGAAGGAAATTGGATGAGCAAAATTGTTGATCTGGAAAAATTATTTCATCGCAATAAAGATCGTATCAAAGACTTAGGCGAAGTTTTTACACCTATATCTTGTGTAGAGAGCATGTTAAACCTGCTCGCCAAAGATAATCGGAGTCTGTGGTCGGACGAAGAAATTTCTTTTTTTGAACCCTGCGCAGGCCACGGGAATATCGTCATTCCAATTTACAAAAGACGGCTTGAAGGAATTTATAAAAAAGCGGCGGATCAAGGTTTGAGCGGCAAAACCTCAGGGGCTCCATTCTATGCCGTTACCAATGCTCTTAATACATTGATATTGATCCTAAAAATGTTGAGTGTACGTCGTCAAAGCAATGTGGACTAATGGGTGACTGAATTAAGAGACGCATTATGTTGACACCGATCGAAACTTGACACTAAAAGCCTAGTTGTACCGGTTGAAAACTGACCAGGTAATTCACGTATCTTGCCTAAATTTTAGGCGGG
>NZ_QJJP01000008.1 GCF_003201565.1 Nitrosomonas sp. Nm84 | reverse complement strand
ACCTCTTTTGTTTTGATTGAGATTCGATACCTTTATCAAAACCGGTAACTCTCACTTTTGCAAGTGATGTGTCAGATCAAGTCGGAACTAATACAGCTTATGACGGGACTTTTAGGTTCCCTAGCGTTGGGGCCTGCTGGCATAAAAGCGGCTCTACCTTCACTTGTACCTATTCTTAAAACTGTTCTTCAGATAGTCGCAGCTTGGCCTGTTTCTTCGTCCAGCTCCTATTTCTTCAGTATACTCGGACAGTTCTTTTTTCCAGATAAAATAGAAAAACCGCAATCCGGTCCGGAGGGTCAATGGTCCTGGATTGTTCCTGACCAACTTGCTCCAAATACTAATTACACACCTTCCTACATAATTGGACATGGTATGAAACCGATCATGTTTCCTGTAGGTCTGTGGAGGTTGAAATACACCTCAGCCGACCAGAGCCAAGAAACGGAGAAAGACTGTCCTTTAGTACCACACATTGTTCCTATCCAGATGATGCAGATCGGTCAGATTTCGATTGTCGGTGTTCCCGCTGAATTTACAACCACTGCTGGGCGCCGTCTCAAGGCAAAACTGCGCGAGATATTAGGACAAGAAAATGCCCGCATCGTAATTTCAAATTACAGCAATGCCTATTCAGGATATGTTACCACCGCAGAAGAGTATGCTATCCAGGAATATGAGGGGGCATCAACACTATATGGCCCCTACACGCTGGATGCTTATTTGCAGGAGACTGGTAAGTTGGCATATGCTATCAAAACAGGAACCAGCAGTCAGTTTAAATCACCGTTGTTTGAACCACCGTTTGATGTACCAGCAGTGTATAAGAAACCATAGGGATAGTTTTAAAAGGACAGACATGGGCGCGCTGCACTTTGTGAGGTATGCTGATTTTCATGGAGTCCGAAGTTTCATAAAATGAAGACATGAAATGGAGGATGGATATGGAATTACCCCGCACACACTATAGTCAGGAATTTCGGAAGGAATCGGTTAAGTTTTTCAAAGAAAGTGGATTGACTCTGGTTGAAGCAGCAAAATGACTGTCGTCAGCCAAGAAGTCGCGATGAGATATGGTTCGGGCGAGTGCGCCAAGGAAGAGAGCTCGTGGATCATATAGTTTTTTGTCGTCGGGATAAATAGTACGTGGACTGCCTAGCTCATCCAGGCCATCAAGTGGAAACAGTAGTTGTTCGTTTCGGAGCTTTGGCTATGGCGAGACGCGCCCTACCCAATCCAGGATTGGTAAGTGTAAATCCCAGCTGGCGATGCTTGCCAGCCCCCGGGGCGCTGAGCAACAGAATCCGTTTGCGATGCGAACGAAAAACATCCTTAAATCTCTGCGGGCTTAATTCTCCGTTGCTTGGGGCGTAAGCTGATTGAAAGCCAGCAGATTGAAGAACGCAGTTAATACCCCGCTGCTTGCGGCGGGGTGCTTTATTCTTTAACTTACAACCACACCATCAAGCCCATTTCCAATGGATGGGTCAGTAGTGGATGATAAGGATAAATACGAATGAAATATTCCTGTTTGCCGCATAATTCCGGCATCAGTTTGAGTTCGAACAGATGTTCATCCGCATCCTGAGTGCCGGTAAATTCGAACTTGAAATGCTGGAAGTTGCGTAAGCGCGTAGTTTTAAATTGGCGGCATATCAGCAGTTCAATGACGACATCTTCATGCGACAAGTTGTTTAGTCTGGCGGCTATTTTGAAGTTCAACGTTTCGTTAAATGGTACACGTTCACGCACAGGATCCAGGCGGCGCAGTTTGATGCCATGCCACGCATTTCTTATTTTGGTTTTCCATGCGGCAATATTTTTTGCTTCAGCGTAGTCATTGGCAGCGTATAGTGCGCCTTTTTTACTGGCCGGATAATAAAAATTAGTCACATATTCACCGACCATGCGAGTTGCGTTGTACCGTGGCAGCACCGACATCATGGAACGTTTGGCCATTTTTACCCATTCAGGCGAGTAGCCGAGCTTGCCATAGTTGTAATACAACGGCACGACCTGATCTTGCAAGATTTCATACAGCGCCCTGCCTTCTTCCTGATCGCGCAACACGCCCTCCATATCCTCCGGTCCCGGTTTGATCGCCCATCCGTTCTTTCCGTCGTAGCCTTCTCCCCACCAGCCGTCCAGCACGCTCAGATTGATTGCGCCGTTAATTCCCGCTTTCATGCCGGATGTGCCGCTGGCTTCCAGCGGATAGATCGGGTTGTTAAGCCAAACATCCACACCGGCAACCAAGCGTCGGGCAAGCCTCAAGTCGTAGCCTTCGACCAATAACAATCGGCCTTCAAATTCTGGAAGGTGCGCGATTTGACTGATGCGCCGGATGAGATCCTGTCCCGGTACATCGGCAGGATGCGCTTTGCCGGCAAAAATCAGTAGTACAGGCCGTTCCTGATCCAGAATGATTTTGCGTAGCCAGTCGAGATTATCGAATAGCAGCGCGGCGCGTTTGTAAGTGGCGAAACGACGGGCAAAGCCTAACGTCAGGATATTCGGATTAATCGGATCGACAAACTTCAGGAGTCGGTCGAGATGCGCTTCCGAGCCGCGATTTCTAGTGTTTTGCTCAGTGATGCGCGAACGGATGCCGTGGAACATTTGCGATTTTAACGACTGCCGCACGCTCCAGAACAAATGATCAGGTATAGCATCAATGCGCGTCCAGTACTGATTGTCACGCATTTTATTGCGCCATTCATGGCCGATATAACGGTCAAACAGATCGGACCATTCTTGTGCCAGAAAGGTTGGTACATGAACGCCATTGGTAATATAGGCGATGGGATTTTCTTCCGGTTCGATTTGTGGCCACAGATCCCGGCAGATGCTGGCGGATACCCCGCCGTGTATTTTGCTGACACCGTTGTGTGTGCGCGAGCCATGAATCGCTAAGGCGGTCATATTAAAATCGGGGCTGCCGGACACATGGCCGAGCGCCATGAATGTTTCACGGGAAATGCTGAGACCGCGATAAAAGTTGTCGAAATAGGTGTGCATGACGTCCGGACTGAAATGATCGTGCCCGGCGGGAACGGCTGTATGTGTCGTGAAAACTGTATTGACTGCCACGCTTTCCAGTGCGCTGGCAAAGTCGAGTCCTTGCTGCACCAGATTGTGGATGCGTTCAAGAATCATGAACGCAGCATGGCCCTCATTGATATGCCAGATGGTTGGTTGTATGCCCAGTGCCTGGAGTGCGCGCACACCGCCCATGCCCAGAACAATCTCCTGCTCGATGCGCATAATCTTGTCGCCACCGTATAGGTTGTGCGTGATATAGCGATCTTGTGGAGAATTTTCCGGTAAGTCGGTGTCGAGTAGATACAGTGTGACATGACCGATTTGCGCCTGCCAGATTTTTGCAACCACATTGCGGTGCGGTAATGTGATTTCAATATGCAGACCCGAACCATCCTCATGCAGCACCGGCGTGACCGGAAGATCCTCGAAATCCGACATGGTGTAGGTAACTTGCTGGTTACCCTGGATATCGATCGTTTGCGAGAAATATCCTTGGCGATAGAGTAAACCGATGGCTACAAACGGTAGATGCAAGTCGCTGGCTGCTTTGCAATGATCGCCGGCGAGAATGCCCAGACCACCAGAATAAATCGGCAGACTTTCATGAAAACCAAATTCAAAACAAAAATAAGCAACTTGATCTTGTGCGCTTAAATTGTCGGTATCGGTACTGCTTTGTACAGATGGCGCATCATGATACGAATCATAAGTCGACAGAATGCTATTGTAGGTAGCGAGGAACACCCGGTCTTCCGTTGCTCTTAGCAGCACCGACTCATCCACGCGCTTGAGAAATGCCTTGGGGTTATGTCCTACTGCTTCCCACAAATGCGGATCCAATCGCGAAAACAGCGTGCGCGTGGCACGGTCCCAGCTATACCAGAGATTATTGGCCAATTCTTCCAAGCGCTTAAGGCGCGGTGGTATTTTAGGATTAACGGTGATGGTGAAAGCAGTGCGTGAAAACATGGAGATTCTCCTGGATGGAAATTATTTTTATTACTACGGGTGGGTTAACCCATTGAGTGAAATATCGGGCATTCAAACTTACAATTGCCAAATTCTCAATTTTAACTATTTATTGAGTAGATTATGTACTGCCCGTTGTGCACCGAGCAAGCTAATTTCAGGGTTTGTGATGATATGTACCGGAATTTCATGCATCAGTGCGGAAAATCTTCCTTTATCGCAAAAGGCGCGCATGAAGTCGCCTGACTTGAGGGTATTGATTATTTTGGGTGCAATGCCGCCGGCAATGTATACACCACCACGGCATAATCCCGCCAATGCTAGATTACCCGCATAAGCGCCATAAATTTCAGCAAATATATTCAGAGACTTGATGGCCAGCGGATGTTGGTGGGTCTGCGCCAGTGTCGTGACGGTAGCGCCGCTATCTTCTTTAAGCGTTGGCGCTGCCAAGCCTGACGGTGTTTTTTGATTCGTTTGCAGAAAATTAAAAATGTGCGTTAGTCCCGAACCGGATAGCAAACGCTCCACCGACACATGGCCGAATTTATGCTGAAGCGATTCAAGCAGATCGATTTGCAATGGGTTGGACGGCGCGAAATCTATGTGACCCGCCTCGGTCGATAATGCGAAGTAACGATCTTCCAAGCAGGCAAGCCACGCTACTCCCATGCCTGTGCCTGCGCCCAGAATGACACGCATTGCTTGTGCATGGGGTTGCCCTGCTTGCAGTGTCATCAGATCGTCAGGCGAGAGTGTTTCAACAGCCAATGCAGCTGCTTCAAAATCATTGATGAGCTTGACCTTGGGAATTGAGAATTCGTGCGCAATATCAGCACTATTGATGTGCCAGCGCAGATTGGTTAATTTGACTTGTTGTGCGATGATGGGGCCTGCTATTGCAAAGCACGCTGCTAAGGGAGGATCTGCCAAGTCGGCTCGATTCAGGAAATCCCGTAAGACGTCGGAGAAAGTTGCGAAGCTTTGACTCTCATAGTACTGCGTGAATGGCCGCTGGATTTCTCCAGCGATTATTTCAGTCAGTTGCAGAATGGTTTTGGTGCCACCGATATCGCCGTAGATAAATTGTTTGTTCATCAAGTAAGTATCAATTCAGGAAATTCAAATAGGCTGTAGCGTGAGTATACATCGACTGACTTATTTTCTCCGCTATCGATGCCATTTGACAACCACTGACGCATTCAGTACATTTTTCCCAATATTGGCAGCTGTTGATTTTTCAGTCTCTTTGATCAAAATTTTTTAGGTGTTATGTTGACGCTATGGTTGATCTATTGATTATCGCTAAAACGAGTAATGCTGACCTGGTGCTCTTGCCGGCGATGGCAACGCGGCATGGTTGTATTACCGGTGCCACCGGTACCGGCAAGACAGTGACGCTGCAAAAGCTGGCGGAAGGTTTTTCCAGTATGGGTGTGCCGGTGTTTATGGCGGATGTCAAAGGTGATTTGACGGGTATTTGTAAACCCGGGTCGCTGACAAACAAAATGGCGATGCGACTGAATCAATTAAAAATGGATCCCCCACAATGGCAAGGTTTCCCGGTGACTCTATGGGATGTGCTGCAGGAAAACGGCCACCCGCTGCGCGCCACAATTTCCGATATGGGGCCGCTGTTGCTGGCGCGCCTGCTGAGTCTGAATGAAACGCAAGAGGGTGTACTGACGCTGGTTTTTAGAGTGGCCGACGATCATGGACTGCTGTTGCTCGATCTGAAGGATTTGCGTGCATTGCTGCAATTTGTCGGTGACAATGCAAGCCAGTTCAAAACCCAATATGGGAGCGTCTCATCGGCCTCGATTGGTGCGATCCAGCGGGGCTTGCTGCAAATAGAAGAGCAGGGGGGAGAAAAATTCTTTGGCGAGCCGATGCTGAACATCGAAGACTTGATGCAGACCATCGACGGCAAAGGCGTTGTCAATATTCTGGCAGCTGACAAGCTGCTCAATTCACCGCGACTCTACAGTACCTTTTTGCTGTGGATGCTGTCCGAATTGTACGAAAATCTGCCGGAAACCGGCGACCGCGAGAAGCCTAAACTGGTGTTCTTTTTCGATGAGGCGCATTTATTGTTCAGCATGGCGTCGCCTGCGTTGCTGGAAAAAATCGAGCAAGTGGTACGGCTGATTCGCTCCAAAGGTGTGGGGGTTTATTTCGTTACGCAGAATCCTTTCGATATTCCGGAAAAAGTATTGAGTCAACTGGGGAATCGCGTGCAACATGCGTTGCGGGCTTTTACCCCGCGCGATCAGAAAGCGGTGAATGCGATTGCCGAAACCATGCGGCCTAATCCGAAATTGAATGTTAAACAGGCCATTCTCGAGCTGTCCGTTGGCGAGGCATTGGTTTCCTTTCTCGATGCCGACGGTTCGCCTTGCATGACCGAACGTGCCATGATATTGCCACCGGTCAGTCAAATCGGCCCGATTACAGTGGACGAGCGCAAGGAATTGATGCGGTCGTCGATCGTTGCCGGTGTTTACGAGCAGGAAATCGACCGCGAAAGCGCTTTTGAATTGCTGAGAGCGCGTGGCGGGACTGAAAAATCGCTTGGCCATTCAGCGCAAGCGGACGGTTCCGGAAGTTTGCGCAAACCCGCAGACGAAGGAATTCTGGCCGATCTAGGCGATTTACTGCTGGGCTCGTCCGGCAAGCGCGGCGGGCGCCGTGAAGGGGTGATTGACGCATTCGCAAAAAGCGCCGCCCGTTCGGTGGGGACGTCCATCGCACGCGAGATTACCCGCGGTTTGCTCGGGTCGATATTGGGGCAAAAACGGCGTTAGTTCGAATGGATTTGTTTTTAATGGGTTTTTTACTTAAAAATAGGGCATTCATTGAGGAGAGCAATAGACAATGAAGAAAATCGCCAGCGCGTGTTTCGTGTGCCTGAATCCTATGAACACCATCATGAAATCACTGTTCATCGCGTTCATCCTGCTGCTTGCCGGTTGCGTTTCATATTCAATATACGGCGGCGACCCTGCGCAGCGGCAATTGCGCAACACCTGGTCAGCCAATTACGAGTTATGTGAGCGGCTAACTGTGGCGACGCTGGCACCACAGAAAATCCGAGAAGAATGGACCAATGAAATTGCCAGCAGAGGCGTGGATTGCGACCTGTATGCGGCAACCACACACACTGCGGTGAATCGAGATATGCCGGTGCTACGCTGGACCACGCAATGGACCGCACCGAAAATGACTCAAACCATACCCACCCCGAGTCAATTGATTCATGCGCAGTGAGCTTGGATTCCAGTGAATTCAACGATGATGAAATCTGGTGAATGACTGATTTGATTACTCGTCTGGATAGTTAAATATTCAACCAACCCGAGCGTATCCCAAACTGGAAGGCCTCTCTAAATAAGTATATTATTTAGAATGAAAGATTATAAATTTAAATATCATCGGGTATCAGTAGAGGATGCACGATGCAAAAAATCTATTTTATCCACTACACATATTTATTGGCGACTCCTTAAGTGCTGAAAGATGCCCATGGATGATATTCCACCTTACCAGCAACTATTTGAGGCAAGCCCACATCCATACCTGATTCTGCGAGCGGATGACGGTTTTACCATCGTGGCAGTAAGTAATAAATACCTGGAAGTGATTGGCACAGAGCGAGAGGCGATTGCTGGGCATGGCTTGTTTGATGTTTTTCCGGATAATCCGGCTTCTGCTTGCAGCAGCATCCGTGATTTTCGCGTTTCTTTGAGCCGGGTTATCAGCGCAAAGCACTCGGATACCATGAATGTGCAGAAGTATGATATTCCGCTACGGGACGGCAGCGGAAACATCGAACGCAAATACTGGAATCCGGTCAATACTCCGGTATTCGATGCACAAGGCCATATGACTTACATTATTCATCATATGGAAGATGTTACCGAATCCATGGCCAGTCATGAACGTGCTATCAACGAGCACGAGCAACTTCGAGAAAGCGAGATTTGCTTTCAGGCCGTTCTTGAGCAGGCAGCAGTGGGTATTGCCATTATTTCACTCGAGGGACGCTGGTTGCATATCAACCACAAACTATGCCAGATCGTCGGCTATAGCCGTGATGAACTGAGGACGCTCACCTTTCAGGATATTACTTATCCCGATGATCTGGATGCCGACCTGAATTATGTGCGGCAGGTACTCGCCGGTGAAATTGCCACTTTTTCAATGGAAAAGCGCTACATCCGTAAAGATAGCAGTATCATTTGGATCAATCTTACGGTGTCTTTAGTCCGAAAACCGGATAATGCGCCGAATTTTTTCATTGCCATTGTTGAAGATATTCAAGCCCGTAAAGAAGTTGAGGCGAGCCTGAAAGAAGCGAAACGCATCGCTAATCTGGGTCACTGGACATGGAATGTCAACACCAACAAATGTACTTGGTCGGAGGGAATCTATCGCATTTACGGTCGTGATTTGGATTTGCCGCCACTCAGTTATCAGGAAACCTCGCAGTATTTCACTGCAAAGAGTTGGGTTAATCTCACCGCTGCTGTGGAAAGATGCTTGGAGAAAGGGCTTGCCTATGAATGCGACGCTGAAGTGGTGCGCTCAGATGGTGGTCATCGCTGGGTTATCGCATGCGGTAAAGCGATACGCGATGCAGATGGCAGGATTACAGCATTACGCGGTACGATGCAGGATATCACTGAACGCAAGCTAGCTGAAGTGGTGCTGCAAGAAAGCAAAGAGCAGCTTAAATTATTTATTGAATACGCGCCGGCTTCGTTAGCCATGTTCGATCAGAAAATGTGCTATCTCGCACTGAGCCAACGTTGGCGTAGTGATTACGCACTGGGCGATAGTAATTTGCTGGGATTAAGCCACTACGACGTTTTTCCGGAGATCGGCGAGGAATGGAAAGCTATCCATCGCAGATGTTTGGTCGGAGAAGTCATGCGTTCTGACGAAGATCGTTTCGAACGGGCCGATGGCAGGGTGCAATGGTTACGTTGGGAGGTACGGCCTTGGTATCTGGGCAGTGGCGCGATTGGCGGTATAGTTATTTTCTCCGAGGATATCACGCAGCAGAAACAGGCTAAGGAGGCGCTTCAGCTCAATGTCGATCTGGAAAAACGGATTACGGAGCGCACTACGGAATTAAAAGCGCTCAATCAATCATTGGAAAGTTTTGTTTATTCCGTTTCCCATGATTTGAAAGCGCCGTTACGCGGTGTTGATGGGTACAGTCGGCTTCTGGAAGAGGATTACGCCGATCGGCTGGATGATGAAGGGCGTTTGTTTATCAGCAACATTCGTACCGGTGTCACGCGCATGAATGAGTTAATCAATGATCTGTTGACTTATTCGCGTATGGAACGGTGCAAACTGGAATCCAGTGCATTGGATCTGGCCGTCGTAGTTCATCAGGTGTTAGTGGAGCGCGCTGAAGATATTGCTTTGCATCATATTGAAATCGTTGCTAATTTGCCTCCACTCATGGTTCTCGGTGACCGTGAGGGTTTGAAGCTGGTGATACGTAATCTGCTGGAAAATGCGATTAAATTCAGCAAGCACTCCCTGAATCCACAGATTGAATTCGGCGCCTCCAAGGATAATCATCACATTACTCTGTGGATTCGTGACAATGGCATTGGTTTTGACATGAAGTATAATCAACGCATCTTTGAGATTTTCGAGCGTCTCCACCGCTTGGAGGATTATCCTGGTACGGGTATCGGCTTGGCGCTGGTCAAGAAAGCCATGCAACGCATGGGAGGCCGTGTTTGGGCGCAGAGCGTACCGGGTGAAGGCGCAAGCTTCTATTTGGAATTGTCTGCCGTGCAGGAACTCGAAAGCACTATGGAGTAAATCATTATGAATGCATATCCGCCGATTCTTCTTGTCGAAGATAATCCACATGACGTTGATTTAACTTTGCGTGCTTTCCAGCGCCGAAAGCTTGCCAATCCAGTACTGGTAGCACGGGATGGCGAAGAAGCGTTAGCGTGGATACCTCGCTGGGAATCAGGGGAAACCCAGCCGACCGTGATCTTGTTAGACTTGAAGTTGCCGCGAATTGATGGCCTTACTGTGTTGCGAACACTGAAAGCACACACCGTGCTACGTCGCATTCCGATCGTCGTGCTGACCACCTCTAAAGAAGACCGTGACATCCAAACTGCCTACGATCTAGGCGTCAACTCGTACATTATCAAGCCGGTAGATTTCGAAAACTTTCTGGATGTGGCGCAACAGATCGAGCTTTATTGGTGCGTTTTCAACGAGCTGCCCAGATAAGCACGATGCGTGTTCTCTATATTGAAGATTCTGCCAGTGATGCTGATCTAGCCCGGCGTACTCTGGCGCGGATTGCGCCTGAAATCGAACTGGAAGTGGCGGTAACGCTAACTGCAGGACTAAAACAATTGGCCGAGCCAGGCTTTTACGATTTGCTGCTGGTCGATCTTTCCTTGCCGGATGGTTCCGGTTTAGAGGCATTGGCCAGCGTACGGGAGCAACGGCTATCAACGGCAGTTGTAATTCTCACCGGCTCAGGTGACGAAGATTCCGCCATTGCTGCACTAAAAGCCAGTGCGGATGATTACTTGATCAAACGGGACGATTATCTGGAGCGCCTGCCTCGTACCTTGCGCAATGCAGTGGGTCGTTTCCGTTGCAGCGTTGATCGCAACCAACCTCTGCTGCGTGTTCTATATATTGAGCATAATATTTCTGATATCGATCTGATGCGTCGCCATTTGGCCTCGCATACGCCCCATGTTCACCTGACCGCAATGACAAGTACCCAAGATGCACTGGCGCTTCTACCTACTGACCCGGTTGAACAGATTGCTGCATTTGATGTACTCCTAGTCGACTACCGTATGCCGGGTATGGATGGTCTGGAATTCATTAAACGACTACGTAATGATCGTAAGTTGGATATCCCTATCGTCCTAATTACAGGTCAGGGCAGTGAGATGGTGACTGCTCGTGCATTGCATTTGGGTGTGGATGATTATCTATCCAAGCATGAAGGCTATCTCTACGAGATCGTCGCCATACTGGAAAAAGTACAACACCAGGCAGAGCTGACTCGCGAACGGATCAGCTTGAAGAGAACCAGCCTGCGTCTTTCCCATTTGCTGGCTGCCAGCCCGACTATTCTATACAACCTTCATTTTGTAGGAGAAACGCTTCAATCCATCTGGGTCAGCGAAAACATCGAACGACTGCTGGGCTACACGCAAGAAGAAGCGCTGGCTCCGGACTGGTGGTACTCACATGTGTATCCGGATGATCGTGAAGCGGTATTGGCGCGCCAATCCATTTTGTTTACTGATGGTCAGCTGACCCATGACTACCGGTTTTTTCACCGTGACGGACGAGTAGTCTGGATTCTGGATGAACTTAGGTTAGTAAGGAGTGTGGATGGCCGACCTCTGGAAATTGTGGGTGCTTGGCTGGATATCAGTGAACAAAAACGAGACGAGCTCATACGTGGGGCGCATCAATCGGCATTGGATCTGATCGTTACCAATCAACCGCTTGCAGTGATTCTCAATGACATTGCTCAGCGCCTGGAGACCATCAATCCCGACATGCTGGTCTCTATCTTGCTGCTGGATAAGCATACCGGGCGCCTTAAGCATAATGTGGCGCCAAGCTTGCCGGATGATTACAATGCAGTCGTCGAAGAAATGAAAATCGGTGATGGCAACGGTTCCTGCGGTACATCAGTGTGGTATGGTGAACCGGTGATTGTTTCTGACATTGATCAGCACCCTTATTGGCAGCCTTATCTGGAATTAACACGTAAAGCCAACCTCCATGCCTGCTGGTCAGTACCGTTCAAGGATGAAGCTGGAAGAGTATTAGGCACCTTTTCCATCTATTACCATACCCCTCGGGAACCTGTGCCTGCCGACCTGGCATTGATTAATGAATTCGTTTCCATCACTGCGCTGGCTGTACAAAAGGTATATGCAACGGAAACATTAAAGCAGGCTGCTGCCGTATTTGAGTCCGCTCGGGAAGGTATAGTCATTGTCGATCTGGAGCCACGTATACTTGCGGTCAATCGTGCCTACACTGAAATTACCGGTTACAGCGAAGCACAGGTGCTCGGCAAGAACCCAAAGGTCATCAGATCGGGACGGCACGACGAAGCATTTTACAAGGCAATGTGGAGTAGTCTCATTCAGGTAGGGTATTGGCGCGGAGAAATATGGAATCGCCGCAAGAATGGAGAGATTTATCCTCAATGGCTGGCAATCAATACGGTACGCAACGATCGAAATGAGCCTTGCAATTATGTGGGTGTATTCACTGACATTACACAGGTGAAAGAATCTGAAGAGCGTCTCATGCGTATTGCCCACTATGACCCATTGACCGGTTTGCCAAATCGTTTGTTGGTGCAATCACGTTTACATCATGCCATTGAACGGGCACAACGGCATAACTACCGACTTGCAACGCTTTATCTCGATCTGGATCGCTTCAAGAATGTCAATGACAGTCTAGGTCATCCCATCGGGGATGAACTCTTGATTATGCTGGCCTCCCGCTTGAAGAAACGACTGCGTGAGGAAGATACACTGGCGCGATTGGGCGGTGATGAGTTTCTGTTGGTACTTGAAAATATCAGAGACCCCAGTGAGCCGACCACTGTAGCAAAAACTTTGATTAATCTACTCACTACGCCGTTCACTTTGCCGAGTGGTCACGAGATCTTTATTAATGCCAGTATCGGCATCAGCGTTTTTCCAGACGATGCGAGCAGCGTTACCGAGCTGATCCAGCACGCTGATATGGCCATGTATTTGGCGAAACAAGAGGGTCGCAACACGTATCGTTACCATACAGAAGCCCTAAGCATTGCTGCCAATGAGCGCTTGGTACTGGAAACCCGTCTGCGCTATGCGCTCACCGCCGGAGAATTCGTTCTCCACTATCAGCCCCTGATTCATGCCGGTAGTGGCCGGGTGGTAGGGGTTGAAGCCTTAGTGCGCTGGCAGCCGCCCGATAAAGCCATGGTGCCGCCGGGAAAATTTATTCCTATTGCCGAAGAAACCGGGCTGATTGTGCCACTCGGTGAGTGGGTATTACGCACCGCGTGCGCTCAGGGTCGCGCCTGGATGGATGCTGGTCTGCCGCCATTGGTGATGGCAGTCAATTTGTCGGTGCGGCAGTTTCAATCTGCCAATCTGATCGAATTGGTGCAACGCGTATTGGCAGAAACGCAGTTTCCGGCAACTTGCCTGGAATTGGAATTAACCGAAAGCATGTTCATGGAGCATGCAGAGCAATCCATCGATACGTTGAGAACCTTGAAAGCCCTGGGTGTACGCCTAGCGATCGATGATTTTGGTACGGGCTATTCCTCGCTGACATACTTGAAGCGCTTTCCCATCGATAAATTGAAGATCGATCAGAGCTTCGTCCATGGTCTAGCCGATGACCCCAATGATCGTGAAATCGCCGCTACCATTATTGCCATGGCGCGCAGTCTGAAGTTAACTGTGCTTGCTGAAGGTGTAGAGTCTGAAGAACAGTTGGACTTCTTGCGTCAGCACGGCTGCGATTATTATCAAGGATTCTTGTTTCACAGACCGGTACCGGCTTTGGAATTTGAAGCATGGATACGTGAGAAATCAATGTTCGAGTGACGCTCCTTACCAGGGGCTCGCTATGATTGCTTGAGTCCGGCAGGCTCCTAGGCTTCAACACTCAATACCCGACGGATCTCATCGGTTTTGAATCCCAGTGCCATCGGGCGGCGTATATTCGGCAAAGTAATGACATCATAAAGTTCCTCAACCACGCCTTCCATGCGCAACCAATGCACCACATCGCCGGTGCGCAGGTCGATTACTTGTACGCCGCAGCGTGCTTCCGCATTGCGTGATTTCAGGTTGGCATCCAGTGCTAAACCGCTGAAGGTCTTATTGTGGCGCGGTTTGGACAAACCCACCAGGGCGAAATGTCCGTGAAAGCTCAAGCCGCGCATATAGCCAGGACAAAAACACAGCGGCTCAAAGCGTCCCGTCGCAAGGTCAACATAACCGAACTCTCCCGTGCCGGAATTGAGCAGCCACAGCCTGTCGTTGTACCAACGCGGCGAATGCGGCATGGATAGGCCGGTACAAACAATTTCATTGCGGTTCACGTCAATGACAATCCCGCCATCGGTACGATGCTCACGCCAACCATCAGCGACATCGGATTGGCTGACGGCAGTGACATAACCCGGCCGACCATCTTTCATCGTCAGGCCGTTCAAGTGGCAACGGTCTTCCGCCGCCAATTTGCTGATAAAAGCAGGGCGCCACAAGGGTTTAAAGCTATGTGTTTCGCTCAACGTCGCCAAACACCCGAATAACGTATTCACGAACACCAAGCGACCATCGCTATCCACCGCCATGTCATGAATATCCAGATCCCCCGTGGTATACCCCACCTGCGGCACATACAGCCGATCGAATCCATCCTGCTGCTGTCCCGGTTCGAGTACATTCTCAAAACGCCAGACTTGGTACAGACTGCTCATATACAGACCATTCGATGTTGAGCACAAGCCCATGCAACGATTGAAGCTACGTTCGAATACCGACAACGTGTTATCGGGCTTCAGACCGATAAAATACAACTTGCCGATCTGATAGGTCGTCAGCGCAATGGCAAGTTTTTGTTCGGCCAGCCAAGACAACATCTGGCGGGAGGTGCTGATTTCAAACACCGGTGCGGCAGTCGTTTCGTTAGTATCCATTGGATATCCTGATGTATAGTAGTCAATTGAAAATAGGAAGTCTTAAACAAAATCCGTCGTCACATTAATCCCAACCAGAAGCACTGCAGCATCATCCGTGTAGATATGAAAATCGCCTTGGATGCCACCATCCGCCCAGCCATTGCTAAGTCCGACGACATGATCTCCCGCATTGCCATCGACTTTCAGGGTATTGCTGCTATCCGATAGATTGACTACATCCAATGGCGTCAGAGCCAGTGTATTGTTGCCGGTACCGGTCAGATCGATGGTTTCGATATCACTGATTCTGCCACGAACATTAGCCAGACTCAGATTTAGGAGACTACTGGCTAGCGACAGTATATCGTTACCGGTACCACCATCCACTAACTGAAAATCGAGATCAGATACTTGAATGATGTCATCATCCACACCGCCATAAAACCCGCCGCCGGTCATTGTATCGTTACCATTGCCGGTTGCGAAACGTTCTGCTGCGGAAGTGCCTCTGAGATTGTCATTGCTGGGTGTGCCGGGATGAATCACTGCAGCGGTAAAGTTACCGCCGAATATCACATAGCTGGAGCCAGAATCATATTCGTTTGAATTGGCTGCTGGGAGGCCAACGATCACGTCATCAAAACCGTCACCGTTAATATCTCCGGCACCGCTTACAGCATCAATCAGTCCGCGAGATGCCAATCCATTCAAGGTTAGAAAATCACTGCTATCCAGATCGGATAAAGTTACCGCAGCATCGAAACCTGAAGCTTTACCAAAAACAATGAAAGTTCCGCCGTAACTCGTGTTCGGACTGGAGATCTCAGTAGTGACCATCAGATCGTCAAAGCCGTCGCCGTTAAAATCCCCTGCACCGCTGATTGTTGCTCCCAGGAAGTCTCGTTTCGCCACGCCATCTAGGCGAAAACCGTTGCGACCATTCAAGCTGGATAAATCCAGCGTGGCACTGAATCCTGAAGCCTTACCAAATATCACATAACTGGAACCCGAATTTTCACCATTCGGATCGGCGTAGCGTGCGCCCACAATCACATCATCAAAACCGTCGCCATTCACGTCTCCCGCGCTACTGACCGCATAACCCGATTCATCAAACTGTGCTGCGCCATTCAGTCGAAAGCCATTGTTGCCATCCAGGCTGGATAAATTGAGCGTAGCGGTAAATCCCGAAGCTTTACCAAATATTACATAACTTGAACCTGAATTGTCGCCATTCGGATCGGCATAGGGTGCACCCACAATCACATCATCAAATCCATCACCGTTAACATCCCCAGCGCTGCTAACTGAACTACCTGAACCATCGCTCTCAGCCACTCTATCCAGACGAAAACCATTATCGCCATTAAGGCTGAACGAATCCAGTGTGGCACTGAACGCTGAGGCTTTACCAAATACCACATAACTGGAGCCTGAATTGTCGCCACTCGGATCGGCACTGAGTGCGCCAATAATCACATCATCGAAACCGTCACCATTCACATCCCCCGCGCTGCTGACCGAAGAACCGTTATTCAAACGAAAACCATCACTACCGTTGAGATTGGATAAAACCAGGATAGGGCTGAATCCCGCGGCTTTGCCGAACACCACGTAACTGGAATTGGAAGTGCTGGTCTCAAGCGCACCGACAATGACATCATCAAAGCCATCGCCGTTGATATCCCCCGCACTGCTGACCGATACACCTGAATAGTCAGCGGTTGCCACGCCGTCCAGGCGAAAACCGTTAAGACCGTTGAGACTGGATAGCGCCAGCGTAGCATCAAATCCCGAGCCCTTGCCAAATATCACATAACTGGAACCGGCATCATAGCCATTGGTCGAGTCAGCATATCTGGCACCGATAATCACATCATCAAACCCATCGCCGTTGACATCCCCTGCGCTGCTAACCGATTCGCCCGAAGAGTCATATTTTGCTATGCCATCCAAGCGGAAACCGTTGCTGCCGTTGAGACTAAGAAATGGAATGGTGCTTTTGAGCAAATCATCTATCGCAGCTTTGGCAGTAACCACCGAGGCAGCATCTGCAGTCACGCCTACCAGAGATTGACGCAAAGCTAATAAATGCGTAGCGGAACCCACCTTATCAACCGAATAATATTTGGATACTGCAATGCGATTATCAAATAATGCCGCCGCATTACCCCAAGTGGGATCGGCGTGATCAACATTATTCAGTGCAGTGATCGCCCACTCGATCACTGATCCGAAAGTTTGTCCGGCAGCCATTTGCGTAAGCATTTCATTCACTGCAAAAGCTTTGTCGGCAACCGTTACCGGATCACCCGCAAGATTGTCGACAACTTTTGTCGCAAGACTGGTGTTATAGTGCAGTGCAGCTACTCCCCAATTGGGATCTGAAGCGGGAATGGCAGAAAGCGCTTGGGGCAATTCAGCGATTAATTCGGCTTGCGTAGCGCCGGCAGCCATTCGATTGTTGATATAGCCGGTCGCCCAACTTTTATCGTCCGTCGAAACAAGATCGCCTACTAAATCATTGACAAAAGCGCTCGCAAAGAAGGAATCATGATATGGCTTTTCGATAAAAATATTTCCGATAAAAGGCTGAGCCAGTTCAGACAAAGATTTCCCGGCGATCATTTGATCGCCAAGTGCTTGCAGATAAATCGCACCCGGCGTGATATTGAACATTGCCTGGGTGAGCTGGAGGATGGAAATTTGCTGCTGATCGGTCAATGCCATCGTATTGTTTTTCCTGGTTGAATCAGATTTTAACAGATCGCTGAAAAACTATCTTCCGTAGCCGCTACGGTGTTAAAAACAGGCTCAAATGCTCATTTGTCACGTATAAATTGCACTTTTCGCCTGTTCTTGCCTGGTGCCGGTGCCTCGAAAACGTTATTCAATGACCTGCTAAATAAAATCGACTGTCACCTGCATGCCGACCAGCAGCACTGCATCATCGTGGATATACGCATGAAAACCATTGCGGCTGTCACCGTCAGTCCAGCCACTACCTTGCACGGTGACGTGGTCTCCGGTATTGCCGATGACTGTTAAGGTGTCGGTGGTATTCGACAGGCTGGGCAAATCCGCAGCGGTTAAAGTTAGCGAATTGATGCCGTCGCCGGCCAGACGGATCATTTCAATGCCGCTGATTTTGCCGCCAATATTGACCAGATTCACTCCCAGGTTACTGTTGCCCAGAGCCAACTCATCGATGTCGGTACCACCACCCACTCGTTGAAAGTTGAGATCAGCTATGTGAATGGTGTCAGCACCAGCACCACCATAAAATACGTCTGCGCCACCGCCGCCGGTCATTATGTCATTGCCGGCGCCGGCTTCAAAGATTTCTGTTGCCGAGGTGCCTGTGAGATTGTCATCTCCGGATGTACCCTCGATCACATTGCCGCCGCCAAGGCTGCTGCTGCCAAACACCACATAGCTGGAGCCGGAGAAATCGCCATTCGGATCAGCTCTTGCGGCACCGATCATTAAATCATCGAAACCATCACCGTTGACATCCCCTGCATTACTGACTTGACTGCCCGACTCGTCGCCTGTTGCCACGCCATCCAAACGGAAACCTTCATCGCTGCTGAGTCGGGTCAGATTCAGTGTGGCATTAAATCCTGCGGATTTACCGAATACTATATAGCTGGCACCGGAATAATTACCGTTCGGGCTGCTGCTTCCCGAAGCACCGATAATCAGATCGTCAAAACCATCACCATTGACATCTCCCGCGCCACTGACGGAATTGCCCGAGTATTCGGTGATTCCTCCATCCAGACGGAAACCGTTGCTGCCATTGAGGCTGGATAAATTAAGCGTGGCATCAAATCCCGTAGCCTTGCCGAATACCACATAACTGGCGCCGGATCTGTCGCTGTTAGGATTAGCGTTGAAGGCGCCGACAATCACATCATCGAAACCGTCGCCATTGACATCTCCGGCGCTGCTTACCGAACTGCCTGAACGGTCATTTTCCGCTACCCCATCCAGGCGAAAGCCATTGCTGCCATTGAGATCGGACAGATTTAATGCGGCGTTGAACCCCGTCGCCTTGCCAAATACTACGTAACTGGCGCCGGACTTATCGCCGTTCAGGTCAGCGCCAGGAGCCCCGACGATCAGATCAGCAAAACCGTCGCCGTTGACGTCTCCTGCGGTGCTGACTGATTCACCCGATGCGTCACCCGTTACCACACCATCCAAGCGAAAACCGTTACTGCCATCCAGATTCGACAGATCCAAGGTATCGTTGAATCCGGAAGCTTTGCCGAATACCACGTAACTGGCACCGGATCCGTAACCATTTGGGCCGGCCCGGCGAGCACTGACAATCACATCGTCGAAGCCATCGCCGTTGACATCACCCGCGTTACTCACAGAGGTACCTAAAAGATCACCCAGCGCCACGCCTTTCAGTTGAAAACCATTATTGCCGTCCAGATCGGATAAGTCGAGCGTGGCATGGAAACCGGATGCTTTGCCGAACACCACATAACTGTTACTCAAATAACCCGTCTTACCGTTCCAGCCAGGATTAGGTGCGCCGACGATCACATCATCAAAACCGTCGTTATTGACATCTCCTGCGGTGCTGACCGATCTACCTGCTCCGTCATCTGTCGCCACACCATCCAGGCGAAAACCGCTGCTGCCGTTAAGGCTGGATAGATCAAGCGCGGCATTAAACCCTGTGGCCTTGCCAAATACCACGTAACTGGAGCCGGAATAACTGCCGTTGGGGTCAGTGCCATGGGCCCCGACGATCAGATCATCAAAACCGTCGTCGTTGACATCTCCTGCGCTACTGATCGAACCACCTGAAAAATCATTGGCCGCCGCTCCATCGAGGCGAAAGCCGTTGCTGCCGTCAAGGCTGGCTAGGTCGAAGCTTAGGTCAATGATGGAACTATCAATCGCAGCCTTGGCAGTAGCAACAGAAGTAACGTCTGCGGTGACGCCTGACAGAATGTTCTGCAGGATCGCTAAATCTGTGGCGGAACCCGCCTTATCAACCGAGTAATATTGGGAAACTTCAATGCGATTATCAAACAACGCCGCCGCATCGCCCCAGGTGGGATCGGCGCGGTTAGCATTGTCAAGCGCAGTGATCGCCCACTCGACCACTGATCCGAAAGTTTGCCCGGCAGCCATTTGCGCGAGCATGTAATCCACTGCAAAAGCCTTGTCGGCAGCCGTTACCGAATCCCCCAACAGATGATCGACAACTTTTGTCACAATGCTGGCGTTGTAGTGCACGGAGGCTTCTCCCCAATCGGGATCCGAGGCAGGGATAGCAGAAAGCGCTTGGGTCAATTCAGCGATCAATTCGGCTTGCGTAGTGCCGGCAGCCATTTTATTACTGATATAGCCGGCTGCCTGGACTATATTATCAAAGGAAGCGCGATTGCCTACTAGATCATTAACAAAGGCTACCGCAAACCGACCAGGAGTAAGATCGGCAGAATAATTTCTACCAAAGAAAAGATCGCTGCCTGACAAAGATTGCGCCAGCTCGGACAAAGATTTTTCGGCGATCATTTGTCCACCAAACGCTTGCAGATAAATCGCACCCGGTGTGGCATTGAACATTGCCTGGGTGAGTTGCAGAATGGAAATCTGCTGCTGATCGGTCAATGCCATCGTAGTATTTTTCCTGGTTGTGTTAATCGTTAAAGCGTGGATTAGAAAATCGCCTGCACACTGATTGTTATGCTACAGCCCGGAAATGCACTCATGTCAAATGCGCAGTGATTATCTGCGGGAATAGGCAAATCTGCATGCACCTGTGCGAGGTTACAAAATAAAGTCATAATCATTGTGAAACAATTGTAGGAATAAGTCTACACCGGAAGAACTCTTACACAACTTTCCACGTAAAAGACAGTTGGAGCAAATGCTGGGCGGGTGGTGCATAAGAGGGTCTGTTTATGGTCAAAGAACTCAAAGCCGGTTGCAATCCGTCACAGCTCGATAGGATGCGCTAAACGAAGGGGAGCGCATCGTTCGTATATGAAACATTCACCAATCCAGTATTTTTTCTTCAGTTGGAGAAACTCATCAAACACATAAACTAAAAATTGTTTTACTTCTCAGATGATAATAATTATCATTGCCGCTAATTCAGCCAGCCACTTCACTTTCCTCACAAGTAGCCAGCCAATAACAAACGACATGCGTGTTTGAATGATTGGTGCCGGCTTCGTTAAAGAAATGTTCACACAAATCATCGCGCTCGTGTTGTTACATTGAATCAGGAGGAATTTCTGGATGTTGCAAAATAAAATTTTCAGTATTGCTGCAGCCTTGGTATTGGCCATTATCAGCGGTAATCCGGCTTGGGCTAAATCTGGAGATCAGGTTTATTGGATAGCAGCGGATGAAGTGTATTGGGATTATGCACCTTCTTTTCCAGTCAATCCAATGACCGGCAATGAATTTACCCCGGACCAGCGTGTATTTGTAAAGCAAGGAATTGGACGACGTTATTTAAAGTCTATTTACCGGGAATATACCGAAGGATTTAGCGCCGTCAAGCAACGAGGTGCCGACGAAGAGCATCTTGGTTTGCTGGGGCCTGTCATTCGAGCGGCCGTAGGAGACAGAATTATTGTTCACTTCAAAAACAATACGCGTTTCCCGGCAAGTATTCACCCGCATGGTGTTCTTTACACCAAGGCGCATGAAGGCGTCGCACACGCTCATACTGGAACTAACGATCATAAATCGGGTGGCGTGGTTGCGCCGGGCAAGGAACACACTTATATCTGGGATGTTCCTGCGCGTTCAGGTCCCGGTAAAAATGATCCATCGTCGATCGTCTGGATTTATCACAGTCACGTGGATGAGTCCGCCGACACCAATACCGGTTTGATTGGCCCCATCATTATTACTAGAAGAGGACATGCAAGACAGAATAGAACACCGACCGATGTTGATCGGGAGTTTATCTCGTTATTTAGTGTGTTTGATGAGAACGTCAGTTTACACCTGAGAACCAATATTTCTGCCTGTAATGGTTCTTGTGATCCGACAACTGAAGATTTTCAGGAAAGCAATTTGATGCATGGTATCAATGGGCTGGTATATAACAACAACCAAGGGTATGTTATGCGTAGAGGAGAGCGCGTGCGCTGGTATATTCTTGGCATGGGCACTGAAGTGGATCTTCATTCACCGCACTGGCATGGTGCAACGCTTTTACACAATGGCAATCGCTTGGATGTAACTGAGGTGTTGCCGGCTGCGACCAAAACGCTCGATATGCGGCCTGATGTAAAAGGTGTCTGGATGTACCACTGCCATGTCAACGACCATATCGATGCAGGCATGATGACAACTTATACCGTGGAGTAATAGATTCTACGCCATGACTCCAGATGCCATCTAAATCAGCATCAAGAAAGATATGACAGCTTGCTAAAGGTAACCATAAAACGCAAGCCGGTTCTTCTATAATAAATAGTTAGCCAGCCATTTTTACAAAATGACAGGAGCCCCCTGGTTGTGACACAAGTAACTGAATTCCTTAAGTTCTATTCACAGCGCTACCGAATATCATGCGCCAGCGTACGTAGGTCGGTTTCCCAGCCTTTTAATTTATCGTGTGCATGCCGGCGCTGATGATGATTGGTGCTGTTGTGCACACGTGCGATAAAAGCGCAGTTGTATTCCGTCAATTTGACTTGATAGGCGCGATAGTCGGCGTCGGTGGAGCGTTGGATATGCGCAATCAGGGTGCGTAGCGTATCCACAATCGACGCGGTTTCGGTTGGTTCCGCGATCAGGCGGCGTAACGTCAATAAAACTTCGTTCTGACGGCGCTGGCGCTCGGCCAACCAAGCTTCGGGGTCGAAGGGTGAGGCCGCGGTATTGTCGATAATCAGGCGCCGTTGCGCGTCATCAATGCGACCGTATAGGTTTTCGATGCGTTTGATTGTGCGTTGGGCGGATGCCTCTCGCCGCTCTTCCACAGTCGGTTGCAGATAATCGCTGCGGAATTCGTCATTGCCTTTGGCGTAGCGCTGCGCGATGTGGCGCAATTGCTCTTCGCCCAAGCCTGGTACCAATGTCGCGCCGAGCTGCGCTGCGTGATCGAGGGCTGGCGCAGTGATGTTGCGTAGTTCCTCAGACCAACCGCAGACTTGCGCTGGCGTGATTGGGTCGTCGATCTGGCCGCGCAATGCGGACAACCAGGTGGCATATTCCGGGAGCTGCGTGGCGCGATGCCAGTCAAACCACTGGTGAATCGCCTGTTTGACGTGCGGGGTCTGGTCATTGCTGAAGTTGACGTAGCCATCAATCCACCACCAAACCAATTGCGGGCCTTGATTGTAGCCCATGCGCAGCATGCTGCAACTGCCGAGCAGGAACAGCAAGACGATGACGGCGCTGCGTGCAGAAAAACGTTGCAAAGTAGTTCTCATGCGCCAATTTTGGGTATAACTATTATTCATGTTGCGCAGATTGAGTTTTTTGACGATAGAATGACAGTTTGATATTTAACCACAGATTATGATGCCAACTACTCATTCCCGCCTATTTTACATTCACGATCCGATGTGCAGTTGGTGTTATGCATTTAGCCAGAGCTGGACGGCGTTGCAGAAGGATTTGCCACGAGATATTGAAATTGTTTATCTCGCTGGCGGCCTGGCGCCGGATACTACGGAACCGATGTTGCCTGGGATGCAAAAAGTGGTGCAACAAGCCTGGCAGCGTATCGAACAAACGGTTGCGGGAGTTCGGTTCAATTGGGAGTTTTGGTCGCGTAATACGCCGATGCGCTCAACATACCCGGCCTGTCGTGCTGTTTTGGCGGCCCAAAAACAACGCGCAGAAGCTGTTCCGAAAATGATACGAGCCATCCAGATGGCGTATTACCAAAAAGCGCAGAATCCATCCTTGCCGGAAACATTGCAAGCATGTGCCGCTGAGATTGGGCTGGATGTGGCAGTATTCAGCGACGATTTGACCAGCCGGCAGATAGAGAGTGAGTTGCAGCATAACATTCAACTGGCAAGGAGCATGGATGTTTATTCCTACCCATCTTTGCGGCTGGTGCATAAAGATTTCATGCTTCCTATCGCGGTTGATTATCTGAATCACCAAGCCATGCTGGATACAATCAACCGCCATATTCGAGAAGTTGACGCAATTTGAATTTACTGTTTTCCCAGAAAGAATTTTTTTATAGCATCCAAGAAGCTGCCGGTATCGGTGGTCGTAGCTGTTGCTGCGGTTTTGTCGATCAGCAAATTCTCCAGCGCTAATTGATAAATTTTGGAAAGCTGCTCGAGATCAGCGACTTCTACATGCTCATTGAGTTTATGAATGGTGGCGTTACGCGGACCGAATTCAATCACCTGTGCGCAGATATCCGCGATAAACCGTCCATCCGAAGTGCCGCCGGAGGTGGAGAGTTGCGGTTCGATGGCGGTGACCTTGAAGATGGCATCGTGCATGGCATCAGCCAGTTCGGCCTTGGGGGTGAGAAAAGGTTTGCCGGAGAGTTCCCACGCTAATTCATAGTCAAAACCATGCCGGCCGAGGATCTCATGCACGCGGGTTTGGAGCGATTCGACGGTGCTGGCTGTGGAGAAACGGAAATTAAATAATAAATTCAGTGTGCCTGGGATGACATTGGTAGCGCCTGTGCCACCATTGATATTGGAAATATGCCAGGTGGTCGGCGGAAAATATTCATTGCCCTGATCCCATTCGGTTTGTGCCAATTCCGCAATGGCCGGAGCGGCCAGATGGATAGGGTTTTTGGCCAAATGCGGATAGGCGATATGACCTTGTATGCCTTTAATCGTCAGATGCCCGGATAAAGAACCGCGTCGGCCATTCTTGATGGTATCTCCCAATTTGTCGGTACATGTCGGTTCACCTACGATGCAATAATCGAGCAATTCTCCACGTGCTTTAAGCGTTTCGACCACTTTGACCGTGCCGTCGATCGCGATGCCTTCTTCGTCGGAAGTGATCAGTAGCGCAATGGATCCTTGGTGATTGGCATGTTGCGCCACAAAAGCTTCGATCGCGGTGATAAAGGCTGCGAGTGAAGATTTCATATCGGCAGCGCCGCGTCCATATAGTCGTCCATCGCGGATGGTGGGCGTAAATGGATCACTGTCCCATTGTTCCAGCGGGCCGGTCGGCACGACATCGGTATGCCCGGCAAAACACAGCACCGGCGCCGTGTTGCCGCGGCGCGCCCAAAGATTGTCGACGTCGCCAAAGCGCATGCTTTCAATGTGAAAACCGAGTTTCTCCAGGTGGCTGATCAGAATTTCCTGGCATCCGCTATCGGATGGTGTCAGTGAACGAAGGGAGATAAGTTGTTGCGCAAGCGCGAGAGTGTCGTTGGACATAGTTATTTTCCTGAATGTAAGAACTTAAATGATCTGCTTGAGATGCTGAACTTTTATTGATGATATGAATGAGAAGTTCGCTTTGTTCGAGAAAAAAACTGATTATATCTGACGATACGACCAAGTGATGTACTAACAGGCCGTGAAGAATAGTTTGGATTGCCCGCGCGGTAATAAAAATAGGCTCAAAATACGCATTGATGACGTATCAACTGCGCTTCTCGCCTATTTTGGTTTATTGATCGAAGAATACAAACTAGATGCAGCTACCATGACATCGGATTTCTTCCTATTTTTTATTGATGGCAAAGTAACTCGTCATCAGATTCCGGTAGTTCGGCAGATAACTGGAGAACAAGGCACCCAGGCCTTCGATATCGTTACGCCAGTCGCGGTGCAATTCGCATGCCACACCGAACCAGCTCATCATCTGCACACCGGCTGACTGCATTCGAAACCACGCTGCATCGCGGGTCACCTCATTGAATGTGCCGGAAGCATCCGTGACAACGAAGACTTCATAACCTTCTTCGATTGCGGATAACGCTGGAAAGGCGACGCAGACTTCAGTGACCACGCCGGCGATAATGAGTTGTTTGCGGCCAGTCTTTTTGATGGCACGAACAAAATCTTCGTTGTCCCACGCATTGATGTTGCCGGGGCGTGCAATATAAGGTGCATCGGGATGCATTGCCTTGATTTCCGGAACCAATGGTCCGTTTGGGCCATCTTCAAAGCTGGTAGTCAGGATTGTCGGTAGCTTGAAATACTTGCCGCAGGCTGTCAGGGCTAATACGTTATTCTTGAATTCGTTTGGTGAAAAGTCCTGTACCAGTGAAATCAAGCCAGCTTGATGGTCTACCAGCAATAAAGCCGCATCATCTTTGGAAAGCCGATTGTATTTAAAGGTCTTGTTCATTTTTTATTCCTTGTAGTTGGTATTGTTGAATATTTGTTTCAGCTTTTTGTTTTCTGTACCGCTTGCGCTTTGTCATAGCTTTCAATCAGCAACCGGTAATGCGGCATGGCATTATCTGCATAAATGTCGGCAAATTTCATTGCATCCGGTCGATTCCAGGTTTGCTGCAATTCCGAAATAACTGCAAGTGTGTCGATCGGAATCACGCCAGCTTGCACGATGCGGGCAATGGTCAGATCCGTACCCATTACACTCGAGTTGCCCGAAGCATCAACAACAGCATAGACCTTGTAACCTGCGGCGACCGCGCTGATGGAAGGAAAAGCCATGCACACGCTGGTCAGCGTGCCGGCAAGAATCAGCGTTTTTCGGCCAATCGCTTCGACAGCCTTAACAAAATCAGGACTATCCCAGACATTGATCTCGCCTTTGCGTCCGACATATTGGGCATGCGGGGCGGCTTGGTGAATTTCCGGAATCAACGGACCGTTCGGGCCATCAGGAACCGAAGCCGAGGTGATGACCGGCATCTTCAACAGTGTAGCCACTTTAGCCAGTGCAATGGCATTGCGGCGCAAGTCTGGCACAGGGATATCCTTGACTAATTGAAACAGGCCGCTCTGATGATCGATCAATAGCATGGTAGTATCGTTTGGATTGATGTGGCTCATGGTATTTTCCTTTGATTTGATTACAATAAAGAAGCTGCGTTACAAAAAATTACTTACCGAGAGCAATCTGTCGATGAGTACTCAAGATGACATATGCTCCATCACTTTTCTAACCGAGTTTGATAAGAAGTGACAATCTCAGCACCGTATTTTTACGAGCATCTATTTTGATTCGGTGCGATAAGGTTATACTTTCCTACATGAATTGAGAATCCATATTTCTCGAAATCACTGTTCGGGAATATAGAACAAAGCTATGCAACATCGATTTGCTTGCTACAGGCAGTGTCGATTGACGGCTGAGTATGTTTGTACAGCGTTGAGTGGAAATTCCTCAGGAGAGCGGGATTTGAAGGGATCAATGGTATTTTTAGGTCTCAGGCTGTTCATGAGTAATACAAGTATTTCAATACAATGAGAGGAAAATGCTATGACAAAAATCATCGGGATTACCGGAAGTCTGCGGAGCGGTTCTTTTAATACCGCACTGTTGCGTGCCGCCAAAGAGCTGGTACCCCATAACGCTGCGCTCGAAATTGCAACACTCAAAGGCATTCCGCTCTACGACGGTGATCTGGAGACTGCCGAAGGAGTTCCCTCGGCAGTCATTACGTTGCAAGAACACATTGCTGCTGCTGATGGGTTATTGCTGGCTACTCCAGAGTACAACAATTCCATGCCTGGGGTGTTCAAAAATGCGTTGGATTGGCTGTCGCGGCCTCCGAGCGAAACTGCGCGGATTTTTGGAAATCGTCCGGTTGCGGTGATTGGTGCGACGCCCGGTGGATTCGGTACCGTATTATCCCAGAATGCCTGGTTGCCCGTGCTACGGACATTAGGCACGCGCCCATGGTTCGGTGGACGATTACTGGTATCTCGGGCGCATCAAGTTTTCAATGAATCCGGCGAAATGACGGATGCAGCGGTACGTAAACAACTCGAGGATTTTCTCATTGGGTTTGTCGAGTTCATTCAAGCCGGTAATCAATCATAGCACTCAAATAATGAAGTTCTGATGAGACCGCGCGATTTTATTTTCTGGTTTTTTTAGTTGGGATTTTGGGCGCGACGTAGTGCGTGACCACGGGTTCAGTGTTGATAACGAGTAAGGCACGTAGTTCTTGCTGCAAGATACGATCCGCATCGGTTACGCGTTCATGCTGGCGCAGGTGTTCGAGCCAGGATTCGATGTTGAAGAATTCAATAAAGTGATTGGGCTTCTCGGCATGTTCAAATATGCCCCAAGCGAAAGCGCCATCCCGGCGACGGCGTTTGCCGAGTTCGCGGATCATGGTTAAGAATTCATCGGTGCTGTCACTTCGAACTTCGTACTGAATCGTTATCAGAACCGGGCCGCGATCATGCGTTACTGCCTCATGCACCATCGGTGCCGGCCAATGCATCGAGGGGGTAAGATCGATTTTTTCGATACCGCCGATGCGCCAGCGCGAGGTGAGTGCTATGGCTATCACTGCGCCAGATGCTGCGATTGTCAGTGCTTCTGAGATACTGGTCATTTCGGCGACTTTGCCCCACACCAGACTACCTAGTGCCATGGAACCCATGAAGATCGCCATAAAGACGGCAAGTCCGCGTGACCGCACCCAATTAGGGAGCGCCATTTGCGCCGCCACTTGGAGCGACGATAAAATAGCGATCCATGCAATACCACTCACAGCCATCGCCAAACATAAGGGGATTAGCTGGTTGAATGTCGCCAATGCAATCATGGTGCTTGCATACACTACGGTTGCCAATGCGACCAACCTATCGGGTGAAATCTTTTCACGCAGCTTCGGCAATATCAAAGCACCGACGATCGCACCGGCGCCAATGCAGCCCACTAAGATACCGAATGTTTGCGGCCCGCTGTTTGGCAAGCTCTTGACCAATATTGGCAATAAAGCCCAGGAAGCGCTCGCAAATAGAAAAAATCCCGACCCTCGCATGACTGCGGCCTGGAGGTCAGGCGCATGGTGTGCAAAACGAAAGCCGGTACGTAGCGCGCTAAAGAAGCGTTCGCTCGGCAGCCTATTGATCGGTGCCTCGCGTCGCCAGTACACCAAAACGATAATGACCAGGAGATACGACAGCGCGTTCAGAACGAACACCGCACCTGATCCGGCATAGGATATGATGATCCCGGCCAGCGCCGGACCAAGCGCACGTGCTACGTTGATCCCGAGCCCGTTCAATGCAATCGCGGACTGTAACTCGGCGCGTGGTACAAGTTCCGGCGTTATCGCCGCCCACGCCGGCATCATCATTGCGGACCCAATTCCCATCGCGAACGTCAAAGCGATCAGACTCCACGCCGAGGTGATGCCGGTCAGTGTCAGAAACCCCAGTAGTCCGGCGGTCAGCGCCAACCATACCTGCACCACGATCAGATAGCTGCGCCGATCGACAATGTCAGCCAAGGCACCCGCCGGCATGGCCAATAGAAAAATGGGTAAAGTGGTTGCGGTTTGAACCAGTGCTACCATCACCGGTGTGGGTGATAGCGAGGTCATTAACCAACTGGCACCGATATCATGCATCCAGGTTCCGATGTTTGATGCAAGGGTTGCCACCCAGAGCATACGAAAAACGGGAATTTTGAGCGGAGACCATGCCGTCATCGTGTTGGCCGAGTCGTTCAATCTTTCACCGGTGTTCTAGCAGGTCGTTGAGAAACTATCTGCGTTGCCGCTGTGGTGTCAAAAACAGGCTCAAAATGCTCATTTATTAAGCATAAACTGCGATTTTTCGCCTGTTTTTGCCTTCCATCAGCTACCTCGAATACGTTTTTCAAAGGCTTTCCAGCAGAAGATGAAGCCGGTAGTCCGGTAACACGCCTGACAAGGAGGTTTCTGGTCAAATGCGCGAAATCGGCATTTACCGATACTGGGGTTAGATTGCAATCAATGACATGATCGCCACTTTGCTGGGTGTCCGTATGCGTTTGACTACTTCCGGGCAAAAAACGTTTTCTAACGACCATCAATTTAGATACCGTCCTATCCATAAAATAATTCGATACGTCATGCTACTATTAAAATCATATGTTAGCACCAGAAATGGGATGGGGATTGGACAATGAGTGTATGCATTACACAACAGTATTATCATCAAACTTCGGCATTAATATAGGGATTTAAGTGATTTTCATGTAAATTTGAGAGCGCAAGCCTTTAATCAGATGTTGAATTCTACATCTGATTAAAGGCTTGCGCAGTTGCTATGGACTGTGCTTAACTTGGCCGGGCTTAACTCATTTCGAGGAAAATCACCATGTTCCTATTTCTCTTTTACGTCACCCTGTTTTTGGTTGCGATTATCGGTTTGGTTCTGGCAGTGCCTATCATTCGTCGTTATCTGGTTTCCAATCAAATACTGAAGATTTTTCGCAAAATGCTGCCGCAGATATCACAGACGGAGCAGGAAGCACTGGATGCCGGTACGGTGTGGTGGGAAGGGGATTTGTTCAGCGGCAAGCCGGATTGGAAAAAAATGTTGGCCTATCCTAAACCGCAACTCACGGCGGAGGAGCAGGCCTTTCTCGACGGTCCGGTAGAACAATTATGTGCCATGCTCGACGAATGGAAGATTACGCATGAGTTGAAGGACTTGCCGCCGGAAGTGTGGCAGTTTATTAAGGATAATGGTTTTTTTGGTTTGATCATTCCCAAGCAATATGGGGGTTACGGGTTTTCCGCCTTGGCACATTCCAGCACGGTGATGAAGATCGGCTCACGCAGTGGTACGGCGGCGGTGACGGTGATGGTGCCTAACTCACTCGGGCCGGCTGAATTGCTTTTGCATTATGGCACTGAGAAACAGAAAGAATATTATTTGCCGCGTCTTGCAAAAGGTCTGGAAGTGCCTTGTTTTGCATTGACCTCACCGGACGCAGGATCCGATGCTGGCGCGATGCCGGATTCTGGCATCGTCTGTCGTGGTGAATATGACGGTCAGCAGGACGTATTGGGCATGCGCGTGACCTGGGAGAAGCGTTATATTACCCTGGGTCCGGTTGCAACCATCCTGGGACTGGCGTTCAAGCTATATGATCCCGAGCGGTTGCTCGGCGGGGAAGAGGATCTGGGGATCACCCTGGCATTGATTCCTACCAATACGCCGGGCGTCAATATCGGGCGGCGCCATTATCCACTCAACGGCGCATTTCAGAATGGCCCCAATTCGGGCAAAGATGTATTCATTCCGATGGAGTGGATTATTGGCGGGCAAGAGGGCATTGGACAGGGGTGGCGCATGCTGATGAATTGCCTGGCGGCAGGGCGTGCCATTTCGTTGCCCGCTACCAGCGTGGGAGCAGCAAAATTAGCGGCACACACCAGCGGCGCTTATAGTCGTGTGCGCGTACAGTTCAAGATACCGATTGGTTATTTCGAAGGTGTCGAGGAAGCTTTGGCACGTATCGGCGGTAATACTTACATGATGGATGCCGCACGCGTCATGACCGTGGGCGCTGTCGACTTGGGTGAAAAGCCTTCGGTGGTTTCAGCGATCGTCAAATATCATCTGACTGAACGGGGGCGTCAGGCAGTGAATGATGCGATGGATATTCATGGCGGCAAAGGCATCTGCCTCGGCCCGCGAAACTATCTGGGGCGCACCTATCAGCAGATTCCCGTCAGCATCACCGTGGAAGGTGCGAATATTCTGACGCGCAACATGATCATCTTTGGTCAGGGTGCGATGCGTTGTCATCCGTATTTGTTAAAAGAAGTCAATGCAACGCATGACAAAAACCCGGATCGTGCATCGCTGGCGTTTGATGAAGCATTGGTTGGACATGTGAAATTTACGTTGCGTAATACTGCAAACAGTCTGGTGTATGCGCTGGTGGGCAACTATATCAAAGACAATGCGCCGGAAAACTGTGCACCGGAAGCGGCAGCTTATTATCGCCAGTTATCACGTTTTTCCGCCAGCTTTGCTTGCATTGCCGATATTGGGCTCATGGTACTGGGCGGTTCGCTGAAACGTAAAGAGAGATTGTCCGCCCGATTGGGCGATATACTGAGTATGTTGTATTTGTGTTCGGCAACGCTGAAACGTTTTGAGGACGATGGCTGTCCGAGCACTGATTTGCCGCTGCTGCATTGGTCGATGCAGGATGCCATTTATCGGTTGCAACAGGCGTTTGATGAATTTCTGACCAACTTCCCCGCACATTGGACATTGGTGTGTTTACTCAAAGCGCTGGTTTTTCCACTCGGTAAACGCTGCAAACCGCCGACTGACGAGCTGGCACATGAAGTGGCCCGACTCATGATGGAACCGGGCACTGTACGTGATCGACTGACCGCCGGCATTTTTGTGCCCACTGCAGATCACGAACCGATGGCGGATCTGGAGCAAGCCTTGCAATGTGTGATTGCTTGTGGCGCGGTTGAAGCCAGATTGCGAGAAGCTACCAAGTTACGACAAATTACTGCCAAAGGCGATGAGAAAATCGCACAAGCGTTGCAGCTTAAAGTGATTACTGCCGCGGAGGCCGATTTGCTGAATAAAATGAAGGAGCTGCGCAGCCGGGTGGTTAAAGTGGATGATTTTTCACCTGATTTGGGTAGGTAAGCAAAAAATCCAAGTGGAATTTGAGCGGAAACTATTGACTGAGATCTGCAGATAAAAGGGAAATCTATGCAAGTCGAGCAAGATAGAATGTCCAGTATCATTTCGGTGGAGCAGGCAAAAACACTGGATGGTCTTTTTGCTGAACGTGTACAACGTTCGGCGCAGAAAGTGGCCTATCGCTATTACAATTCAATTTGCGAGGAATGGGGGAGCTATACCTGGGAGCAGATGAATCAGCTAGTTGCCCGTTGGCAAGTAGCGCTGGCAAAAGAATCGCTGGTTCCTGGCGACCGGGTAGCGGTGATGATGAGGAATTGCCCTGAATGGATAGCGTTCGAACAGGCAGCGCTAGGTCTTGGGCTGATAGTCATTCCTTTATACACCGACGATCGTGTTGAAAACGCAGCCTATGTTATCGATGACGCCGGCGTTAGGTTACTGTTGCTCGAGCATGCGGATCAGTGGCAGGAATTTGTTGCGATCCGCGATCAGGTTGAAGGATTGCAACGCGTCGTTCTGCTGAAACCTTTTGAACAGAGCGATATAAACTTACGCGACGATGTTGTGGTCTCGGCCGGGGATTGGTTACCCCCCCACCATGCCGGTGACGTGAAGCATGTCAACAGTGATCCGCACAGTCTGGCTACCATCGTTTACACCTCAGGTACATCCGGTCGTCCCAAAGGGGTCATGCTGAGTCATCATAATATACTGAGCAACGCTTATGCCTGCCTGCAAGCGATGCCGGTTTCATCCGAGGATTTGCTGTTGTCCTTTTTGCCGCTGTCACATACCTTTGAACGCACCTGCGGGTACTATGCGCCGATGATGTGCGGTGCCGTCATTGCTTATGCGCGCTCGATTCCGCAATTACAGGAAGATTTGCGGACAATCCGGCCGACATTGCTGATCTCGGTGCCGCGCATCTATGAACGGGTATATGCGGGCATCCATGCAAAACTGGCCGAAGGCTCCGGTTTTGCGCGCTGGTTATTCAATTTTGCGGTAGAAGTCGGTTACAGCCGTTTTGAATGTCAGCAAAGAAGAGGGTATCAGAAACTATCGCATATTTTATGGCCGCTATTGGAAAGACTGGTGGCGCGTAAAGTAATGGGTAAATTGGGTGGCCGATTGCGCTTTGTGATGAGTGGTGGCGCTGCATTGTCTGCTGAAGTTTCGCGTATTTTTATCGGCCTGGGATTACCCATCATACAAGGATACGGCATGACGGAAAGCAGCCCGGTCGCTTGCGCCAACCGGCTGGATGATAATGTACCCGCCAGTGTCGGTTTGCCGATTCCCGGCGTGGAAGTGAAACTGGGCGAGAACGATGCGTTGCTGGTTCGTGGGCCGAATGTGATGTTGGGTTACTGGAATAATCCTGAAGCTACCAAAGCAGCGATCTCGCCGGAAGGCTGGCTAAATTCCGGTGACATTGCATCCATTGATGCACAAGGACATGTCACCATCACCGGGCGATTGAAAGAGATTATCGTATTGTCCACCGGCGAAAAAGTACCCCCGGCAGATATGGAAGCAGCCATACTGCGCGATCCACTATTTGAACAAGTGATGCTGATCGGTGAAGCGCGCCCCTACTTGAGCGTGTTAGCCGTGTTAAATCCCGCGCGACAGCAAGAATTCGTGGCGCATTATGGCGTGGATGACAATCCGGCGAATGATCAGCACAGGCAAAAGATTGAAGAAATTTTGCTGGAAAAAATTACTCGCCACACGAGTGAGTTTCCCGGTTATGCCAAAATACGCCGCGCTGCAGTTAGTCAGGAGCCTTGGAGCGTTGAAAATGGTTTGCTGACACCGACCTTGAAGTTAAAACGCACCAAAGTGATGGAAAAACATCAAGCGGAAATTGATCGATTGTATGCAGGACATTAAAGAATCTTTCAACAGTGTGTATTTGTAATTCCGAACGTAGCGCGGAATCTTTGGGAATCAATTTGTAGATTTCTCGCTGTGCTCGAAATGACAGTTATCTCAGCGGCTTTCTAAATTCATATCAATATCAAAACCTGCGAGATTGTCGGCAGGATTTTTCCGGCGTAGTATTTACTTGCTATTTTGTAAAATAATGTAGTGGGTGCTTTTTCCAAGTAAATTCTTTGATAACCCTTTTGAAGGAGTCCTTATCATGGCAATAACAACAATTAATTTATCCAGCCTCGATGGTAATAACGGTTTTCGCCTGGATGGGGCAATAGAAGATGGTTATTCGGGCAGATCGGTCAGCAATGCGGGAGACGTCAATGGCGATGGTTTTGCTGATGTGATTATTGGTGCTCCTGCAGCTAACATCAGCTATGTGGTGTTTGGCAAAGCCGCTGGTTTTGATGCCGTGCTGAATTTATCAAGTCTCGATGGCAGCAGCGGTTTCTCTCTGAATGGGCCGGCAGGTGATTTTTCGGGTTTATCGGTCAGTAATGCGGGAGACGTCAACAGCGATGGTTTTGATGATGTGATTGTCGGCACTTATGGAGCTAACGCCAGTTACGTGGTGTTTGGTAAAGCTTCCGGTTTCGGTGCCACTCTGGATCTGTCCAGTCTTGATGGCAGCAATGGCTTTCTCCTGGAAGGGGCGGCGACAGATGACGTAGTAGGTAGAGAAGTCAGCAATGCGGGAGACATCAACGGCGACGGTTTTGATGATGTGATGGTCAGTGCCGTTGATTTTTCTGCTTATCCTCAAATCGGATCCAGTTATGTGGTGTTTGGTAAGGCTGCAGGTTTTGGCGCCACGCTGGATCTGTCGAATCTCGATGGCAATAACGGTTTCTCTCTGGATGGGGCAGCGGCATATGGTGCCTCTAGTATATCGGTTAGCAGTGCGGGAGATGTCAATGGCGATGGTTTTGATGATGTGACTGTCGGTGTTCTTGGAGCCGGTTATGTGATATTTGGCAAGGCTTCCGGTTTTGATGCCACAATGGATCTGTCCAGTCTCGATGGCAGCAATGGCTTTTTTCTGGATGGGGCGACGAATGAATTGTCGCTTAGCTCAGTCAGCAGCGCAGGAGACATTGACGGTGATGGTTTTGCTGATCTGATTATGGGGGGGCGTGCGACCGTAAACGGTCAAAGGTCGGATGCCAGCTTTGTGGTATTTGGCAAGGCTTCCGGTTTTGATGCCACGCTGGATCTATCCAATCTTGATGGTAGCAACGGTTTCACCCTGTATGGGGGCAACTCGGCAGCCGATTCGGTGAGCAGCGCCGGTGATGTCAATGGCGATGGTTTTGCTGATTTGCTTATCGGCGCTGATGGAGCTGACCCGCATGGCACTAACTCCGGATCCAGTTACGTGGTGTTTGGCAAGGCTGACGATTTTAACGCTACAATTGATTTATCCAGCCTCGACAGCAATAGCGGTTTCCGCTTGGATGGAGTAGGGGCGTTTGATTCTGCGGGTGTATCGGTTAGTAGTGCAGGGGACATCAACAACGATGGCTTTGATGATTTGATTGTCGGCGCCCCTGGTGCTGACGTAGTTGGCGACGACTTCGGTACTAGCTACGTAATATTTGGCCGCAGCAACTTTGGTAGTGACAATGTGATTGAAGGCACGCCAGGGGATGACAACCTCAGAGGCATCTCGGCAGCGGAGCATTTCATAGCCGGCGATGGTAATGACAGCCTTATCGGCCGTGGTGGGGCGGATATCTTTGAGGGCGAATCGGGTGACGACAATATCCGGGTAGCCGATCTTGGTTTTGCATCTGTCGATGGTGGCGCGGGCAATGATGTGCTGCATCTTGATGGCAGTGGCTTGAATATGAACCTGGCCGATTTTGAAGATAAAATCAGCGACATTGAAACCATCTGTTTATATGGCAAGGGCGACAATACGCTGACTTTAACCGCAGTAGATCTGCTTAACCTGTCGGACACCAGCAATACTCTAAAAGTCAACGGTAATGCCGGAGACCGGATTGTTCTTGACGGTGATTGGACAGATGGCGGCAGTCGCGGCTCCGGTTATTACCATGTGTACACCCATGACGACGCGGTATTGCTGGTCGGGCAGAATGTCACGGTGGATTTTGCATAAAGAACGCTGATTCCGTTGGTCGCATCAAGGATTCGGAAGCTCTCCTGAACCTACTCAACACTTCGCCACTCCTCCGAGCCTGCTGAAGAGTTTAATAACCGGCATTCCGAGCATAGCGATAAATCTACGCTGTTGATTCTGCAAGATTCCTCGTTGTATTCGGAATGATAAATTCGGATTCCTTATAGCTTCTCCAATTACAAAATCTACCCGATTGTCAGTAGGATTTTTCCGGCGTAGTATTCCGATATTCGCTTATGAAATAGCGCGATGCTACTTCTGTCATTTTTTCCAGCAAGTTGATTGATCGATTATTTTGCAAGGAGTCACGATCATGGCAATACCAATCATTAACGTGTCGATTCTTAATGGCAGCAATGGGTTTCGTCTGGATGGGGTGGCGGCGTCTGATCAATCAGCCATATCGATCAGCAATGCAGGCGATGTCAACGGCGATGGTTTTGATGATCTGATTGTTGGGGCATGGGATGCTGATCCAAACGGCAACTACGGTGCCGGTTCAAGTTACGTGGTGTTTGGCAAAGCTTCCGGTTTTGATGCTGAGATGAATTTATCCAGCTTGGATGGCAGTAACGGTTTTCGTCTGGATGGGGTGGCGAGGCTTGATAGATTGGGTTGGTCGGTCAGTAATGCCGGGGACGTCAATGGCGATGGTTTTGATGATCTGATTGTCGGAGCAGATGGCGCTGACCCGAACAGCAGTGCTTCCGGCTCCAGTTACGTGGTATTTGGCAAAGCATCCGGTTTTAGTGCTGCGATGAATTTATCCAGTCTGGATGGTAGTAATGGTTTCCGCTTGGATGGGGTGGCGGAGCTTGATAGATTGGGTTGGTCGGTCAGTAATGCCGGAGACGTCAATGGCGATGGTTTTGATGATGTGATTGTCGGAGCAATTAACGCTGATCTAAACGGCGATCAATCCGGCTCCAGCTACGTGGTGTTTGGCAAGGCTTCCGATTTTGAAGCTGAAATGGATTTATCCAGCTTGGATGGCAATAACGGCTTTCGTCTGGATGGAGTGATGGAACGTGATTATTCTGGCCTGTCAGTCAGCGGTGCAGGAGACATCAACGGCGACGGCTTTGACGATTTGATTGTTGGTGCTCCCGGCGCTGATTCGAACGGTAACTACAGTGCCGGCTCCAGTTATGTAGTATTTGGCAAAGCATCCGGTTTTAGTGCCGCGATGAATTTATCCAGCCTGGATGGCAATAATGGCTTCCGTCTTGATGGAGAGGCGGATTTTGGTTCGGGCTGGTCAGTCAGTACTGCGGGAGATGTCAATGGCGATGGTTTTGATGATGTAATTGTCGGGGCAGATGGCGCTGACCCGAACGGCAGTTTTTCCGGCTCCAGTTACGTGGTATTTGGCAAGGCTTCCGGTTTTGAAGCTGACATGGATTTATCCAGTCTTGATGGCAATAACGGTTTTCGCCTGGATGGAGAAGGGGCAGGTGATTATTCTGGAGGTTCAGTTAGTAGTGCCGGAGATGTCAACGGCGATGGATTGGATGATTTGCTTGTCGGTGCATCTGGTGCTGATCCGAATGACAACTATGATAACCATTATGACGTCGGCGCTAGCTATGTGGTGTTTGGAAAGGTTTCTGGTTTTAGTGCGGTGATGAATTTATCCAACCTCGATGGTAGCAACGGTTTTCGTCTTGACGGTGAAGCAAATGAAGGTCATTTTGACCAATTAGTTAGTAATGCGGGGGATGTGAATAGCGATGGCTTCGATGATCTGATCGTCAGTAGCATATCTTTTAAAGGAAATGGCGTTTTTTCTGGATCAAGTTATGTCGTATTTGGCGGCAATTTCACCGGTGAAGCGGTATATCGTGGCAGTCCCAGGGATGATCACCTCAGAGGAACTTCAACGGCAGAGCGCTTCGAGGCGGGTAATGGCAATGATCTCATAACCGGCTTTGGTGGGGCGGATGTGTTCCATGGGGATGCCGGTGACGATATTATCAAAGTGCCGGATCTTAACTTTCAATCGGTGGATGGCGGGATTGGCAGCGACACACTGGAATTGGCGGGGGGCGGCCTTAATCTGAATCTGGCTGATTTCGACGGTAAAATCGATGGCATCGAAACAATTGATTTGACTGGTAATGGTAACAATACTTTGACGCTCACGTTACCAGGCTTGCTCAGTTTATCCGATACTACCGACACTTTTACAGTGAATGGCAATACGGACGATCATGTCGTTGGACTTTTCAGTGGTTGGGCGGATGGTGGCGTCGATGGTGATTATCATCTTTATACCAATCAGGGGCTAGCGCTCAGGGTAGACACATCTGTGCGTACGGACCATCCGGCTAGGACACCAGCGCCTGCTGGCGTGATTAACCTAGCTAATCTCGACGGCAATAACGGTTTCCGCCTCGATGGAGCTGCGGTAAGTGATGTTTCAGGCGTTTCGGTCAGCGATGCAGGTGATGTCAACGGCGACGGTTTTGATGATGTAATCATCGGAGCCTCAGGCGCTGATACCAACGGTGAGAACTCCGGCTCCAGTTACGTGGTGTTTGGCAAAGCCTCCGGTTTTGATGCCGTGATGGATTTATCCAGTTTGGATGGCAATGACGGTTTTCGTTTGGATGGAATGGCTACAAATGATAGATCAGGAGAATCAGTTAGTGCTGCAGGCGATGTTAACGGCGATGGCTTTGATGATGTGTTTGTTGGTGCTCCCAGTGCTAATCCGAACGGTACTAGCTCAGGCTCCAGTTACGTAGTATTTGGCAAAGCATCCGGTTTTAGTGCCGCGATGAATCTATCCAGCCTGGATGGCAATAATGGTTTCCGCTTGGATGGGGTAAGGTTATTTGATCGTTCGGGTGATTCAGTTAGCAGCGCAGGAGATGTCAATGGCGATGGTTTTGATGATGTGATTGTAGGTGCATCTAGGACTAGTTATGTAGTTTTTGGCAGTAATTCTGGTTTTGATGCTGAGCTAAATCTATCCAATCTTGATGGGGATAATGGGTTTAAACTGACTAATTATAGTTCGGTATACGGTGGTGTGTCAGTTAGTACTGCCGGGGATATCAATGGTGATGGTTTTGCTGATTTGATTGCCGGTGTTCTTCTTCAGAGCAATGATATGTTTAGTTATGCATATTCCAGTATCAGTTACGTGGTGTTTGGAAAGTCTTCTGGTTTTAATGCTACATTAAGTTTATTGAGCCTGGATGGAAGTAATGGTTTCGTGATAGATGGATTGGGTTACACGCCAGAAAATTCAAAACCTTCAGTCAGTAGTGCCGGAGATATCAACGGCGATGGTTTTGATGATTTGATCGTCGGTCTTTCTGGTAAAACTCCCGTGGGTTCCGGTTCTAGTTCCAATTATGTAGTGTTTGGAAAAGCTTCTGGTTTTGACGCTCTGCTGGACTTAACTAAGCTAGACGGTAATAATGGTTTTAGTATAAAAGGAGCGACGATCGGTGACCGATCAGGATTCTCCGTTAGTAATGCTGGCGACGTCAATGGCGATGGTTTGGATGATTTGCTTATCGGTGCTTATGGCGCTGATCCGAACGGCGAATCCTCCGGCTCCAGTTATGTAGTATTTGGTAAGACCACTGGTTTTGGAGCTACGATGAATTTGTCCAGCTTCGATAGTAATAACGGCGTTCGTCTGGATGGAGCAGTAGTGGGTGATCGATCAGGCCGTTCAGTTAGCAGCGCCGGAGACGTCAATGGCGATGGTTTTGATGATCTGATTGTTGGTGCTTATGGCGCTGATCCGAACGGTGAATCTTCCGGTTCCAGCTACGTGATATTCGGCAGCAGTGACTTTGGCGGCGACAATGTCATTGCGGGCACGCCCGGAAATGATGTCCTCAAAGGCACCCCGTCAGCGGATATTTTTGAAGCAGGCGATGGCAACGACAAAATGATCGGGCGCGGCGGCGCAGATGTGTTTCATGGCGGTGCCGGCGATGATTATATCCAGGTGGCGGATCTTGGTTTTGGCTCGGTTGACGGCGGCAGCGGCAACGACACGCTGCACCTGGACGGCAAGAATCTGAATCTGGATTTGGCAAATCTCGGCGACAAAATCCACGGTATCGAAACCATCTGTTTATATGGCCGGGGCGACAATGCGTTGACCTTAACCGCAACAAATCTCTTAGACCTGTCGGATAGCACCAATACCCTGAGAATCAATGGCAATGCGGGAGATCACATTACTATCCAGGACGACGGCTGGGTCGACGGCGGCCCCCGCGGCTCCGGTTATTACCATGTGTACACCCATAACGACGCGGTGTTGTTGGTGGGGCAGAATGTGACGGTGGATTTTGCGTAGCGGAAAGTTACATCAGCGGCGCTTGCGGTATTCCTAAAGCTGCCGGATTGAAATTCATAAGGAGATTTGATCATGGCAATACCAATTATTAACGTATCTATTTTGAATGGTAGCAATGGGTTTCGTTTGGATGGAGAAGCAGCTGATGATCGGCTGGGTTATTCTGTAAGTAATGCCGGGGATGTCAATGGTGATGGCTTTGATGATGTGATTATTGGTGCTCGAAGCTATAGAAGTTATTCCGGTTTCAGTTATGTAGTATTTGGACGAGATTCTGATTTCGCTGCTGACATTGATTTATCCAGCCTCGATGGCAATAACGGTTTCCGACTGAATGCTTCAGGTTCCAACACGCGTCCATATATAGTCAGCGATGCAGGAGACGTCAATGGCGATGGCTATGATGATGTCATTATTGGTGCTCCGGGTGTTTATATCCCTACATACGCATCATATGAAGGTGCCGGATACGTGGTATTTGGACGCGCCTCCGGTTTTACTGCTGACATCAATTTATCCAACCTTGATGGTAACAATGGGTTTCAACTGAGAGGGGATATAAGTTCCAGTGTTACAGTCAGCGGTGCCGGGGATGTCAATGGGGATGGTTTTGGTGATGTGATTGTTGGTGTTAGTCTTGCTGACCCGAACGGTTTTTTCTCCGGTTCCAGCTATGTGGTATTTGGGCGGGCTTCGGGTTTTGACGCTACGATGGAACTATCCAATCTTAATGGCAGCAATGGTTTTCGTCTGGATGGCGTGGCAACGCGCGATCGATCTGGCGGTTCAATCAGTAATGCCGGGGATGTCAATGGCGATGGCTTTGATGATTTGATTATCGGTGCTTATGGTGCTGATCCGAATGGGAAAGATTCCGGTTCCAGCTATGTGGTGTTTGGACGTGCTTCCGGTTTTTCTGCCGCGATGGACTTATCCAGCCTTGATGGCAGCAATGGTTTCCGTCTGGATGGTGGGGCAGCGTATGACAGATCTGGCGGTTCAATCAGTAATGCCGGAGATGTCAACGGCGACGGTTTTGATGATGTGATTGTTAATGCACCTAGTGCCAATCCGAACGACGATTATTCCGGTTCCAGTTACGTGGTATTCGGCAAGGCTTCCGGTTTTGGGGCTACGCTGGATTTATCCAGCCTCGATGGAATTAGCGGTTTTCGTCTGGATGGAGGTAGCATGGCCAGCAGCGCCGGGGACATCAATGGCGATGGTTTCGATGATCTGATTGTGGGCGCACCTAGCGTTGATCCGAATGGTATAAATTCTGGTTCCAGTTACGTGATATTTGGAAAAACCTCAGGTTTTGCTGCCACGCTGGATTTATCCAAGCTCGACGGCAATGATGGTTTCCGCCTGGAAGGCGTGTCGGGATCTGATCAGTTTGGCGCATCGGTCAGCGGTGCCGGGGATGTCAACAGTGATGGTTTTGATGATTTGATCATTGGTGCTCGTTATGCTGAACCAAGTGGTGAGAGATCCGGTTCCAGTTATGTAGTATTTGGCGGCGACTTTATTACCGGTGAGCCGATATACCTGGGTACTCAAGGAGATGATAATCTCGTAGGCACGACTCTGGCAGAGCGCTTTGAGGCGGGTGGCGGTAATGACCGCATGACCGGTCTTGGCGGTGCGGATATATTTCATGGCGATGCCGGCGACGATACCATCGTGGTACCTGATCTCGGCTTTCAATCAGTCGATGGTGGAGCTGGCAGCGACACACTGGAATTGACAGGTGGGAGCATCCATCTGGATCTGGCCAACTTCACGGATACCATCGATGGCATCGAAACGATCAATCTGACCGGTAGCGGTGACAATACATTGACGCTCACGCTGCCGGATTTGCTCAGTCTTTCGAGCACGACAAATACTTTTACAGTGAATGGTAACGGAGGAGATCGTATCGTAGGACTCAGTGATGGCTGGACGGATGGCGGCATCGATGGCAATTATCGTGTTTTTACCAATAGCGGGACGACGCTGCGAGTAGATAGGGCTGTGCACACAGAGGTGCCGATATCGGGTGTGATCAATTTGGCTGATCTTGATGGTAGCAATGGTTTTCGCTTGAGTGGAGTGAATTTGCCGATTAGATTAGTCAGCAGCGCAGGTGATGTCAATGGCGATGGATTTGATGATGTAATCATCAGCGCTACGAGATATGGAACTGGCTCCTACTCCGCACACAATTACGTAATTTTTGGCAAGGTTTCTGGATTTAGCGCCACGCAGGATTTTACTGGCCTGAATGGCAAAAATGGTTTTCGCTTGGATGAAGGTGGAACCGTCAGTAATGCCGGAGACGTCAACGGTGATGGCTTCGCCGATGTGATTATCGGCAATGCGGGGGCTGAACCGAACGGTTTTTCTTCCGGCTCCAGCTACGTGGTGTTTGGTAAGGCATCAGGCTTTAGCGCTATGCTGAATTTATCCAGTCTTGACGGTACTAATGGTTTTCGCCTGGATGGAACGGAGAGCGGGGATCAGTCAGGTGCTTCGGTCAGCAATGCCGGAGATATCAATGGCGATGGTTTTGATGATGTGATTATCGGCGCTCCTTATGCTGATCCAAACGGTGGGCTTTCTGGCTCCAGCTATATAGTGTTCGGCAAGGCTTCCGGTTTTTCTGCTTCGCAGGATTTATCCAGTCTTGACGGCAATAACGGTTTTCGCTTGGATGGAACGAAGAGCGGCGATGTTTCGGGTTATTCGGTCAACAGCGCGGGGGATGTCAACGGTGACGGCTTTGATGATGTGATTGTCGGCGCTCGCAGTGCCAGTCCGAACGGAGAATTTCGTGCCGGTTCCAGTTACGTGATATTCGGCAAGGCATCCGGTTTTGCTGCTACATTAGAATTATCCAGCCTTGATGGCAAAAACGGTTTCCGCCTGGATGGGGTAGCAGCGTATGACAACTTAGGATTTTCCGTTAGTGATGCTGGAGACGTGAATGGCGATGGTCTTGATGATGTGATTGTCGGTGCTGGCGACGCCGATCCGAACGACAATTATCGCGCAGGCTCCAGTTATGTGGTATTTGGACGGGCTTCGGGTTTTGACGCCACGCTGGATTTATCTACTCTCGATGGCAGCAATGGTTTTCGCTTGGATGGAGGAGCTGAATATGATAGAGCGGGCAGAGCAGTCAGCAATGCAGGGGACGTCAACGGCGATGGATTTGATGATGTGATCATCGGTGCACCTGGTGCCAGTCCGAATGGCTATAACGCATATTCATCCGGTTCCAGTTACGTGATATTTGGGCGCGATTCCGGTTTTGATGCCATATTAAGTTTATCCAGTCTGGATGGCAGCAACGGTGTTCGTTTAGACGAAGCACTGACAGGCTATGGAATGGGGGCATCGGTCAGCGGTGCAGGGGATGTGAATGGTGATGGCTTTGATGACTTGATTGTTGCTACTCTAAACGGCAATCCCGGTTACGTCATCTTCGGCAGCCGCGATTTTGGTGGTAGCAGTGGCGGTGACAACGTCATTGCGGGTACGCCCGGAAATGATGCTCTCAAAGGCACTTCAGCAGCGGATATTTTTGAAGCCGGAGACGGCAATGATCGGATGATCGGTCGCGGCGGGGCTGATGTGTTTCATGGCGGCGCCGGCGATGATTACATCCAGGTGGCGGATCTTGGTTTTGGCTCGGTTGACGGCAGTAGCGGCAACGACACGTTGCACCTGGGCGGCAAGGATCTGAATCTGGACTTGGCAAATTTCGGCAACAAAATCCATGGCATCGAAACCATCTGCTTGTATGGCAGGGGGGACAATACGTTGACATTAACCGCAGAAGGTTTGTTGAGTTTGTCGGATAACACCAATACGCTCAGAGTCAATGGCAATGCGGGAGATCACATTACTGTCCAGGACGACGGCTGGGTCGACGGCGGTCCACGCGGCTCCGGTTATTACCATGTTTATACCCATGACGATGCGGTATTGTTGGTGGGGCAGAATGTGACGGTGGATTTTGCATAAAGAACGCTGGTTCCGTTGTTGGTCGCATCGAGGATTCGGGAGCTATCTCGAACATAATCAACACTCCGCTATTTTCCCGAACCTGCCGAAGGATTTGACAACTGTCATTTCGAGCATAGCGAGAAATATACACTATTGATTCTGATAGATTTCTCGCTGTATTCGGAATGACGAATTCGGATTCTTCATAACCTCTCCAATTACAAAAACTACCCGGTTGTCGGTAGGATTTTTCCGGCGTAGTATCTACATACTAGTTTATCGAATAGCGCACTGCTATTTCTGTCACTTTTTCCAGAAAAGTTGATTGATCAATCATTTAGCGAGGAGTCACGATCATGGCAATACCGATTATTAACGTATCTATTCTGAATGGCAGCAATGGGTTTCGTCTGGATGGCTTGGGCACCTACTTCTATGGTTTGGATACACCAGTCAGCAGTGCAGGGGATATCAATGGCGATGGCTTTGATGATGTGATGGTAGGCGCCCTTAGTATCGATGGTTCGTATACCAATACGTTCGGTGCCAGTTACGTGGTGTTTGGCAAGGCTTCAAGTGCTGATGCCACGTTGGATCTATTCAGCCTCAATGGCAATAACGGTTTCCAATTTCTTGGTGGAGATTCCCGCACGAACCCATTTTTAGTCAGCGATGCAGGAGACATCAATGGCGATGGTTTTGATGATGTCATTATTGGCGCTCAGGGTGATTATGATTATTATGCTAACCCACAAGTAGCTGATGGTGCCGGTTACGTGGTATTTGGCAAGGCTTCCGGTTTTGCTGCTGACTTCAATTTATCCAGCCTTGACGGCAGCAATGGATTTCATTTGGATGAGGTTGGAAATCCCATCGTTTCAGTCAGTGGTGCTGGAGACGTCAATGGCGACGGCTTTGATGATGTGATTATCGGTGCTTCGGGAGGGCACGAAGATCCCTTCAGTTACGTGGTATTTGGTAAAGCCTCGGGTTTTGGTGCTACGCTGGGTTTATCCAGTCTCGACGGTAGCAATGGTTTCCGTCTGGATGGGGTGGCTGCGGGTAATTATTCGGGCAGATCGGTCAGCAGTGCCGGAGACGTCAACGGCGACGGCTTTGATGACGTGATCATAGGTGACCCTAACGCTGCTCCAAACGGCGATAGATCTGGTTCCAGTTACGTGGTATTTGGTAAAGCTTCCGGTTTTAGTGCCACGCTGGATTTATCGAACCTAGACGGCAGCAATGGTTTTCGTTTGGATGGGGCGGCGGAAAATGATAAATCGGGTGCCTCAATCAGCAATGCAGGGGATATCAACGGCGATGGTTTTGATGACTTGATTGTCGGTAACCCAGGAACTAACTCCAGTTACGTGGTGTTTGGTAAAGCTTCCAGTTTCGATGCTGCGCTAAACTTATCCAGCCTTGATGGCAACAACGGTTTTCGCTTGGACGGATCGGGTGTTTCGGTCAGCGGTGCCGGGGACGTCAACGGTGACGGTTTGGATGACTTGATTATTGGCGCTCCCCGCGCTGATCCGGCCGGCATCAGGGATGCCGGCTCCAGCTATGTGGTGTTTGGGCGTGCTTCCGGTTTTGCTGCCACGCTGGACTTATCCAGTCTCGATGGCAATGACGGTTTTCGTTTGGATGGAGCAAAGACGTTTGATATATTGGGTGAATCGGTCAGCGGCGCCGGGGACGTCAACAACGATGGTTTTGATGACTTGATCATCAGTGCTCGTGGCTTTGGGCCTGATGGTGGTATTGGCGCCAGCTACGTGGTATTTGGCGGCAACTTTATTGCCGGTGAGGCGGTATATTTGGGTACTGCGGAGGATGATAATCTCGCGGGCACTGAATTGGCGGAGCGCTTCGAGGCAGGTGACGGCAACGACCGCATGGATGGTCGCGGTGGCGCGGATATATTCCATGGTGATTCCGGCGACGATACCATTGCAGTGCCTGATCTCGATTTCCAATCAGTCGATGGCGGAGTTGGCACCGACACGCTGGAATTGATGGGTGCAGGCATCCGCTTAAATCTGGCCGACTTCCCTGATACCATCGATGGCATCGAAACGATCGATCTGACCGGCAGTGGCAGCAATACATTGACGCTTACATTGCCGGATTTACTCAGTCTTTCGGACACCACCGATACTTTTACCGTGGATGGTAACGCCGATGATCGTATTGTTGGACTCGTGGATGGCTGGACGGATGGTGGTGTCGATGGTGATTATCGTATTTTTACCAATAGTGGGACGACGCTGCGGGTAGATAGGACCATGCGAACAGACGCTACCGATGTACCAATAGCAGGTGTGATCATTTTGGCCGATCTCGATGGCAATAATGGCTTTCGTCTAAATAGGATGGTGACGAAGGACTCGACGAATTACTTTTTGAGCAGCTCTGTTAGTAATGCCGGAGACATCAATGGAGATGGTTTTGATGATGTGATTGTCGGCGCGCCTGACGCTGATCTGAACAGCGGGAATTCCGGATCCAGCTACGTGGTATTTGGGCACGCTGCCGGTTTTGATGCCACGTTGGATCTATCCAGTCTCGATGGTGGTAATGGTTTTCGCCTGGATGGGGTGGCGGTGAGTGATTATTCGGGCAGTTCAGTCAGCAGCGCGGGGGATGTCAATGGTGACGGCTTTGATGATGTGATTGTCGGCGCGCCTGGTGCTGACCCGAACGGCAGTGCTTCCGGTTCCAGCTACGTGGTGTTTGGGCGCGCTGCCGGTTTTGCTGCTGCGATGGATTTATCCAGTCTCGATGGCGACAGCGGTTTCCGTTTGGATGGTGCGGTAGAGGGCGATGTTGTGGGATCAGTCAGCAGTGCGGGGGACGTCAATGGTGACGGCTTTGATGATGTGATTGTCGGCGCGCCTGGTGCTGATTCGAACGGCGATGCTTCCGGTTCCAGTTACGTGGTGTTTGGGCGTGCTTCCGGTTTTGATGCAACGTTGAATCTATCCAGTCTCGATGGCAGCAACGGTTTTCGCCTGGATGGAGTAGCGAAGTCTGATTCCTCGGGAACCTCTGTCAGTAACGCAGGCGATATCAACGGCGATGGGTTTAATGATGTGATTGTCGGTGCGCCTGGTGCCGATCCGAACGGCAACAGGTCTGGCTCCAGTTACGTAGTGCTTGGTAAGGCTTCTGGCTTTGATGCCACACTAGATTTATCCAGCCTTGACGGTAACAATGGCTTTCGTCTGGATGGGGTGGCGAGATATGACGGTTCGGGCAATTCGGTCAGCAACGCCGGGGATGTCAACGGTGACGGCTTTGATGACCTGATTGTCGGTGCAGGAGGCCCCAATTACGTGGTGTTTGGCAAGTCCTCGAGTTTTGCTGCCACGCTGAACTTATCCAGCCTCGATGGTAGCAACGGTTTCCGCTTGGATGGATTGGGTAGTTCAGTCAGCAGCGCGGGTGATGTCAACGGCGACGGCTTTGATGATCTGATTGTCGGTGCGCCTAGTGCTGATAATAGCAATTATGGCTATGATACAGGCGTCAGTTATGTGGTATTTGGGCGTGCTTCCGGTTTTTCTGCCGCGATGGATTTATCCAGTTTGGATGGCAGCAACGGCATCCGCCTGGTCGGGGTAGAGGAGTATAGTCAATCGGGTGATTCGGTCAGCGGTGCTGGGGATGTCAACGGCGATGGTTTTGATGATTTGATGGTAGGCGCTCCTGGAAGGAACCGGTATGGCGCTGATTTCGGTTCCAGCTACGTTATTTTTGGTCGCAGCGATTTTGGCGGTGGCAGCGGCGGCAATGTCATTGCGGGCACGCCCGGGAACGATGTCCTCAAAGGCACCTCAACGGCAGAAGTCTTTGAGGCTGGTGCTGGTAATGATTTGATGATCGGCCGCGGCGGGGCGGATGTGTTTCATGGCGGTGCCGGTGATGACAATATTCGCATAGCCGATCTTGATTTTACATCTATCGATGGCGGTAGCGGCGACGATAGATTGCATCTTGACGGCAGCGGCTTGAATATGAACCTGGCCGATTTTGAAAACAAGATCAGCGGCATTGAGACCATCTGTATCTATGGCAGAGGCGATAATACGCTGACTTTAACCGCTGTCGATTTACGCAATCTGTCGGATACCAGCAATACCCTGAAAGTCAACGGCAATGCCGGGGATCGGATTGTTCTTGACGGCGATTGGGTAGATGGTGGCAATCGTGGTTTTTATCACACGTATACCCAGGATGATGTGGTATTGTTGGTTGGTATGAATTTGGCGACGGATTTTGCTTAATCCGGTAGGTTGGGGTGAACCTGGTGAACCCCAACATTACGATCCAGCAAGCCTGTTGGGATTTACAGACTTATGCCAATCGATATAATTTAACTTGTCGTCGTACTGATGGAGGCAGATTAATGGCAAAAGATACCAGTAAACTGGATAAGGTAGTTCTTGAAGCACGCCGGAATGCGGAAAAACGTGCCCAAGGGTATCGGGAACAAGCGCTCAAATTGTTTCCATGGGTGTGCGGCGGTTGTGCGCGTACGTTTGACCACAAGAACCTACAGTTGCTGGAAGTGCATCACAAGAACAGTAATCACGACGATAATCCACCCGATGGCAGTAACTGGGAGCTGCTCTGTACCTACTGCCATGAACATGAACACTCCAAGCTGAAAGATGCCATGGGGCGTGTTGATGGTGGAAAAACGGAAACGGTCGCTACGTTCAATCCGTTTGCCGATCTTAAAGATAGACTAAAAAATAAATCGTAATTGCGTAACCACCCACAACCGGATGCCTTGGTAAGAAAATCAAATTGCGCATAAATGGCGTAAAAAGACTCGACCACTCAACATGAAAACGCTCAATTGCAAATTGCCGGACCCTGCTGCGCTTTATCAACGCAGTGCTGATGAGAAAATTCCCGGGTATGTGCGAGAGGCGGGTGATTTGTTGGCGTTGGGTGACGCGAAATTATGCATCGACCACTTGAACAAGGCGGACAAGAAGAATGTTGAATCGCCTTGGGGTTGGATCGTCGCCGCAACGGCGCATTGCCAGCTTGGAAATTTTAAAACAGCAGTTGGCGTTGCGACGCGAGGTCTGCAATATGCTGGAGAAAATTCATATCTGTTGGATTGCTTGGGCGTGGCGCATGCCGGTTTGGGTGACTTGAGCAATGCCAAGAATTCTTTTCAGAAAGCGGCGCAGGCAAACGCCAAGAACGCCAACAGTATCATTAACCTTGCTAACATTCATCTGCTGCATAATGCAATCGATTTAGCATTCGATGTGCTGAGTCGTGGCCTGGCTGCTAATCCTGATGATACTGAAATCAGGCACCTGTATATCCAATTGCATCCGATATGGGTGCTGCCGATTGAGAATGAAAGACTGCGAATAAGAGCTCGTACGCCGCTTGATCATCAGTTTGTGACGGATTGCTATGCCAACGAGTCTTTTATGAGTAACTATAATCGTTATTTGGCGGGCTCACTCCGGCAATTCAAGTCGCAACAGAATGCACATCATCCCGACCGTTTGGCTGTGTATAAGAATAAAAGCATTCAATGGGTCATCGAAAGAATTGATTCTTTGAATCCGGGAGAAATTCACTATACACCGATAGGTCTCGCCTCATTGGCGGAAATTCATTTAGTTCATCGCCGCGCAGAAATTTTGATCGGCTTTCCCGATGCAACAAAATTCAATGGCACCCGCATTCCTTTGACGGCAATGCTGATGATATTGGATTTTGCATTTAATGCGATTGGATTTAATAAGTTGACTAGCATTGTTTATTCAGATAATTCATATGCACAGAAATCAGCGTTAGCAATTGGTTTTAGGCAGGAAGGATTCTTTAAGAACCATCTTCATGATCAGAAGTTGAATGACTGGTTAAGCATTTACCAGAATTCAATGTTGATTGAAGAATTTAAAGAAAATCTAAAGCTTGCGCGCTTTTCGAGTAAATTGATAAGATGTAATTCGCATCGCGCTCAGTTAAGTCTTTTTCGTAGTCTTAATTTTTAAAGGAGTTGTTCTACTATGATAATCAATGGTACAGATGGCAATGATAGGTTACTAGGTACCACGAGGGATGATTCTATATATGGCCTAGCGGGAGATGATACTCTCCTCGGGGATTCAGGTGATGATCTGCTGGAAGGTGGAAAAGGTAACGATACCTTGGACGGTGGTGGAAAAACCGATACCGCGAGCTATTCAAATGCTTCAGGGGCAGTCATAGTAAATCTTGTAACCGGGACTGCAACAGGCGGAGCTGGGAATGATACCTTAATCAATATTGAGAATGTCATGGGTAGTTTCAATTCGGATACTTTACTAGGGGACCTGAATTCGAATGAACTCTATGGAGACTTTGGTGATGACACATTACTGGGTAATAGTGGCTTTGACACACTGACGGGTGGGGATGGTAACGACATTCTGGATGGAGGAGATGACAGTGATACTGCTAGCTATTCAAGCGCTACAGGTACTGTAATTGTGAACCTCTTGACTGGATCAGCGACAGGTGGAGCTGGGAATGATACCTTAATCAAAATTGAAGGTGTAGTGGGTAGTTCTTACGCAGATACTTTAACTGGAGATACGAACGCAAATAGACTCGATGGTGGTGCTGGGAATGATAGCCTCAATGGAGGAGGAGGCGAAGATACATTGGATGGCGGAACTGGCAACGATAAGCTCAATGGTGGCGGCGGCGTTGATATCGCTGATTATTCTAGGGCTACCAGCAGCATTACAGTGGATCTCGAAAAAGGCGTTGCTACCGGAGGGGGAGTAGGAAGTGATACTTTACTCAATATCGAGGCTGTCAGGGGTGGTTTTAGTGTGAGTAATAACCTAACAGGTAATGTTGGTTCGAATGTGCTCTATGGTGGTTTTAGCAACGACAAACTATCCGGCGGTGCTGGCGATGATACGCTGTGGGGGGATGATGGTGATGATACGCTCAATGGTGGCACTGGCGCTGATATCATGGATGGTGGATGGGGTAATGATCACTACATTGTAGATAATGTTGGTGATTTTGTTAGTGAATTTTTCTTTGGCGATCCCGGAGATTTGGGAGGTATTGATAGAGTCAGCAGTAGTGTGACATACACATTACCCGATGACATGGAGAACCTTACATTAACCGGGACATCAGCAATCAATGGTAAAGGCAATGGATTGGATAACATCATTGTCGGGAATGTGAAAAACAACCAGTTAAATGGAAGAGCCGGCAATGATACGCTGGACGGTGGTGCCGGCAATAATGTACTCACTGGTGGAGCAGGTAGAGATGTCTTTAAGTTTACTACAAATGGGCATACCGACAAGATTGCTGACTATAGCGTAGCAGATGACACCATCCAGTTGGAAAATGGGGTATTTACTGCATTAACCGCGACCGGTACATTGGCTGCCGGTCAATTTGTCGTTGGTACGCAAGCGTTAGATAGCAATGATTTCGTTATTTACAACGATGTGACGGGTTCACTGTTATATGACGCAGATGGCAACGGTGCAGGTGCCGCGGTAACCATTGCCGGTGTCGGTGCAGGCTTGGCCATGACCAATGCGGATATCGTGGTAATCTAACGGGCTGCTAATTAGCATAGCAGGTCATTATGATTATAAACCCGATCTTTTTAATAGCCTGCTAGAACAATAGTAGTTTAGCCGGAGAATTATTGTCCAATCGCTGAACAATGATTCTCCGGCAATATTTTGTATGTCAGTAGAAGAAAAGAGAATGGTTGCTTTTGTTCTCTTGGATCATGTAATCCTAGAAATCTCAATCAGTAAAATCAAACGAAAGAAAAGACCAAATCCTGCACATTTGGGATGGAATGCTGGTATTCCCAGAGAGTTAAGATTACCAATGCATGGCTACCTCGAAAACGTTTTTTAACCGCCTGTTGGATTCCTTCATTACGCAGTTGCGTCTAAGTCGGTACAATGCAAGTGTGTGGGCGTGATTTGATCGTCCAGTTGTTACTAGATTTAAATATGCCAATCCCATCATTAGATTCTTTGCAATTACGTACTATCATCGATCCGGACTCCCTGGGATTTTCCGATACTTCGGAACTGCTGCAACAGCCTTTGTCATGGATCGGGCAGGAGCGGGCAGAAGCGGCAGTGCGTTTTGGTTTGAGTATGACGCAGCCCGATTATCATTTATTTGTGTTGGGAGAAGTTGGATCGGGCCGATCCTCGCTGTTACAGCAGGCGTTGATTGCTGCAGCGGCGGATAGATCAACACCGCATGATTTGTGTTATCTATACAACTTCATTGCGCCTGAAAAGCCGTTGGCTTTGCATTTGCCTGCCGGGCAAGGGCGCTTGTTGCGGCAATCTTTGTTGCAACTGGCAAAATCACTGCCCGTGGAAATCACGCAAAGTTTGAATGGGCAGGATTTCAAGATCAAAAGTGATCGCATTGAGAAAAAATGCAGAACAGCAGCCGCAAAAATGTATGCCAAGCTGGACAAAATTGCTGCATCGCTGCATTTCACCATTCATCGTGAGGACGAACAGATTATTTTTACGATGTTGGATGCAGCAGGGGAAATTCTGACGGAAGAAAATTTATTAAAGTTGCCCAGAAACCGCAGAATTGAAGTGGAGCAGGCAGAGCAGCAGCTCCATGAAGCGATCATTCAGTATTTTGAAGCATTCAATGCCATTGACAAAGAAAAGAGTGCAGCAGTGGCAGCGTTGCAGTGTCGTACCGTGCAACCGTTATTAAGTCTTGCCGTGAAGAAGATTCAGGATGGTTTGCAAAAACAATTAAGAAGCAATATCCGTTTAAAGACGTATTTTGAACAGATCACAGCGGATATTCTCGATAATCTGCATCTGTTTACAGCCAACATTAGCGACGAAGAAAAGCGCCAATCGGCGTTGAATCAGATTTTCTCCCATTATCAAATCAATCTTGTGGTGGACAGTGCCGACATGCAGGGGGCGCCCGTCATTGTCGAAGATAATCCATCGTCTTATGCGTTGTTTGGCAGCATTGATTATCAGTTTGAGAGCGGCAAACTGAAAACTGATTTCATGCATATTCGCGCCGGCAGTTTGCTGAAGGCGCATGGTGGTTTTCTCATGTTGCACTTGAGTGATTTGCTGACGGATAGCGAATTATGGTTAAAACTGCGGCGATTCTTGCGCAGTAAGCGGCTGCAAATTGAAGAGCCCGGCTCGACATTGACATCGAGTACGCCTGTTGCGCTCGACCCCGAGGCAGTGGAAGTGGACGTGAAAATCATTTTGATCGGCTCGCGCGATGAATATTATGACCTGCAGGAGATCGATCCTGAATTTATGCGGCGCTTTCGCGTAAAAGTCGACTTTGCCGAGAGCTTTCTTGCCAGTGCGAAAACTTACCATGCATCGGCCATTTTTGTCGCGCATGCTTGCGATACGGCAAAATTGCCGCACTTTTCTGCGGCGGCGGTTGCGCGGTTATTAGAAGAATCGCATCGTGAGGTGGAAGATCAAAAACGCCAGAGTGCTATTTTTGCGCGTACCGAGATGCTGGTGTTGGAGAGTGCCGCACTGTGTACCGCACGTCGTGGACGGACGGTGGCTGTGACCGATATCGATGCCGCACTGCTGGCGCGCATGCACCGTCACAACTACCCGGATTTGAGTGTGCAGGAATTCATTATCGATGGTGAAATCTCCATTGCAGTTGAGGGTGAGAAAGTGGGGCAGCTCAATGCATTGACGCAAATCGATTTGGGCGATTATCGTTTTGGTACGCCGGTGCGGGTTACCGCGCGCACTTTTGCCGGCGAAGACGGCGTGCTGAATATTGCGCGCGAAGTGGAAATGACCGGGCCGATTCATGATAAAGGCGTGTTGATATTGCAAAATTATTTCGCCGCATTGTTTGCGCATATCGCACCGTTGGCGCTCAGCGCATCGATTGTTTTTGAGCAAGAATATACCAGTATCGAAGGAGATTCGGCTTCCTGTGCCGAGTTTTATGTGCTGTTGTCCTCGTTGACGGAATTGCCGCTGAATCAAAGTATCGCAGTCACAGGTGCATTGAATCAATATGGAGAAGTGCTGCCGATTGGTGGCGTCAATGACAAAATTGAAGGTTATTTCAGGTTGTGCGAGAAAATTGGGTTGACCGGCGAACAGGGTGTGCTGATTCCGCATGCCAACCGGCAGCACTTGATGCTGGATAACAAAATCATTGAGGCCGTCGAGAAAGGTTTGTTTGCGATTTACACCATGCAGCATGTTATCCAAGGGCTGGAATTGCTGACCGGATTGCCGGCGGGAGCCTTCGAATCAGGCCGAGCGGTCGGTTATCCCTCTGAAACTGTGCTGGGAGATGCGCAGCGAATGCTGGTGGCTTTCCGTCGCGCCTGTCAATTGTCGCATCACCCTAGAACGGAACATAGGCGACTGCCATCGCGTTCAGATAAATGAACATCGAAACTGGCTGGTTGATGGGTTACTTTTAGAGTACAGGCGGTCACAGTATGAATGCTGCTTCGGAAATGAGCGCTCAGCAACAACGTTATCGAGACGTACGCAAAGTGACGCTGGTTGGATCAGTGTTGGATTTTATGCTGGGTGTTGCCAAGATCGTGGTGGGATGGTTTGCCAATTCGCAAGCGTTGATTGCCGACGGTATTCATTCCTTGTCAGACTTGCTGACTGATTTTATGGTGCTGTATGCCGCCAAGCACTCGCACAGGGCAGCCGATGAAACTCACCCCTATGGGCATGGCCGGATTGAAACGCTGGCAACGGTCAGTCTGGGCGTTGTGTTGGTCATCGTCGCCATCGGCATCGCGACGAGCTCCATCCAGCGGCTCAATGATCCGGGCGTATTATTGGATTTCAGCATATTGGCGCTGCTGGTTGCATTGGTGTCCGTGGTATCCAAGGAATGGATTTATCATTATACGATGGCGGCGGCGCGGCGGTTGCGTTCGGATATGCTGATGGCCAATGCCTGGCACAGCCGCTCCGATGCTTTTTCGTCGATTGTAGTGCTCATTGGTATTGCCGGCGTCATGCTGGGTTATCCTTACCTCGATGCGATCGCCGCAGTGGTAGTGGCTGCGATGATCGCCAAGATCGGCTTTGGTTTGGTGCGTTCCAGCACGCGGGAATTGATCGATACCGCGCTGGATCCTGACAAAGTCAACGCGATTCGGGAGCATATTTATACGGTGAGCGGTGTGCGTTCAATTCACACGCTCAGAACCCGCAAAAGCGCGGGAGATGCTTTTGTTGATGTGCATATCCAGGTCGATCCTCGTTTAAGCGTATCGGAAGGTCATCAGATCGGCGATGCCGTGCGGCGGTGCTTGATGGAACACGTGGATGAGGTGACGGATGTAACGGTGCATATCGATCCGGAAAATGATGAAACCGGTTCACCCTGTAACGAGTTGCCTGCGCGTGAGAAAGTCATCGACGAATTAAAGCAGCGCTGGTTCCAGTTGCCGGCGGCGACAATTGAAACTGTGACGCTGCATTACCTGTCCGGTGAAATTGATGTGGAACTGGATTTGCCGATCGAAATTCTGCAGGACATCAATGAGGCAAAGCATCTGGTACTGGAACTTAAAAAAGCTGTTTCATCGTTGATTTATATTCGTGAAGTGCAAGTGCGGTTTAGGGCTTGATTCGTATACAATGAATTCTGAAGTGATCATCCCTGAAAGCCTGTTTTTCAGGGATGATTGTCTAGGTTATTGCCGGATTACAACTTAAATCACTACAAAATCTGCATTGGTCAAGGCCAAACCGGCGCTCAATGTAGCAATTTGCACTGCCGCAGCCGCGCCACTTGCATCCGCATCGTACAACAATGCCCCCGTTACATTGTTGTATACCACAAAATCATTGGCATCCAGCGCTTGTGTGCCGATTTTGAGTTGGCCTGCCGCTAATGTACCCGGAGTGGTTAATGCGGTAAATACAGCATTCTCCAATTGGATAGTATCATCAGCTGCGATAAAATCAGTAATCGCATCGATGTGGCCTGCGCTAGTCAGTTTGAAGGTATCCTGACCTGCCCCGCCAGTAAGTGTGTTGTTGCCCGCTTTTCCATCGAGCGTATCGTTACCGCCATTCCCTTTCAATTGATTGGCTGCTGAATTGCCTGTCAACTTATTGTTTGAGCCATTTCCTGTCCCATTAATAGCCAATGTACCTGTCAGCGTGAGATTCTCTACGTTGGCCGGTAGAATGTAGCTGATACTACTTTTGACGGTATCCGTGCCTTCATTTAATTTTTCAGTGATTGTGACACCGGCATTGCCAATAATGTAGGTATCATTTCCCAAGTTACCAATCAGCGTATCGTTGCCTCCTTTACCGTTGATAATGTCGTTATACGCAGATCCGCTGATCGTTTGAATATTGATATTGCCTGTCATAGGTAATCCGCTCGTAAGCGAAATCGAAGTGCCAGTAGCAATTTGTAGCCACTCAAGTGAAATTGGAGCATTGTTTCCGATTTTCAGTGACTCGACATTGGCTGCAGTCAACTGATTGCCTAGATAAATTTTTCCATAACCATCGGCAATAATCCAAAGTGAATTGGGATCACTGGTACTGCCGCCTTGTACGCGTACGGCAGAGGCAGGAATATCACCGGGATTGCTACCTGTTAAAATGTGTATCGTGTCACTTCCACTACCTGCTAACTCTGTAACTATATCGGTGTAAGGGTATAAGGTTGTGGTTGAGAAAATACCCGAATACTCATACGTATCATCACCCAAACCGCCGATCAATGTATCGCTACCACCCATACCGTTAATGGTGTCGTTAAATGCAGATCCATTGATTGTTTCGCCACTGGAGCTGCCGGTCATATTGATTCCACTCGTAAGTGAGATTGGGGCATTGTTTCCGATTTTCAGTGACTCAACGTTAGCTGCAGTCAACTGATTACCTAGATAAATTTTTCCATAGCCATCGGCAATAATCCAAAGCGCATTGGGATCACTGGCACTGCCGCCTTGTACGCGTACGGCAGAGGCAGGAATATCACCGGGATTGCTACCTGTTAAAATGTGTATCGTGTCACTTCCACTACCTGCTAACTCTGTAACTATATCGGTGTAAGGGTATAAGGTTGTGGTTGAGAAAATACCCGAATACTCATACGTATCATCACCCAAATCGCCGATCAATGTATCGCTACCACCCAAACCATTGATGGTGTCATCGCTGGTTGTTCCATTCACAGTCTCGCTGCTGCTTGTTCCATTGATTATTGCCATTTTTTTATTCTCCGTAATAAGAGCGAGTGTTATTACCCACTCGGCGCGTATGGTAGCTTGCCGAGTAATTGAAAGTCAATGCAAATAATCATATAAAATAATAAGATAGGTGATAAACTTCATCCCAATAATTGGATGTTTTGGTATTTGTTGGTAGAAGGTGAAGGCAATGAAAAAAATTTGATATCCGTTATAACGGAATCAGGTTTCTTAATACTCCATTAACGGGATGTCAGTGATTGCGTATATAATGACAACTCGTTCATTATCAGAGAACTTGTGCCTTTCAGGCTTTAAATCTTATTCCATTTCTGTAAAACGCTTACCACCATGCGCCCAATATTAAAATCCAGCAAGCTTACCAATGTGTGCTACGACATTCGCGGTCCGGTGATGGAGCGTGCCAAGCAGATGGAGGAGGAAGGTCATCATATTATCAAGTTGAATATCGGCAATCCGGCGACGTTTGGTTTTGATGTGCCGGAGGAGATTTTGCAGGATGTCATTCGCAATTTATCCGATGCTTCCGGGTATTGCGATTCCAAAGGCTTGTTTGCCGCGCGCAAGGCGATCATGCACTACACCCAGGAAAAGCAGATCAAGAATGTGCAGCTGGATGATATTTTTATTGGCAATGGCGTATCCGAGCTGGTGGTGTTGACGATGCAAGCGCTGTTGGATAATGGCGATGAGGTGCTGATTCCGATGCCGGATTATCCGTTATGGACGGCTGCGGTGGTGCTTTCCGGCGGTGTGGCGAGACATTATGTGTGTGACGAAGCATCGGATTGGTCGCCGGATCTGGATGATATTCGCGCCAAAATCAATTCAAGAACACGCGCCATTGTCATCATCAATCCGAATAATCCTACGGGCGCGTTGTATTCGAAGGAATTATTGCTCGAAATCATTGAAATTGCCCGCCAGCATCAATTGATTATTTATGCCGACGAGATTTACGACAAGATTTTGTATGGGGATGCGACGCATACGTCGATTGCTTCATTGGCCGATGACGTGCTGTTTGTGACATTTAATGGGTTATCCAAAAATTACCGCGCAGCGGGCTTTCGCTCGGGCTGGGCGGTGGTTTCGGGTGAAAAGAGTCATGCCCGTGACTACATTGCCGGGCTGAATATGCTTGCTTCGATGCGATTATGCGCCAATGTGCCGTCGCAATTCGGCATTCAGACGGCGTTGGGTGGTTATCAGAGTATTTATGATTTGACGCTGCCAACCGGTCGGCTGATGCGACAACGCGATGTCGCTTGGACAATGCTGACGGATATTCCCGGCGTAAGCTGTTTCAAACCGCAGGCGGCGTTGTATTTGTTTCCGCGTCTGGATCCTGAGGTCTATCCGATTAAAAATGATCAACAGTTTGTACTGGATCTTCTGTTGGAAGAGAAAGTCTTGTTGGTACAGGGTAGTGGTTTTAATTGGCGCCAACCCGATCATTTTCGTGTCGTGTTTCTACCCAATGTTGATGATTTGACCGAAGCCGTCGGTCGCATTGCGCATTTTCTACAGCGCTATCGCAAACGTCATGGCACTAACTGATGCATGCATAAAGTGTCGTGTCGCGGTACGTCATTTGCTAATCTGTAACTTGTATTTTTATATCGGTTATTGAATTAAGTGCTGATAAATTACGGGCAATATATGGGAGAGTCGATCTGGCCGGGCTACAATGGTGTAGCCTCCTTTACCGAATAGATAGGGAAAGTAATCCTGCGCTTTGTGGTCTATCGTGATTCCAAATACGGACAAACCCGCATGGCGGGCCTCAATGATAGCCTGTCGGGTATCTTCGACACCGTAACGACCTTCGTAATAATCGAGATCGTTCGGTTTACCATCGGTCAGCAGCAAGAGCAGACGATGGCGCTCGGTACGATGCGCTAGAAGCTTGCTGGTATGACGCAACGCCGCACCCATACGAGTGTAGTACCCGGGGTGTAATGCCGCGATACGCCGAAGTGTACGGGTATCAAACGCTTCATCAAAGTCTTTCACTTCGGTGACACGCACATAATCCCGCTTGCGTGACGTAAACGTGTATATGGCAAATGTGTCTCGGCAGGTGGCGAGTCCTGTTGCGAGGGTGATTAATGCTTCTTTCTCGATATCCAGGATGCGTCTTCCGCTAATCCAGCTATCCGTGGACAAGGAGACATCCATCAGAATGGCGACACTCAAATCACGAGATTGTTGCCGTGTATTGAGATAAATTCGGTCCGAACTATTGCCGGTTGCATGCAGATCGCATCTTGCACGTACTAAAGCATCCATATCGAGTTCAGCTCCGTCCAGTTGACGATGAAGTTTTTCACGCTTTGGCTGTAGCGCCTCGAATTGACGGCGGATTTTACGAAAACGCTTTCTCGCCTGAAGATCGGGTTCCCAGTGTTGAATACCTTCGGTCGCGTGCTGAAAAATAATTCTGCATTGCTGGGAGTGATACTGTTTGCGTCTGAAATCCCATTCCGGATAAACAAGTTCGGAAATCAATATTGCCGGATTGACGTCGTCCGGCGAGAGATCCAGATCAAACTTCAACCGGGTGGCAGCACGTTGCTCATTAGGACTGAGCGTAATTTCTTCCAGTGCTTCAGCGGCATCCTTAGCGGCACTCTCTTCATCGTCCTGCACTGCTCGGTTGACATTGACCATTTCCGACCAGCTCAGCATCTTTTCGAAGCGGTTCAATAACAACGGGTCATCGCGCGTGCTTTGATCTTGTTTTTCCCGGCGACTTTTCTTTTTGCGCTGTTTCTCATCGGCTTCGGTACTTTGGCCAGCACTATCATCCAGTGCATCAGGTCTGGCATTCATGGATTTTTGATGGGTATTTATTTTGCCCCACAGTGGCACTGGCAGAAAAGCGCGATAATTCTTAGCAGCGTGCCATGACGTAAAGTCGGGAACCGGTTGCTGGACGGCTTGCAAAAAATCATCTCCCGATGCATGCGTACACAGTTGTGCTCCCAGCATTACCTGAATCACGCTTTCGATGGCTTGCTCTTGCGCCGTCAATGGTCGATGTGGTCGCTGTTCCCGGATGGCTGCGCAAAGCCTGCGGTAATTCTGCGCCAGACCCGGATAACGCTGACTAGTATGGATGCTTGTCCAGTAAGCCTGATGCAAAAATGCAAGATCGGCTTGTAGAGGATCGTGGCGTTTTAGCGACGACGAATAGTTGTAGTTATTCACTGTGGCGAAGAATGCGGCGAGCCAGAAATAATGCTGCCGGTTCAGATCGCTTTCGGGGAAATAGTCCAGTGCTTCCGGAAGTAACATGCGTTCCGTGTTGCATTCAATCGGATCCAGCGATTCTTGCATCAAACCGAGACGTTGCCGCAATGTCAGACGATGTGCCGACGCTTGTGGCGTTCCTGCAATGATAGCCACGCCCGGCGCACCGCCTAGACCGCGAAAAAAAATACCGAGCGCAGTGCGCACACTATTCAGTGATACCGCTGCCTCCGGATAATGCCGATAACTGGGGGATTTGCCAATCATCTGGTGCCACAAGCGACCGGTTTGTTCTTCCAACTCGGTCAATTCAAGCCAGTTCATGGTTGGCCGAAAGTTGCGCTAATCAGTTCGAGCAATCCCTGCTTGACTTCCGGATCGTCACATAACGGTTCCACCAGTGCCGCTTCAGCAGCCTGATAGGGCTCATAACCATTCTTCATTAACGTGGCGCAGTAGATCAGCAAGCGTGTAGACACCACTTCTTCCAGATCAATGTCTTTCAATGCTCGCAGCCGTTGTGCTAGTGTGGCGAGGGTGATGCACTGTGATTCGGGTAAACCGCTTTCGGCGGCAATGATTTGAGCTTCAATAGCAGGCGGAGGAAAATCAAAGCTGATGGAAACGAAGCGTTGGCGTGTGCTGGGCTTCAGGGATTTGAGAATATTCTGATAGCCTGGATTGTAGGACACTACCAACATGAATTGGTGGGAAGCTTTCAGTAATTCTCCGGTGCGCTCCAGTGGCAGCATCCGCCGGTCATCGGTCAAGGGGTGCAGGACGACTGTTACATCCTTGCGTGCTTCAACGACTTCATCCAGATAACAGATACCGCCTTCGCGCACGGCACGAGTTAGCGGCCCATCAACCCACTTTGTTTCGCCGCCTTGCAACAAGTAACGCCCGGTCAAATCTGCCGCTGTCAAATCATCGTGACAGGAGACCGTGTGCAACGGCCGCCCTAGACGAGCGGCCATGTGTGTAACAAACCGGGTTTTGCCACAACCGGTAGGCCCTTTGATCAGCAGCGGCAGGCCTTCACGATAGGCAGTTTCAAACAGTGCGCATTCATTACCAGTTGGCCGGTAAAATGGAATGAATTCGGTAACTTGTGGATCATGTACTTGCACAGATAGCCTTCGGAGCGATGTTGTGATCGATCATCGGGTGTTAATGTGCGTGCTTTGACGTTAAGGCCCGCTCGCGTGCCGGCCCGAATGCCGCATAGATGAACATTAATGCACCAATAATGAAAAATACTCCGGCACCAAGGCGCAGCCAGTAAAATAATTCAATTTGTGATTGTACATGCATGTACCCCATTTCCAGCACGCGTTGCAGATGCGTTTGCAGAATACCTGCGAATATCAGCGCAAACGTAATGCCGATCATGGCGGTATTCATGAGCCAGAAACTCCAGATATTCAAAGTTTGATTGTAAGGCTGCAGTTTACGCAATGCCGGTAGTGCATAAGTAAAGAACGCCAGATTCAGCATGACATAAGCGCCGTAAAATGCCAAGTGACCATGAGCAGCTGTTAGTTGCGTACCATGCGTATAGAAATTAATCGACGGAAAGCTGTGCATCAGGCCGAGCAATCCGGCGCCGATGAAGGCCATGACCGGGCAACCCAGACTCCAGAGAATGGCTGCTTTGTTGGGGTGATCCCGGCCGCTTTTCTTGACCAGGTAAAAAGCCCACAGCATCATGGCAAAAAATGGAACAACTTCCAGAAAAGAAAATATGAGACCGATCCAGTGCCAATATTCTGGTGCGCCAATCCAGTAGTAATGATGGCCCGTTCCAAGTAAACCACTGAACAATGAAAAACCGACAATCACATACAGCCATTTCTCAATCACTTCGCGATCGACGCCGGTTAGTTTGATTAGCAGGAATGCCAGCATGGCTGCCATAATCAATTCCCACACACCTTCCACCCATACATGCACCACCCACCACCAATACAATTTATCGACGGCGAGATTGTCAGGATTGTAAAAGGCGAACATGAAGAAGATAGCCGCACCCCACAAACCTAGCAGCAACACGATCGATACCACAGTTTTGCGCCCTTTGAGCACAGTCATGGTGACATTGTAAATAAATATCAGGAAAGCGATGACCATCAAGATTTTGACCCAAAAAGGCTGCTCCAGAAATTCTCGCCCTTCATGTACGCCTGAAAGGTAACTGCCGACCGCAGCCAATGCGGCAAAGACAAAAATGCCCAATTGCAGCCATGCGAGTTTTGGGCTGTGAATTTCCCGTTCGCTTTCTTCCGGAATTAAGAAATAGCTGGCGCCAAAATAACCCAGCAACAACCAAACCAGCAACGCATTCGTGTGTATCATCCGGAAAATATGGAAAGGCACCGCTTCAGAGAGAAAATTAGGAAACACATAAACAGTGCCTGCCAGCAGACCGGCCAGAACTTGAACCAGAAACAATGCCAAAGCAGCGACAAAATAGGGAAAAGCAAGCCCCTGCGAATGATATTTCATTGCTATGCCTCCATGAAGACGTCTTGATAAATAAATGTGGTTGAAAAATTGAGAGGATTAGCCCGATATGCCGGGAGGCCAGCCAAGGGTATTGATACGGCTTGTCCACTCCAGAAAATCCACCAAGTCGTCCAGTTCTTGCTCGGTTAAATTAAATTGAGGCATCTGCCGCCGCCCTTCGATACGGGTCGGTTGCGCGCGCATCCAGGCCTTGAGTCCCGCCCTGGCACCTTCCGGACTTTGCTTGCCACCGTAACGAATCCAAACATTGCCTAACTCAGGAGCAAAATAAGCGCCTTCCCCAAGCAGTGAATGGCAATTGATGCAGGAATGACGTTCCCACACATGCTTACCCCGGACAACCGATTCTGTCAACGTGGACTCATCGGTCGCAGTGGTTTTCATGTAAAAGTGACTATGAATGGTTAGAACCGTGAAAGCTGCCAGAAAAAAAATAGAACCGCCATAGAAAATATTGCGGGCAGCTGATTTGGTTAAATACTCGGCCATAATGCGCTATTCCTCCTTGATAGACAGTAAAAGACCCTTTTAGTATAAAGGTATATTATCCATAATTATCAGATGGATATAGCATTTTTCTAGAATTTGGATTCAATTCTAACTCAAAAAATTTAATAATAAAAGCTAAGTTTCATAGTGCAGTAGTAATTAAAGATCTTTTGAGCATGCAATGCGTGCATGTCTAAGGATTTGGGCAGTAAAGGTGACAATGTCAGTAATTTGCAATAACTTCATATTCCTTACCTTTCTGCTCGTATATAATCCAATCCGTCTAATTTTATTAATCTATTTTATCTTTAATTTATGAAACCCATTCATATTGGCCTGTTAGGTGTTGGTACCGTTGGTGGCGGCACATATACTGTTCTTAAACGTAACCATGAGGAAATTGCCCGTCGTGCGGGACGTGATATTGTCATCACCATGATTGCGGATAAGGATCTGGAAAAAGCGCGCAAAATGGCGGATCCGGGAGTAATGGTCACTGATAATGCGCATGAGATTACCACCCATCCGGATATCGATATCGTGGTTGAGTTAATTGGTGGCCAAACCATTGCCAAAGACCTGATACTGGAAGCAATCGCACATGGCAAACATGTCGTGACGGCAAATAAAGCTTTATTGGCCAATCATGGTACGGAAATTTTTGCGGTGGCGCGCGCCAAGGGTGTGATCGTTGCGTTTGAAGCCGCAGTTGCTGGCGGTATTCCGATTATCAAAGCATTGCGCGAAGGATTGACCGCCAATCGCATTACTTGGATTGCCGGCATTATCAATGGTACGGCGAATTTTATTTTGTCGGAAATGCGCGAAAAGGGATTATCTTTTGCAGAAGTGTTAGCACAAGCGCAAAAACTTGGTTATGCCGAAGCCGATCCTACCTATGATATTGAAGGGATTGATGCCGCACACAAAATCACGTTGATGTCAGCAATCGCGTTCGGTATTCCGGTGCAATTCAGCAAAGTGTATACCGAAGGTATTACCCAATTGACCGGAGAGGATATCCGTTACGCTGAAGAATTAGGTTATCGCATTAAACTGCTGGGGATTACTAAACGTGTTGAAAAAGGTATCGAGTTGCGCGTGCATCCTACGCTCATTCCTGAGCGGCGATTAATTGCCAATGTCGAGGGCGTGATGAATGCTGTTGTCGTCAGAGGCGATGCGGTGGGCGCAACGCTATACTACGGTGCAGGTGCGGGCGCTGAGCCGACGGCCAGTTCGGTGATTGCGGATTTGGTGGACGTCACGCGTATGCAAACGGCTGATCCGATGCATCGTGTTCCAACGCTGTCATTCCAGCCGGATTTGTTGTCGGATACGCCAGTGATTTCGATGGAAGACGTGGAAACTTCGTACTATCTGCGCATGCAGGTGATCGATAAACCCGGTGTGATGGCGGAAATCACCCGCATCGTGGCGGATAATGATATTTCCATTAGCGCCCTGATTCAAAAGGAACCCAGTAGTGATTCCGACCGCGTCAATATCATTATGTTGACGCACTTGACGGTGGAGAGAAATATCAACGCGGCCATTGCCCGTATTGAATCGCTGCCGGTGGTGACGAATAAAGTCATTCGTATTCGCATCGAAGAATTAAATAACTAGGAATTGAATCATCGGAATGGGTGCAATGATGAGCATTGCATTCATTTTTCAGAAATTTCCCCTGTTTTTTAACGCTATTGTGTGATGCAATAGCCTTTATTCAAACTCAATCCATTAAAAATAAGCATGCGTTATATTTCAACCCGCGGTGGAATGCCGCCCAAACCGTTTTCTGAAATCCTGTTAAGTGGCCTGTCTCCCGATGGTGGATTGGCGATACCCGAAGCGTATCCTCAAATCACAGCAGCGGAATTGAATGCGTGGCGTGGCTTGAGTTACCCGGCGCTTGCATTCGAGATCCTGTCGCGCTTTGTCGATGATATTCCTGCCAATGATTTGCGCAATCTGATCCTTCAGACATATACCGCCGAAGTGTTTGGCAGTAGGGATATTACGCCGCTTAAAACATTGGAGCCGGGTTTGCATATTCTGAGTTTGTCGAATGGACCGACCTTGGCGTTCAAGGATATCGCCATGCAATTGCTCGGTAATTTGTTCCAATATCAATTGACGAAAACCGGCGACGAGTTGAACATTCTCGGTGCGACATCGGGCGATACCGGTTCGAGTGCCGAATATGCCATGCGCGGCAAGCAAGGTATCCGTGTTTTTATGCTGTCGCCGCTGGGAAAGATGAGCCGTTTTCAAACCGCGCAAATGTTTTCGCTGCAAGACAAAAATATTTTTAACATCGCCATTCGCGGCGTGTTCGACGATTGCCAGGATATCGTCAAGGCGGTCAGTAATGATCACGCTTTCAAGCAGGCACGCCGCATCGGCACGGTCAACTCGATCAATTGGGCACGCATCGTCGCGCAAGTGGTGTATTACTTCAAAGGCTATTTTGCCGCGACGAAAAGCAATGATGAGCAGGTTTCATTTGCCGTGCCGTCCGGCAACTTCGGCAACATTTGCGCCGGCCACGTGGCACGCATGATGGGATTGCCGATCAAGCACTTGATTCTGGCGACCAATGAAAATGACGTGCTGGATGAGTTTTTTACAACCGGCGTATACCGTCCGCGTACTACCACGGAAACCCAACACACTAGCAGCCCGTCGATGGATATTTCCAAAGCCTCCAACTTCGAGCGCTTCATTTTCGACCTGACCGGCAGAAACGCCAAGCAAGTTGCCGAATTATGGTCGCAAGTCGACAAAGGTCAAGCCTTTGATTTATCGACCACACCGCTATTTGCCAAAATCAAGGATTACGGCTTTGTCTCCGGCAGCAGTAATCATGCGAGCCGGATTGCGATGATTCACGACATCTATCGGCGCTATCATGTGCTTGTCGATACACATACCGCAGACGGCCTAAAGGTCGGGCAAGCGCACCGTGAAGCAGGCGTGCCGCTAATTTGCCTGGAAACCGCATTACCCGTCAAATTTTCTGAGAGCATTCAGGAAGCCATTGGGCAAGAACCGCAACGTCCGGCGGGGTTTGAGAATCTGGAAGATTTACCGCAGCGGTTTGTGGTTAAGGATGCCGATGTACAGGCGATCAAGACGTATATTGACGAGCAGTGTGAAGTGGTTTTATAAGAATAATCTCTACATGCGGTAAGATGCAATGCTAATTGAGCCAAACAAAGTGTGAAACGATTATTTAAAGCAAACCGCCAATGATTGTATATCACTTCACTCCTTCCGAATTCGCCCTGAAAGCATTGCGTGATCGCCGTCTGAAAATTTCGCGCATTAATGAGCTGAATGATCCATTTGAATTTTGTGCTGCCGATTTTTCCCATAGTGATACCAAAGCTAAGCTGGAAACATTCAAGAATCAAGTGAACGAGCAGTATGGTGTCATTTGTTTTTCAGAGCACTATCATGATCCGGTGCTGTGGAGTCATTATGCCGATGGTCACCGCGGTGTTGCGTTGGTGTTTGAAATTCCCGATGACCAAGTGATCTCTATTGATTATCAGCCTGAGCGCTTGCGCTTGGATGTCGATGCCATTATTCAGTGCGGCGGTTTTTCTGAATCCGATTTAAATAAACTCATTTCAACCAAGTTTTCCAGCTGGCGTTACGAAAAAGAGATACGGATGATGTGCGGCCTGAACGATCACTTTTGTCAAATCGATTCAAAAGGGAAAAAGGTTTACTTTGAATCATTAAGCTTGGAATCTTTTGGTCTGGATCCGTTGAAGTTAATCGGATTGATCCGCGGCATCCGATGCGATTTGACTCCTACGGATATTGCGAGCGAATTACTGGCAGCGGATACGCTCCCAGTTCAGGATATCCAATTGGATTTATCGTCTTTCCAAATCATTTCCGGTAAAACTTACCCGGTCGATGGCGTGCGATCCTTTTCCGCTTGTTGCTTTAGGGTTTGATTATGATGGGATTTAACAGGCCGTTGAAAAACGTTTTCGAGGCTGCCGATACAAGGCAAAAACAGGCGAGAAAGCGCAGTTTATGCGTAATAAGTGAGCATTTTGAGCTTGTTTTTAACACCGTAGCGACAACGCAGATAGTTTTTCAATGGCCTGTTAAAGCTGTGTAGTTTTGGTGCCGGGCTTGTACATTTGGCATGCTCTTTACTTCTTTTCAATCTGCTCATGTCAACCGTATGGATTGGCACTCAAATCTGCGCAAGCCGGAATCATCGCTCGTTAAGTGACATCAACCCCAGGCCATAGCGTTCTAGAAACCATTCCTGGGGTTTGTCGAATTCCTATTGTACGCTTAATTTCCTTTTTTCAATTCATCGCACTTATCGACAAATGCTTGCCGTGCAACTTCGTCGTTCCTGAAAGTTGACAGTGATGACTCCAATCCTCTGCCCGAACAATTCACCGAATTTGCTTCGGGAACTCCGTCGCAACCGATTAGAGCGAAACTAAGGCCAATCATACAAACGACGCTATATTTAAAATTCATCTAAAATTTTCCTTTATAAAATATTGACTATGGCTTGATGGCTATGTCCGATTTCTCAATCAGTTGGCGCTGGTTCGGCCACACGAACCTAACGTTCCAATTCTACCTGAATCCTCACGGTCTTTGTATTTTTGCCATGCTTCAGCACATGCATGACGCATTGACACTGCGCCCATGCATTGTATGTGCATAAAGCTGTAAGGTCTGCTTCCCCAAGCGCCATGAGCAACTTGGCTTGTTGGATTAGAAAGACAAGTCAAACTATGCTAATCTGGCTTTGAGTCTGTATACTTCGCAATATTCTGAGTTGTTTTTGTCGACTATAGGCAGTATTCAAATCGTCCGGAGCCAGTAATGAAATTTTCTATTTACCGCTATGATCCCGATAAAGATGAACAACCTTACATGCGCGATTACGATGTGCAGTTGGCGGCGACCGATAAGATGCTGCTGGATGTATTGTTGCGTATTAAATCGATTGACGACAGTTTGAGTCTGCGCCGATCGTGCCGTGAAGGCGTATGCGGTTCGGATGCGATGAATATCAATGGGCGCAATGGATTGGCGTGTATTACGCCGATCAGTAGTTTGAAGGAGCCGGTAGAAATACGTCCATTGCCGGGATTGCCAGTGATTCGCGACCTGATTGTCGATATGACGCAATTCTACCAACAGTATCATTCCATTAAACCTTATTTGATCAATAATGATCCGCCACCGGAAACGGAACGACTGCAATCGCCGGAGGAGCGGGCTGCGCTGGACGGCGTCTATGAATGTATTCTATGCGCTTGCTGTACGACATCCTGTCCTTCATTTTGGTGGAATCCGGATAAGTTTGTGGGTCCCGCGGGGTTATTGCAAGCTTATCGTTTTCTGGCAGATAGTCGCGATCAGGCGACCGCTGAGAGATTGGACAATCTGGAAGACCCCTATCGCTTGTTTCGCTGTCATTCCATTATGAATTGTGTTGACGCGTGCCCTAAAGGCTTGAATCCTACCCAGGCAATCGGCAAAATCAAGGACATGATGGTGAAAAGGATGGTATGAAGGAATTTGAGCGTGCACGCTGGCGATGTCGGCGCGGTCTGCTTGAATTGGATATTGTTTTGCAACGTTTTATGGATCAGTATTACAGGCAGTTGGATCAGCATGGGCTGGAACAATTTGAACGATTGCTGTCCCTCCCGGACAATGATTTGTGGGATTTGATCACGGCACGGCAGGTCACGACAGATGATAACTTGCAACAGATCGTGGAATTGCTACAAAAGAGTTAGATTCTAGAGGGCATTCTGCGGTTCTGAAGCTTTCTAATCGTGCATACTAGTCAATCGTACGCAACAAGTGGAGAAGTAATATGGCACAAAAAGGCATGGCAACTTTAAATCTCAATGATGGCAGTGCGCCCATCGAATTACCTATTTTGTCGGGAACGATGGGTCCCGATGTGATCGATATTCGCGCACTGCACGCAAAGAGTGGCTTATTTACTTATGATCCGGGCTATCTATCGACAGCCAGCAATAGTTCCAACATCACATACATTGACGGTGACGAAGGAATCTTGTTATATCGTGGCTATCCCATCGAACAACTTGCTACGCACTGCGATTTTATCGATGTCTGCTATTTGTTGATGAAAGGTGAGTTACCCGATACTGCGCAGAAATCCGAGTTTAACCGTGCCATCAAAAATCATTCGATGTTGCACGAACAACTGGTCAAATTTTATAGTGGATTCCGGCGTGATGCGCATCCGATGGCGGTCATGGTGGGTGTGGTCGGTGCATTATCGGCGTTTTATCATGAAGCGTTGGATATTTCCGATCCGGCGTATCGGGAGCAATCCGCGTACCGGCTCATTGCAAAACTGCCTACGATTGCTGCGATGGCGTATAAATACAATATCGGCCAACCTTTTATCTATCCGCAGAATCGATTAGGTTATGCAGAAAATTTCCTGCACATGATGTTTGCGGTACCGACTGAAGAGTATCAAGCAAATCCGGTGATTGTCCGCGCATTGGATCGGATTTTGATTTTACATGCCGATCATGAACAAAACGCTTCTACGTCAACGGTACGTCTGGTTGGTTCCAGCGGTGCGAATCCGTTCGCTTGCGTTTCGGCGGGAATTTCATGTCTATGGGGACCTGCACACGGCGGCGCCAATGAGGCTTGTTTGAAAATGCTGGAAGAAATCGGCGATGTTACCCGTATCGATGAGTTTATTAAACGTGCCAAAGATAAGAATGATAATTATCGATTAATGGGTTTTGGTCACCGGGTCTATAAGAATTTTGATCCTCGGGCAAAACTGATGCGCGAAACCTGTCATGAGGTTTTAAATGAATTGGGATTGCACAATGATCGCTTGTTTAAACTGGCGCTACAGCTTGAAAAGATTGCTTTGGAAGACGACTATTTCATTTCCCGGAAACTCTATCCGAATGTCGATTTTTATTCCGGTATCGTGCAGCGTGCCTTAGGGATACCCACCAGCATGTTTACTGCTATTTTCGCCATGGCAAGAACAGTCGGATGGGTGGCGCAATGGAGCGAAATGGTTTCCGATCCGGCTTATAAAATCGGGCGGCCGCGCCAATTGTATACCGGTACCACGATGCGGGATATCCCCAGTTCGTATTCAAGAAAATAGCATTCTTTGATATTAAGGGCTGCCTATCGTATGAGTAAATCATTGTTTGATGATTCCCTGTTATCCGGCGCAAATGCTTCGTTTATTGAAGCGGTTTATGAAGAATATCTGCATAACCCTAACTCGGTTGCATTAGCCTGGCGTGAATATTTCGATAAACTGACCAAGCAGTCGGATGTCGTAGATAAACACTCGGTAAGCCGCGTGGCTGTAACTGCGGCTCTGCAATCTTCCGGGACGGAAAGTCAGATTGCGCTGCCGGATGCGGTAGTCGCCGATTCGGATGATCGAAAACAAGTTGCGGTTTTGCAGCTCATCAACATGTATCGCTATCTTGGCCTGGGTCAAGCGAAACTGGATCCTCTCGGACTCAAACAACAAGCGGATGTACCCGAGTTGAACCCTGCGCACTTCGGATTTTCCGAAGCGGATATGGATAAGGTATTTAATACCGGTTCACTGGTCGGGCCTGAACATGCTACCCTGCGTGAAATTTTGCAAATTCTGCGAGAAACTTACTGCGGTTCCATCGGCGCCGAGTATATGTACATTTCTGTGGTGGAACAAAAACGCTGGATACAAGCGCGTCTAGAAGGTCAACGCTCCAATCCGAATTATTCGGATGACTATAAACGCCACATTCTTGAGCGGCTTAATGCGGCAGAAGGATTGGAAAAGTATTTGCATACCCGCTATGTCGGGCAGAAACGTTTCTCCGGAGAAGGCAACGAGAGCCTCATTCCATTGTTGGATTGCTTGATTCATCGGGCCGGGAAGGCTGGTGTTCAGCAGATCGTAATGGGCATGGCGCACCGTGCCAGGCTCAATGTCCTGGTCAATACGCTGGGGAAAATGCCTGCCGATTTGTTTCGCGAGTTTGAAGGAGAGCAGCCGCAGGATCTGCCGTCCGGTGATGTCAAATATCACCAAGGTTTTTCATCCGCAATCAAGACAGCCGAAGGCATCGTAAGACTGGCGCTGGCATTTAATCCTTCGCACCTGGAGATTGTCAATCCGGTGGTCGAAGGCTCGGTGCGCGCGCGCCAGCATTTGTTGAACGACAAACTCGGCGACCGGGTGTTGCCGGTACTGATTCACGGCGATGCTGCTTTTGCTGGGCAGGGTGTGGTCATGGAAACGCTCAATTTGTCGCAAACTCGCGGTTACGGCACCGGCGGCACGGTGCATATCATCATCAATAATCAAATCGGCTTCACCACATCCGATCCGCGCGATAGTCGTTCGACCTTGTATTGCACTGATGTTGCCAAAATGATCGAGGCGCCCATTTTCCACGTCAATGGTGATGATCCGGAAGCGGTGGTGATGGTGGCTGAGCTGGCGTTTGATTTTCGTATGCGCTTCCATAAAGATGTCGTGATTGATATGGTGTGTTTCCGTCGCCTGGGTCACAACGAGCAGGACGAACCGATGGTGACTCAACCGAAAATGTATCAGATCATCAACAAACATCCCGGCACCCGTAAGCGCTACGCGGATAAACTCGTCGCCGAGGGCGTCATTAAACAGGAAGATGCGGACAATCTGATTCAGACCTACCGTGATGCCATGGATGAAGGTGTCAACCCAAACAAGAGCGTTAGCTACGACTATAAGTCTCCCTATACCATCAATTGGGAACCGTTTCTCAAGCCGTTCAAATGGAACAAGAAAGTTAAAACCGGCGTGGCGTTGCAAACGTTGAAACAGCTTGCGATACGGTTGACAGAAATTCCCGAAGGCTTCAAGTTGCATCAGCGGGTTGAGAAAATTATTGCCGACCGGCGTTTGATGGGAAATGGCGAGTTACCTTTGGATTGGGGAATGGCGGAGAATCTGGCCTATGCAACCCTGCTGAAAGAAGGTTATCCGGTAAGATTATCGGGACAAGATTCAGGGCGCGGCACGTTCTTTCATCGTCATGCCGTGTTGCATGATCAGGTCGCGGCGGATCAGAATGAGCGGATTTATATTCCGCTCCGTCACCTGTATCCCGAACAGCCGGATTTTGTCGTGATTGATTCGATGTTATCTGAAGAGGCGGTGTTGGGGTTTGAATATGGTTATACCACCACACAACCCAACGAATTGGTTATCTGGGAAGCACAGTTTGGTGATTTTGCCAATGGCGCGCAGGTAGTGATCGATCAGTTTATTGCTTCCGGCGAGGCCAAGTGGGGGCGCATATGCGGTTTGGTGATGATGTTGCCGCATGGCTATGAGGGGCAGGGTCCTGAGCACTCTTCCGCGCGACTGGAGCGCTATCTGCAGTTATGCGCGGATTACAATATCCAAGTCTGCGTGCCTTCCACGCCAGCACAGATGTTTCACATGCTACGACGGCAAATCATCCGTCCGCTGCGCAAACCATTAATCATCATGAGTCCGAAAAGCATGCTGCGTCATAAAGAATCGGTGTCGAGCCTGGAAGATTTGGCGCATGGGCACTTTTATCCGGTGATTCCCGAAGTCGAAGATCTAAATCCGGAAAGCATCAAGCGGATTATTGTTTGCAGCGGAAAAATCTACTACGAATTGCTGGCTTATCGCAAAGAGTATCAAATAATGAACATGGCGATCATTCGTTTGGAACAATTGTATCCCTTTCCGCATGAGGAATTTCAGGCGGAAATCGACTGCTTCAGCAATGCCAAAGAAGTGATCTGGTGCCAGGAAGAGCCCGGCAATCAGGGCGCATGGCATCGCATTCAGCACTATCTGTTGCGCCATATGCGCCCTGATCAGGCATTGGGTTACGCACTGCGGACATCTGCAGCTTCTCCGGCGGTGGGTTATACGGCACGGCACAAGTTTACGCAGAATGAATTAATCGTGGCAGCATTCAGAGATAAAATTTAAGAAGAGGGCATCATGCTAATTGAAGTCAAAGTACCCGTGTTATCTGAATCCGTAGCCGAGGCCACGTTAGTATCCTGGCACAAAAAGGCCGGCGACTATGTCAACCGCTCGGAAAACCTGATCGATATCGAAACCGACAAGGTGGTGCTTGAATTACCCGCTCCCAATGCCGGTGTGTTGGCCAAGATTTTAAAACAGGATGGCGCGACTGTAGCCAGCGGTGAAGTCATTGCAATGATTGAAACCGAAGCAACTGCCGGTGCCACCGTCACCGCTGAACCGAACGATGCAACTCCGAGCGACGCAACTGTCGGTACCACCGTCACCGCTAAACCTGGCGACCAGCCGGCGTCTGTCGCCGAAAAACCGGCGGTGATCGCCACCGGCAGCAGTACTGAAAGTGCCAACACCGAGGGAGTTGATCAGGCGATACCGATGTTAATGCCCGCCGCGCGTAAGTTGGCGGAAGAAAATAACCTGAAAGCAACGGAGACTTCTGCAATCAAAGGCACTGGTTTGGGTGGGCGTGTTACCAAAGAAGACGTGCAAACGTATATGGCAAGCAAGTCGGACGCGACTTCAAAAGTTGTACCTGAACCCGTTGCAACAGATACATCAGCAACAGGAGCGCGTATTGAACGCAGGGTGGCGATGTCCCGATTGCGGCAGCGCATTGCTGAACGTTTGGTAGAATCACAATCCACCGCGGCGATTCTGACCACGTTTAATGAAGTCAATATGCAGGCGATCATTGATCTGCGCACACGCTACAAAGCTGAGTTTGAAAAGGAACACGGCGTCAAATTGGGCTTTATGTCATTCTTTGTCAAAGCCGTTATCGCGGCGTTAAAGAAATATCCGATCGTCAATGCTGCGGTGGAAGGCAATGAAATTATTTATCACGACTATTATGACATCGGCATTGCCGTTGGCAGTCCGCGTGGGTTAGTGGTGCCTGTTATCCGTGATGCAGACCGCTTAACGTTGGCCGAGATTGAACTGCAAATCGCCGGTTTCGCCAAGCGTGCGCAAGACGGCAAACTGACCATCGAGGAACTCAGCGGCGGCACTTTCTCGATTACTAATGGCGGCGTGTTCGGTTCCATGATGTCGACGCCGATCATCAATCCGCCGCAAAGTGCTATTCTGGGTATCCACGCCACCAAAGAACGACCGGTGGTCGAGAACGGCCAGATCGTGATCCGTCCGATGAATTATCTGGCTTTGTCGTATGATCATCGCATCATTGACGGTCGGGAAGCGGTACTGTCATTGGTGGCGATGAAAGAAGCACTGGAATATCCGATGAGTCCATTATTGGAAACATGAAAAGGCTATTCAATTAAGAGGCATTGAGAAATGCTTTCGAGGCAGCCGTAATAACAAGGTAAAAACAGGCAAGAAAGTGCAGTTTATGCGTGACAAATGAACATCAGAACCTATTTTTAACACCGTGGCGGCAACGCAGATAGTTTCTCAGCGCTTGCCAGTTGGGCGTACAATTTAAATCTCTACGGGTTCAACTTTCCGAAAGCTGATTGAAAAGCAGCAGATTGAGGCGCGCAGTTAATACCCTGCTGCTGGCGGCGGAGTGTTTTATTCATCAAGAAAAGGTGCTTTGATATGAAAAAACTTGTCATGATTGCTTCTCTCGTATTTTCTGTGGCACTTTATTTATTCTTTGAAGTGACTGGTAATGAAGCGGCATTAGCTCCGATATTACTAGGTCTTCTAGTTTCTTTCACTTGCGCAATGATGTTGTTGACCGAAAAATAGTGATGAAATCGTCCAGGTGAAATTCTCCACTGTGAAAAATAAAAAACACAAAAATAAATATGACGCTTTGGAGCTCAACGTATTAAGCTTCTTTCCAAACGCCCGTTTGCCGCGATAAATTCCAAGGAATATAGCCAAAACTAAGCTGTTTCATAGCTAAAATTAAGTTTTTGCTTATTTTCTAATAGAGAGAAAGTAAATATACTTAATAGCCGTCGCTTGGAAGCCAAAAGATAATTGCTTTCAGTATCCGGTTTTCTAGCTGTCATAAGAAACGCGTCATGACGGTTGATGATATTCTCAGTGATTTATGTTTATTCAGAGGTGCTCTATGAGATTCAAGAATAATAACTTGGTGCAAAAGATTAAGCGCTTAATGTATGTTGTGCCGGCTAGCTTGGCACTATTAATCTTCAGTTATGGAAGTACCACTTCCGTAATTGCAGCCGGACCGGAAGCGCATTTGAAAGGCGAGTTTGGCCCTCTGCACGCGTGGCCAATCGTACCTGTTCACATGACACTAATGCCGGATGGTCGAGTATTTGCTTTTGGACCTCAATCGCTGAAAGATCTGAAGTATGCGGTCTGGGATCCTGCAATGGGAACAAGCGCCTCTGCATTTGAGACACTGCCGAACACCACCAGCACGAGTATTTTTTGTGCCGGCCAGACAATGATTTCAGAAACAGGCCAAGCGCTTCTTATTGGTGGAGATACATCCTATGCAATGCCAGGTACGAATTATGGATATCATACTGACCATGTCAATGTTTACGATCCCACTACAGACACGCTAATACCTCAGGCCAGCATGGCTTATAGTCGTTGGTATGCAACCGCAGTGACATTACCTAATGGTGAACATTTGGCACTGGGTGGCCGCAATGTAAGACCCTCAACAGGGATCTTAGCCGAATATGCGCCTATACCGGAAGTACGTGCTCTAAACGGCAACTGGCGTTCGTTGAGTGCTGCATCTAGCGATGCTGCGTATGGAGCGGCCGGAGGTAATTCTTGGTACTATCCACGTACCTGGGTGAATCCACAAGGTAATGTATTTATTGTGAACCCAGGTGGCGCGCTGTATAAGCTAAACACCGCAGGTGCTGGTACACTTACGCTGTATAAGAAACGGATACCCGCTGGCAGAAATCTTCTGCCCAGTGCAATGTTCTCTCCCGGTCGCATCCTCCTTGTTCGCAATAATCGTACAGCAATTGTCGTTGATATCAATGGTACCGGTGAGCCTACATCGTCCTCAGGCGGAAGTTTGTCAAGGGATCGGCAATATGGCAACGCTACGGTGCTTGCTGATGGCCGGGTGTGGGTTAATGGCGGTTCATCGACTGGTAATGACCTAGTGGGTGCAGCGTTAGATTCTGAATTGTGGAATCCTGTGACTAACACATGGACGACAACAGCGAGTGCTTCAACAGTGCGCCTATATCACTCGGCTGCAATATTGCTTGCAGATGGAACGGTACTTACCGGGGGAGGAGGTGTTCCTGGTCCATTACGGCAAATGAATGGCGAGGTATACTATCCACCTTATCTATTCAAGAAGGATGGAACCGGTGAGTTTGCGCCTCGGCCGGAAATCGTTGATGCGCCAGCGGCCATGATTGGTTGGAATCAGGTGTTTTCAATCGAGGCGACTGAGAATATCGCGAGAATCACGCTGGTGCGTGCCGGAGCAGTTACACATGCATTTAATAATGAGCAGCGTTTCTTTGATCTACCGCCGATTTCACAAAGCGGTAACAGTGTGACGGTAAAGTCACCGGCATCAGTTAACAGTGCTCCTCCAGGTTTTTATCTGCTTTTCGTCTGGAATGCGGCAGGAACGCCTTCATTGGCTAAGGTCATACACCTTGGTTAGATCGCTTAGGTTAAATAATAGAAGCTTACAAAGTACCCTCGTGTGGAATTCTGCACGAGGCGATGTTACTCAGTAAGCCGTTTTCTTCCTTTAAAGAAAAAAGTTTGATATTTCATGTTTGGAACAATCAGGCTAACAGCGCCTCGTAGATTTTCTGGTAGGCTATTGCACTTGCATGCCAGCTGAAATCTTTGGCCATGCCGTTCCTCTGCAAGCGTTGCCAGTTTTTCTTATCATGATAGGCTTGTGCTGCACGCTTTATCGTATTGAGCAAGTTGTCGGCGGTCATTGGGTAGAACAAGAAACCGCTGGCGCTTCCTTCTGCAAGTGTTGTTGGCGTACAATCGACCACAGTGTCAAGCAGGCCACCAGTGGCGTGTACTACGGGTGGTGTACCATAGCGCTGACTATACATTTGATTTAAACCGCACGGTTCAAATCGCGAAGGCATCAGGAAGCAATCTGCGCCTGCTTCGATCAAGTGAGACAGCGCTTCATTAAAGCCGATACGTACTGCGATTGCATCGGGGTAAGTTTGGGCCAGTGTTGAGAGCTGGTGCTCCAGATCCGTATGATTACTACCGAGCACTATCAATTGAGCGGGTATTTTTACCAGTTGCGGTGCCACTTGTATCAACAGATCCGTGCCTTTCTGATGATTCAGGCGGCTGACCACACCGAATAACGGGATATCGGCGTCAACGGTTAATCCCATTTGCTGCTGTAGCGCGCTTTTATTGACTGCTTTATCGGATAGTTTTTTACTCGTATAGTTTTTTACCAGGTGGGGATCAATTGCGGGATCCCATTCGCTCGTGGCTATACCGTTAATAATGCCGGTGAGATGGTCGCGGCGTGTGGCCAGTAGCCCTTGCAAACCAAAGCCCAGCGGCTCTATTTGAATTTCCTCTGCATAACTAGGACTGACTGTGGTGATGTGGTCAGCATAATAAAGCCCTGCTTTGAGGAATGACAGATTGCCGTAATATTCAACACCATTGACATCAAAACTATCCGGGGGCAATCCCAACTGAATGACACTACCAGGGGAAAAAACACCCTGGAATGCAAGGTTATGGATCGTCATCACAGTCGCGGCTTTTTTGCCTGGATGAAAATGCAGGTAGGCGGGGGTGAGGCCGCTTTGCCAGTCGTTGCAATGTGCAATGTGCGGACGCCAGGCAACCGGACTGGCATCACTGGCTAGAATGGCGCCAATTTTTGACAGCAAACCAAATCGTAGCGCATTATCCGGCCAGTCGCGTCCAAGCGTATCCATGTAGGGACCGCCTTCACGGCGATATAGTCCCGGACAGTCGATCACAAAGACCGGTATATGTTCAGTCTTACTGAGCGATAGTCTTCCGGACAATAGGGTGGTGGGAGGAAATTGCGGTAATTCGTTGAACTCGGTCACTTTGGATTTGTATTTAACACCTGCCAGAACCTGTGGATAGCCCGGCAGCAGGAGCCGTACATCAGTTTGCAGTGCGCGTAGCGCAGCAGGCAGTGCAGCGCTGACATCTCCCAAGCCACCGGTTTTGCATAACGGATATACTTCAGAGGTAATAAATAGAATGCGTAACCCTTGAGATGATGCCATGGATGTATTTTTACTGGTTGGCCTTGAAATAATTGATCAATCCGTTGGTGGATGCATCGTGAGATGTTACGGGAGCATCCTGTTTCAGTTCGGCCAGGATTTTTCCGGCAAGCTGTTTGCCTAACTCTACACCCCATTGATCAAACGAATTGATATTCCAGATTACGCCCTGCACAAAAACTTTATGCTCGTATAGCGCAATGAGCGAACCCAGCGTTCTGGGGTCCAGTTTCTTAAACAGAATGGAAGTGGTGGGGCGATTTCCGGGGAAAATTTTGTGCGGTAACAGTTGTTCCACAGACGCCGCGTTCATGTCCTGTGAATTGAGTTCCGTACGTACTTCCTGTGCATTCTTGCCGGCCATTAACGCTTCAGTCTGGGCAAAGAAATTGGCTAATAACATGCGATGATGATCGCCAACCGGATAATGGCTTTGACAAGGTGCCAGGAAATCTGCTGAGACGATTGGCGTTCCTTGATGTAATAATTGGTAGAAAGCATGCTGGCCGTTGGTTCCAGACTCTCCCCAGACAACCGTTCCGGTGGCATAATCCACTGTTTTACCGTCGCGGGTGGTACGTTTGCCGTTGCTCTCCATTTCCAGTTGTTGTAGATAGGCGGGGAAACGATGCATGGATTGATCGTATGGCAGTACGGCGTGCGACGAGGTATTGAAAAAATTGATGTGCCAAATACCCATCAAACCCAGCATAACCGGCAAATTCTTTTCGAATGGCGCTGTGGCGAAATGCTGGTCCATGTCTCGCGCGCCTGCGAGCAGGGCATAAAAATTATCCATGCCGACGGTTAAGGCGATGGGCAGACCGATTGCTGACCATAATGAATAGCGTCCACCCACCCAATCCCAGAATTCAAACATGTTGTCAGGATCAATGCCGAATTTTTCTACCGCAGCGCGATTGGTGGAAACGGCGACAAAATGATGCGCGATATCTTTTTCCTCGCCACCGTGCGACAGAAACCATTGCCGTGCAGAGTGCGCGTTAGTCAGCGTTTCCTGTGTGGTGAAGGTTTTTGACGCAATGATAAATAAAGTCGTAGCCGGGTCAAGGTGTTGCAATGTTTCAAATAATTGTGCGCCATCAATGTTGGAAACAAAGTGTGGCGTAATCGCGGGTAGACCATAAGGTTTGAGCGCTTCGGTGACCATCACCGGCCCCAGATCGGAGCCGCCGATACCGATATTGACGATATCAGTAAAAATTTTTCCCGTATATCCTTTGCGTGCACCACTTTGTATCGCAACTGAAAAGCGCTCCATCTGTTTCAACACGCGGTTGACTTCCGGCATGACATCCACGCCATCCACATAAGTGGCATGCTCGCTGCGTAACGCAATATGCAGTGCGGCGCGTTGTTCGGTGGAATTGATTTTTTCTCCAGAGAACATGCGAGGAATCCAATCGTGCAGTTTTTGTTGATGCGCTAGTGCCAGCAATTGATCGATCGTTTCATGATTGATTAGTTGTTTCGAAAAATCGACCAGAATATCATTGAACCGCAGCGAGAGTTTCTCAAAGCGCTGCGGATCTTTTTGGAATAAGTCACGCAAATGCTGTTGCGCCATAACAGATTGATGTGCCTGTAAGGCAAGCCAAGCCGGTGATTCGGTGAGTAATGACATATTGTTTGTATTATTGCTGAATATTAAGAGCCGTGTTGATTGATTTCCAGTGTGATCATCAATTCCCGCATGGTGATCGGCCATTTTAATCGCAGTGTTAGTGCCTGCATAATTTTTTCAAATCCACTCTCGGATTGTGATACTGAGAAGTGCGGTTGCCCAATCAATGTGACTGGGGAAGAAGTTCTTATCACAACATTGCCGCCCAACGTATCATCGTCCAATATTATTTCAGTCAAATCCGTCAACTCAAGCAATTGACCAAAGCCACCAGGAATTTTTCCCTGATAGATGTAACGCCCGCCGACGCCGTCGCAGCTTGGCATAGCCAGGTTAATTTCGGTACTGAACAGTTGCGGCATTTTAGTGGCAAAACGATACACTACTTGTAGTCGGTTATTGTCGAGTATGAATTGCTTATGGATCGGGTATTCGGTGTTTTGGGATTCAAAATGATTGTTTTCAAGCGCTGCTGTTTTAGATTGATAAGCAATATAGGTATCATCCAGAGAATCGACAAATAAACTGCGAGGGTGATCGTCAGCAACGATATCCTCCCCAGCGATCTTATGTTTATAACTGACGCGGTCATGCGCTGAAGCAATGCCGCTGACTGTATGGCTTGATGTGTGTTCTTGATCTGGTTGAATTTTTTTATAATAATTCTCGACCTGGCAGCGCAAAGTGTCACCAAAGTTATGATGCAACCGATAGGCGTCCAGCTCGCAAATACCGGAAAAGCTGTCTAGCTTAACGACTGCTTGCAGCATACCATTTTGCAGATACGCTTCTTCCACGCCGTCCAAGTCGGTGTCTTGGGTGAAGTGTGTTGCTCGAGGTATGCAAGCATCGAGCAGTGCTTCCAATTCAACGAGAGCGTTGTAGATTGCACGCCGCAGATGGGGAAGATACAAGCCACCAAACATGCCGTGCCAATAGGCATCATTCGCTTGGGATTCGTAGAGTTTCTGCTGCATCAGGGCGGTGCGCTGCTTCTTCGGGAGTGAATTCAGCCGTGCGGAAAGTCCTAGCATGCGTTTATGCATCCAATTCGATTCAGGATAACGTGAAAAGAAATTTTTCCAGATGCCGCCACGTAGGAATGCTTTCCTGTGTTCATACCAGTCGTTCGTCTTGGCTTGCTGCACCAAATCTGTGTAGATACTGGCGGATTGAGCGGGCAACGTCCACTCATTCATCTCGATATAGGATACCGTGGGCAAGTAGACAACGCCGCGCGTTTTTTCACTGGCGTGATATTCTCTGTAGTGTTGGGTACAAATTTTGGTTGAAGCCAGCACGCTTTGGATAAAATTCTCAAGCCAGCCTTTTTCATACACCCACTGATAAGTTTCCGGCCAGATACCGAATTTTTCGATATCATCAAAATAAACTGCTGCCGTATGGGTATGTGACGGGTGCTGATCTGCCAATGATTCCAGATAAGCGATGGTTTCCTCAACCGGGGAGAACGGAATTTTATAGCGTAGCGATTCCGAAATCGGAAACAAGTCGAGTTTGTGGCTATCTTCTTCGGTCGTGAAATAACCGTCTAATTCTGTTGGTGTCTTGCCGGCGCATAGAAAATGGTAATCATCCACAATGACATAACGGATGCCGCAATCCGCAAGTGCCGGAACGACCGTTGATTCCCATACACGCTCGGTCAGCCATGCGCCTTGCGGGCGTTGTCCTAGCTTTGCTGCCAGTTTTCTGGAAAAAGTTTCGATCTGTCCGATACGATCCCGATTGGGAATCACTGCCAAAACCGGCTCGGTATCACCCGCACCAAATAACTCTACTTGATTGCGCTCAACCATCTCACGCAGCAGTACCATGTCTTCAGGGAAATGTTGCAGCAGATAATCAAGCAGCCAGCCTGAGAAATGGACGGCGAAGCGAAAATCCGGGTAGCGATGCAATACTTGCAAAAACGGTTTGTAACAACGCAAATGTGCATCCGTCAGTACGTCGGGAAAATTACCGACAGGTTGATGCGCATGGACACCGAAAAGTAGCGAAACACGTTGTGACATTCAATGACTCCGGTAATTGTTAAGAACGTGGGTAACCGAGAACCCGATTTCAAACACGGATGAGCGGTTTGAAATCAATTAGGTATTATGAAGATCGCCGCATAGCGCCGCTCGCTTCAGTTTGTTCATTACCTTTGCTGATGGGTTCAAGTACTGACGGCGGTATTGGCAATTTAAGCAAATGATACAGATTCATCAGATTTTGCCTGAACAACTGGTCAAAACTTGCCACCGAATGCGCCGGATTGTAATCGCCAAACCACCAGAACCAGTCGGAACTCTCGCACGATGCCAATTGCCGGCTGGCCTCAATTTTTTGTTCATCGGTCAAGCGGTCGCTTTGCATGACCAGATCAAAGCTCTGTTTGGCTACACATAGCATATCCCAGGCACAATTTTTTTCCTTATCACCGATCCATGTGGAGAAAGTGCCATATACCCAGCTACCGGCTGCCAGCGTAGGTAATGTTGCGACATTATTCGTATTTTCAGTATCGGCGATATAGTCACGATACGTCGTGGTGCGAATAAACGGATGATTGTCGAGTAAGCTGTAAAGATCTTCAAGAAAGTAATAGCCGTTATACGGATATGATTCCCAAGCATTTTCTCCATCCAGAATGACGCTGACAACTGGACTCTCCTCAGCGGGTGTGTTGTGGTAGATATGTTCCAGCGATTGTATGAAATTTTCTGCGGCATCGCGTCCAAACCATCGGGCATATTCAAAACCGATCAAATCGGATAGCTGATCATCACGAAAAAAACATATGACTTGCTCGGCTTCTCCGCTTACCTTGTAGGGACGATATAAATAGTGATTGCGATCCGGTAATGAGGCATCAGGATGGGAGGCGCGCAAACTATTGATCAGAACACCCTCACCACTTGCACTCCACTGACAGTTCTGCCCTGCTAGGATTTTTAATAATGCTGTCGACAGAGCACCTTCAGCCGGCCAGACACCGCAGGGCTTTTCATTAAAATATTGCGTGTGATGGGTGACCGCAGAGGAGAGATGAAACGCAACACGACTGCGTCCACCGGGATAAAGATGGTGTTCCGGTAAGGTGATATCGGGTTGACTATCCCGGGCGGAAGAGAAATCGATCAGTAGCGGTGCGAGCGGATGGTAGTGGGGCGTAGTGGATAATTCAATCTGACCTGACTCAGCCAGTTTGCGGTAGCGTGGAATTAATTGTTTGATCAAATCCCCAATCAAATTGAATAGTTGCAACCGATCTTCGTAGCTGAATCCCTGACTCTGCGCCATCAGCCTCATGATGAACTCGTTGTTTCGACGCACGCTCTCACCCATCCACGCCAAGTGGTACCATACCAGCAAATCGGCCAGATATTGTCCGGAAACGTAGGCTAATTCACATTCGCTGCGTTTGTTGAAGATTTGGTAAAATTCATACAGGCGTTTGTAGGCTGGATACGGTTGCAGCATCGTTTCATGATTGCTGAGAAAGCAGCTGTCGAACACGTATGTACGATCCTGCATGGAGATGTGCTCGAGATCGGGCGTGGCTAACAAACGCAGCAAAGGGTTGCGTATCTGTCCGCTAGAAAATTGCTCAGTGAAATCTTCCAATTGATCAAGCAGTATCGGTACAAAATTGACAACTGTCTTGGTCTGCGGATGCATTTCCAGGTGGTAAGCCATGTCAGTATAGTCTTTGATGGCGTGCAGATACACCCACGGCAGTACAAATTCCTTCGTGACATAATCGCGGTAATCCGGTTGATGCATATGCCACAGTAAAATAAGATTTAATTGCTTCATTTCAAAATGATACTACTTATAAAAATTTTTATTGTTAACGCGCAACACGGTGAATGCTATGCCCTAACATTTCCGGTGTAATCAATGTGATGCCTTTTTCAGTTACATAGAATCGTTTGCGATCCGCTGCTGCATCATAGCCCACTACCAATCCCTCAGGGATCACGCATTGTTTTTCCACCACCACGCGTCGTAGGCGCGCACGCCTGCCAATCACGACATTGGGCAATATGACCGAATCGTCCACAGTGCTATAGCTGTTGACTTTTACATTGGAAAACAGCAGCGAACCACGCACGGTGGCGCCACTGATAATGCAACCTCCGGATACGGACGAATCCAGCGCCTGACCACGACGATCCACATCATCGAAAATGAATTTAGCCGGAGGTAATTGCTCCTGATGTGTCCAGATCGGCCAATTTTCATCGTACAGATTGAGCTGCGGTGTCACGTTGATCAAGTCTAAATTGGCTTCCCAATAGGCATCCACGGTTCCTACATCGCGCCAATACGGTATTCCTGAAGCCATATTGACGCAACTATTCATGAATCGATGCGCAAATACGCGATAGTGGGGTACCAAGTAAGGAATCAAATCTTTGCCAAAATCATGTGACGAATCATTGACTAGATGGTCGCGAAGGAGTTGCTCATAGAGAAATTTGGCATTAAACACATAGATTCCCATGCTGACTAACGCTTTTCCCGGCTGACCGGGTATCGGTATCGGGTTATCCGGTTTTTCGGCAAAGCTGGTGATTTGCCAAGCATCATTGACGCCCATGACGCCAAAAGCGCCGGCTTCCTCTACCGCAACTTCCAGGCATGCTACCGTCATGTCAGCTGCTTTCTCGACATGTTCGGCCAGCAGCTTGCTGTAATCCATTTTGTAAATATGATCGCCACCCAGAATCAATACATATTCGGCGTCGTGGCGCTGCAATATGTCGATATTCTGGAATACCGCATCAGCGGTACCTTGATACCATGTTTCATCGGCGGTTCGTTGCTGCGCGGGTAGCAGTTCGACAAATTCTTTGAAACGTCCATCGAGAAAACTCCAGCCACGCTGGATATGACGAATCAAACTCTGTGCCTTGTATTGCGTCACAACGCCAATACGCCGCATACCCGAGTTGACGCAATTGGAGAGCGGAAAATCAATAATGCGGAATTTTCCACCAAACGGCACTGCCGGTTTTGCGCGCCAATCCGTCAATTGATGCAAACGGCTGCCACGTCCTCCCGCCAGTATCAGTGCGAGTGTATTGTGCGTGATATTGCTGTGAAAGCGTGTGCAGGTTTCGTGTTCCGCTTCAGATTCACTGGCATATATAGGTTCTTTATTGCTATCCATAGTGATTGTACCTTTCACGATTCATGTGAGCATGTTATCGCATTATGGCATTTTCTTACAGATCGCTTTACGTTTAATTACGCTTGCTAATGGTTTTTTCATGTGTATTGATAGCGAATATCCGGCAAAACTGGGTGAGTATTTGGGGAGCTTATTTTCGTTTTTACCATTCACGTGATAATCTCTACGCTTTCTACGTTGCGTTATCCGGACGATTCCACTTAAACCGTTTTAATTTCCAAGATTCGATGTGATTACTATCCGTACAATCAATCCATTGCAAGAAGCTTTGCTGCATGCGCGACTACATGATCCATTTTCGTATTTGGGTTTGCACCAGGAACAGGGGCAAACCTTGGTGCGGGTATTTCGTCCCGATGATGCACATGTATGGATCAGAACGACTGTCGGTTTTGAACCGATGCAGCGCATCCATCCGCATGGAGTATTCGAATGGCGCGGAGAATCTCCGCCCGACATGCCATACCGATTGCGGATCGAACAGCAAGGCACGCGACATACTGTCTATGAAACGTATGACCCGTATGCTTTTGCGCCGCAAATTTCTGGCCATGATTTGCACCTGTTCAATGAAGGTAAGTTGTGGCAAGCCTATCGCATGCTGGGTGCGCAACCTGCCAACAATGCCGGTGTCGACGGCATGCGTTTTTCGGTATGGGCGCCAAATGCCGGGCGTGTCAGTGTCGTCGGTGATTTCAATCATTGGGATGGAAGAGTGTATCCGATGAAAGTGCACCACGCCAGCGGCGTGTGGGAACTGTTCATTCCGGAATTGCCGCCGGATACACTGTATAAATATGAAATCCGCAACCGCAACAGCGGGGAAATTCTGCTTAAAACGGATCCCTATGCCAATCACTACGAACTGCGTCCCAACACGGCGGCGCTGACGCCTGCGGGTGGCCGCTATAATTGGCACGATGCAACGTGGATGATGAGTCGCGCTAACTGGGATTGGTTGCACGCACCGTTGAATGTACTTGAAGTTCACGCCGGATCGTGGAAGCGGCATCCGGACGGGCGTTTTTACACATACCGGGAACTCGCTGATCATCTGCTATCCTATGTGCTGGAAATGGGCTATACGCATATCGAATTGATGCCCATTTCGGAACACCCGCTGGACGAATCCTGGGGTTATCAGACCACCGGCTATTTTGCCGTCACCCGCCGTTACGGCTCATCCGATGATTTCCGCTTCTTTGTGGATAGCTGCCATCAGGCGGGAATTGGCGTGATTCTGGATTGGGTGCCCGCGCATTTTCCGCAGGATACGTTTGCTTTGGCGCGTTTTGACGGCACGGCATTGTATGAACATGAAGATCCGCGTCTTGGATTTCACCAGGACTGGGGCACATACATCTTCAATTACGGCCGCAACGAAGTGAAATCATTTCTGCTGTCCAGTGCGCATTACTGGCTGTCCGAGTTTCACCTGGACGGATTGCGCGTTGATGCGGTGGCTTCCATGCTGTATCTGGATTATTCGCGCAAGGAAGGGGAGTGGTTGCCCAATAAGTATGGGGGACGCGAGAATCTGGAAGCGATCGAATTCTTGCGTGAGCTGAATATCATGGCGCACGCCGAATTTCCCGGCGCACTGACACTGGCCGAAGAATCCACCGCCTGGCCGGGCGTATCGCGCCCGACCTATGTCGGCGGTCTGGGATTTTCGATGAAATGGAACATGGGTTGGATGCACGACACCCTGACCTATATGCGGCAAGACCCCGTGCATCGGCGTTATCACCAGGATCAACTGACATTCAGCCAGCTCTATGCGTATAGCGAAAACTTTGTGCTGCCGTTTTCACATGACGAAGTGGTGCATGGTAAAGGCTCGCTTTGGAACAAAATGCCCGGCGATGCGTGGCAGAAATTTGCCAATGTGCGCCTGCTGCTGGTATATCAGATGACGTGGCCGGGCAAGAAGCTCAACTTCATGGGCAATGAATTTGCCCAGCAGCGGGAGTGGCGCATCAACCACGAGCTGGACTGGTACTTGCTCGGACAAAAACAGCATTCCGGGATCGAGGCTGCACACCGTGATTTGAATCATTACTACAAGCATATCCCGGCCTTGCATCAACTCGACTTTGTATCGGAAGGATTTCACTGGATCGACTGTCAGGATGTCGATCATTCGGTGATCAGCTACGTGCGGCGCGCCAAAGATGGTTCTTTTGTGCTGGCGGTTCTCAACTTCACCCCGGTGCCGCGCATTGGTTACCGCATCGGCGTTCCAGTTGCGGGGACTTATCATGAGCTGTTCAACAGTGATTCAACCTACTACGGTGGCAGTAATGTCGGCAATTTAGGCAATATTACCAGCGTGCACATACCCTGGATGGGGTTTGCCGATTCGATGACGATTACGCTGCCGCCGCTGGCGGGGATGATTTTTTCTTTACAGGATGTGTCCGATACCCAATGAAGTCTCTGAATAACCTCATTTGTCATTTCGAATATGATGAGGGATCTTAAGAATCAACGCCGTAGGTTTTTTACACATCACGAAGTTTATTCGCATCATTGGAGGGCAGGCTGCGTTTGCCGATGTGGATCAAATGGATACCAAAGCAATTGCTAAAGTGCCTGAATGCAGCCGTGGCAGGGTTTTTAACAAATCAGCAGGTTATAATAAACTTAATATCTCATTTACGTGCAGCGGGGGTTGCTTTTATACGACTTCGTACTATCGCATGGAGTGCAGACCAACCATATTGTCTTCAGTATCTCGGAGCAAAGCGATAAAGCCATATTGTCCAATGGACATTTTGTCCGCACTATCTGCCCGCCGGAAGCCGTGGCGCGAGCTGCCTCGACAGCGCAATCTGCACAGGTAAAGTACACCAATACAGCATTTCCGCCGGATGGGCCATCCGCCATCTTGACCAATGCGCCAGATGCGCCCATTTGATCCTTGATCATCGGAAAACTCCACAATTCTATGTTCATTTCTGTGGGGCTGTTTAGGCGTTCGAGCTTAACCTGGAAAACCGATTCATAAAAACGCTTGGCCCGATCTATGTCTTGCACGTAAATTTCAAACCATCCAACGGGGTTACGATTCATATGAGCATCTCCTGTCATGGTTATAGCATAATTGTAGCACTGGAAAAAGTGCCTGAAGCGCGGATGATATGCGGTGTATATTAGTAATACACGGCTGTTAATTGTGTTTTTCAACTTAGCTTGCTAGTACAACACTAGGATAACGAATTCTCATGATGAATATCATCGTTGCGGTACTTTTATGTGTTTTTCCCACGGTGGTTTATGCGATTGATCTGATTTGCGAAGTTGAATATGCAAGTGCAGTCACATCGCTGAAACCAGCCGCCAGTTTTGATCCCTATGAGACAGCCAAGATTGATTTGCCGGGAAATTTCAGGTTCTCAGCGCATTATTTACTGGGCGCAAATAAATTGAAAACTTTTGTTTATCATTACGCCAAAGATCGATATGTTTTATTACACGCAGCAGAATATCGTGTGGATAAGACCACGTGTGGTCAATATGAGCAAGGATTTGGGTTAAATAAAGTTTATTCTGCCAAAGTGGAGCGCGAGCTCTTGTACCAATGTCGATCAGTTTGTCGCTGAAAGGGGACTTATGTTGATAAGAACATTGTATATTTGTTTATTGCTAGTACTGTTTAGCAGTCCTGCTCATTCGGAAGAACGAGCGATTCGAATGCTTTTTGTCGGTGATGTGATGCTGGGTGAAATGCCGGGAGAGATGATCAGGAAAGGACATGATCCGTTGGCTGCATTTGATGAGCTATTTGAAAGCGCAGATATTAAAATTGGCAATCTCGAGTGTGTGATCAGCGAGCAAGGCGTACCGGAGGCAAAGTCATACACATTCAGAGCACACCCCAGAGTGATCCCGTTGCTGAGAAAATATTTTAGTGCGGTGTCACTGGCCAATAATCACAGCGGCGACTACGGGCCGCTGGCTTTCTCGGATATGCTGGATTTGTTGGATCGTGGTGGCGTTGCTTATTTCGGCGGTGGTCGCGATATCCGATCAGCCCATGAGCCGCTGCTGATCGAAATCAAAGGCAGGAGAATTGCAATTCTCGGTTATAGCGAAATTTTTCCTAGAAGTTTTGAAGCATTGGATGATCGCGCCGGGATTGCATGGAGTGATGATGATTACGTGTCGTATGATATTCAGCGTGCCAGGACTAAATACAAGGCCGATATTGTCATTGTTTACCCACATTGGGGCTGGGAGTATGAAAAAATGGCATCTTCGCGTCAAAGCAAATTGGCTCGTCGGATGATCGATGCCGGCGCAGATGCCATTGTGGGAGGTCATCCGCACGTGACGCAGAACATCGAATGGTACAAAGGTAAGCCTATATTTTATAGCTTGGGTAATTTTATTTTTAATGGTTTTGAAGAAGGTGATGCAACGGCGGGATGGGTCTTGGAATTGGTTTTTTCTGCGGATATGCAAATTACCTGGAAGATTCATCGTGCAAAATTAGATGAAAATGGTATGCCGCACTATGCGGGCGTGCTTGAAGCTGCTCATTGAGAAAGAACGCTCGGAAAATACTATACGCCGGCGTGTACTCTTAGCAGATAGTTTTTCAACGGCTGCTAGAGGTATGACAGAAACTTCTCGGTGGGTGCTTTGTTTCTAACCCATGCGCTTTAGTAACCGCATTGCTGACGGTTGTGGCAATGGCTATTGACAACAAGGATGAATGTACTGGTAGATATTTCTCATGATAAAGAGAATTCTCCTATATTATTTTCTTACTATGCGGTGTACCGTACAATCATTGGTTATTGATGGGATTTGAGTAAATGTTTGGAAAAGTCTCTGACTTTATTTGGCAGTAGCAAATAATTGATTATATAGCTGTATTTGTGTTGGTATGATTTAAAAAAGCACCGTATTGTCGATTAGTATCCAATTACGATGGATCGTTATTGATTGATAACGCGAAGATATGAATATTTTTGGGAGCATAGAATAAGATGAGAAAAATGATATGTAGCGCATTAGAAAATAAATCCACAACGATCGCAGCGGTCGGCTTGGTACTGGCATCAGCAAGCGCATCAGCAGACACGCTTGACTTCAGCGTACTTTCACCGGGAACCCAAAACAATACTGTTCTGGTACTACCGCAAGCGACGATAACATCCTTTGGTGCCGACATCTTCGTAGGTGCCGCGAATATCGACCATGAGATTTGTGCGTTGTCCGGCGGATTCACTTGTCAAGCAGACATGAAAGTTGATTTTACCACTGCAGTCAATGGCCTCCAGTTTGTGGCATCCGGTCGGGATGACGGTGATCACTTTGACGTCAATGTGTATAACGGTGCTGTGTTACTGGGTACGGTTGGTAATTCTGCCAATGGTCTGGTTGATCTGACCGCATTTTCGCATGTGACGAGTATCTACTTGGATGATTCTTCGACCGCATCTGGATTTGCCTATGACCACTTCACCTTCACCGCCGCCGTCCCCGAACCTGAGAGCTACGCGATGCTGTTAGTCGGACTGGGATTGCTGGGTTTTGTCGCACGCCGCAAACGCGCACAAAGTATTTAACGATTATTTTGTACAGGGATCGACTATGAGGAGAAAACAGATAGCGGGTGCGGTTACTTTGCTGACGATACTGCCCTCGCTGTCCGGTTGTTGGATGCTGGCGGCTGCCGGGGCGGGTGCTTATGGTGGATATCAAATGAAAAAAGAAGGCTATACGCTACAAAATCCGATCACTAAGGAAGCAGATAAAAAGAAATCAAGCAAGTAAGCATCCTGGTTTGACTGTAATTGCAAATTATTTGTTTTTTTTCCCGGAATGCTGTGGTTCTTCCTTGCGCTGGAAACTGTCGTAAATCATCAGTGCAGCGCCGATAAAAATGGCGGAATCGGCAATATTGAACGCTGGCCAATGACTATCGCCGATGTAGAAGTCCAGAAAATCGACCACATGACCCAGTGTGATGCGGTCGTATAAATTGCCCAACGCACCGCCCAAAATGAAACTTAATGAGAAACAGAATAGTTTTTCATGTCGGTATTTATTGAGCAGATAGATAATCAGCACAGCGGCACTGCCTGCAATGCCGCTCAGGAACCAGCGCTGCCAACCGGATTCCTCACTCAGAAAACTAAACGCGGCGCCGGGATTGTAAGTCAGCACGAGGTTAAAGAAACCGGTCAACGGGATTTTTTGGCCGAATTCCAATGCGGATTCCACCCAGTACTTGCTGGCAAGGTCTAATGTCAGAACAATCAAAGCAATGCTCAGGCTGATGTAAAGCTTCATAGTGAAAAGTTTCCGGTAAATGATAGTCGAGTGTTACGCATAGTGTCGCACTTCACCACGACCATAAAGATTGGTGACGCAGCGTTCACACAACGTGGCGTGTTCCGCATGATGCCCAACATCTTGGCGGTAATGCCAGCAGCGTTCGCATTTTGCGTGTGTGCTGGATGTCACGGAAATACCTTCCTGCTGCGGATCGCTGACTTGAATCAGCGTGACTGCAGAGACAATCAGCACAAAACGTAAATCATCACCCAGCGCATTGAGCAGGGTAAAGTCATCGCTATTGGTGCGTATTTCGACCGCTGCCGCCAGTGATGAGCCGATTTCCCCCTGCGCTCGGGATTCTTCCAGTTTTTTCAGCACGTGTGAGCGCAACGTACGTATTTTTGCCCAGCGTTGTTGCAATAACCCGGTATTCGGTTGCGATGGGAAGGTATGCCATTGATGGAGTAATACGCTACTTTCGGTATCACCAGTCAGATGCTCCCAGACTTCTTCCGAAGTAAAGCTCAAGATCGGCGCAAACAGGCGCACCAGACTGTGCGCAATATGATATAGCACAGTTTGTGCCGAGCGACGCGGTAAACCTTTGGCTGCCGCTGTGTACAGACGATCTTTGAGAATGTCCAGATAGAAGCCGCCTAAATCTTCAGAGCAGTAATTATGCAATTGATGCACTACTTGATGGAACTCATAACGCTGATAGCTTTGGATTAAATCTTGCTGGAATGTTGCAGTAAATGCCAGCATGTAGCGATCGATTTCTAGCAGGTCGGTGACGTTAACCAGGTCTGTTTGCGGATTAAAATCCATCAGATTGGCCAGTAAGAAACGCAGCGTATTGCGGATGCGGCGATAACTTTCGACCACGCGCTTAAGGATTTCTTCGGAAATGGAGAGTTCGCCGGAATAATCGGTTGAAGCGACCCACAAACGCAAAATATCGGCGCCGGAGGTATCCATCACTTTTTGCGGCGCGATGACGTTGCCCTTGGATTTACTCATTTTATGGCCGGTACCATCGACGACAAATCCATGTGTAAGCAGTGCATCGTAGGGTGCGCGACCATCGATGGCGCAACCGGTTAGCAGTGAAGATTGGAACCAGCCGCGATGCTGATCGGAACCTTCCAGATACAGATCGGCCGGGAATTTGAGCTGCGCATCCGCTTTGACCACGGTGTCGTGCGTGGTGCCGGAGTCAAACCAGACATCCAGCGTATCGGTCAGCTTTTTATAATCGCTGGCTTCTGCGCCGAGCATTTCTGCGGCATCCAGTGCAAACCAAGCTTCGATGCCTTGCTGCTCTACTTTTTGCGCGACTTGCTCGAGCAATTCAAGCGATCGTGGATGCGGTGCATGGGTTTCTTTATGCACAAAAAGCGCCATCGGCACACCCCAGTTGCGTTGGCGTGAAACGCACCAATCCGGGCGATTGTTGATCATCGCTTCCAGGCGGGCTCTACCCCATGCCGGGTAAAATGCGGTGGATTCGACAGCTTGCATGGCTAAGTCGCGCAGGTTCTTTTTCTGTGTCGTTGTTGCAGTTGTGTTATGTAGATTCATGCCGATGAACCACTGCGGCGTGGCGCGAAAAATAATCGGTGTTTTGTGCCGCCAGCAATGCGGGTAGCTATGATCGATTTTTTTTAGACAAAACAGATGTCCGCCGGTTTTGAGTGTGTCAATGACCACATCGTTGGCTTTCCACACGGAAAGCCCGCCAACCAAAGGCGTATTGGCAGTAAATTTACCATTGCCATCCACCGGGCTTTCGCTCGGCAAACCATACTGCTGCCCGACAAAATAGTCATCCAGACCATGCGCTGGCGCCGTATGCACAAGACCTGTACCGGCTTCCAGCGTGACATGTTTGCCGCAGATGATTTTGACCGTGCGTGGTTCAAATGGATGCTGCAACAGCAAGTGTTCCAACGCTTGGCCTTTGCATGTCGCCAGTGTTTCACCCGTTAAGTCGTAGCGTTCCAAACAGGCTTGTTTCAGTTCGGCGGCGAGGATCAGCCAGCCGCGTGTTGTTTTTATCAGTTCATAATCAAAATCCGGATGAACGCTGACTGCTTGGTTGGCGGGCAAGGTCCATGGCGTAGTAGTCCAAATAATCGCATAGGTTGGAATATTTGCAGGGATGACGACACCAAAGGCATCGCTGAGCGATTGGTATTCGGACGATTGCACGGTAAAACCGACATCAATGGCGGGCGAAGTTTTGTCTTCATATTCCACTTCCGCTTCAGCCAGTGCTGAGCCGCAGTCAATACACCAGTTGACCGGCTTCTGACCCTGATACAGATAGCCATTCTGATAAATTTTTCCCAGAGCACGGATAATGCCGGCTTCTGTTTTGAAATCCATCGTGAGATAAGAATTATCCCAGTCGCCCAGCACACCCAGGCGAATAAAATCAGCTTTCTGGCGTTCTACCTGCTCTTTGGCAAAAGCTCGGCAAAGCTCGCGCACTTTATCGGCAGGTAAATGTTTGCCGTGTTTTTTCTCGATCTGATGCTCGATGGGTAAACCATGGCAATCCCAGCCCGGGACATATGGTGCATCGAAACCCGCAAGTGTTTTGCTTTTGATGATGATATCTTTGAGAATTTTGTTGACCGCGTGACCGATATGGATGTCGCCATTGGCATAAGGTGGGCCGTCATGCAAGATGAATTTGGGGCGTCCTTTGCTGGCAGAGCGGATTTTCTGATATAGATTTTTTTCTTGCCAGGCTTTCAGCATGCCGGGTTCGCGGCTGGCGAGATTGCCACGCATCGGAAATGGTGTGTCGAGTAAATTAAGGGTTTTCTTATAATCAGTCATGAACTAAAGAACTAAAAATGAATGGGTTAAAGGGTGTTGCATAAGCTACTTGCATGGATTGGAGTTGCTATGAAAAAGTCTTTTGCCTGCGTGACATCTTTTTCAATTTGCCGGATGAGCGTGTCGATATCCGCATATTTTTCTTCATCGCGTAGTTTGTGCAGAAAATCAACCTGCAAATGCTGTCCATATATTTCCCGGTTAAAGTCGAACAAATGCACTTCCAGTACCGGTTTGCCATTTTCATGCACTGTCGGCCGTACACCCAGGCTGGCGACACCGGGTAGTGGTGTAGCAGGTGACGATCGAATGGCACCATGCACCGCGACAACAAAGATACCTGACAGCGCTGGACGATTATGTTTCAACTGGATATTCGCAGTTGGAAATCCGATCTGCCTGCCTAGTTTATCACCGTCAATCACCCGCCCGCTGATGCTGTACGGTCTTCCCAGTAGTTGTTGCGCTACATTCAGGTCGCCATGAGCGAGCGCTTGCCGGATAGCGGTACTGGAAACACGCTGGCCATTCATGATCACACTGGGCATGATTTCCACCGCAAAGCCATTTGCCGTTGAGAGGGCCTGCAGCATAGCAGAATCACCGGCACGTCGTGCTCCGAAACGGAAATCATCTCCCACCAGCAGCCAGCGGACAGAAAGCGCTTGGTTCAGAATGCGTGTGATAAATGCTTCCGGGTTGATTCCGGCAAAGTCATCATCGAAGCGGCAGATATGAATGCAATCGATTTCTGCCTGAACTAATAATTTCAGTTTTTCCCGTAGACTGGTCAAGCGGGCAGGCGCCTGATCCGGAGCGAAGAATTCGCGCGGATGCGGTTCGAAAATCATCACACAAGCAGGAAGCCCAAGTTTATTGGCAGTGTCTTTCAGGCGCGCCAGCATGGCTTGATGGCCTAAATGAACGCCATCGAAATTACCAATGGTGAGTGCAACCGGTGTCTTAGCGCATTGATATGACCGTCGCCAAGTGTGCATGGCCGGGAAACCTTAAAATGGGTCATTTTAGCGTGTTTCAGGCAAACAGGTCTAGCAAAGCCGTTGAAAAACTAGTTGCGTTGCTGCTATGGTGTTAAAAACAGGCTTAAAATGCTTATTTATCACGCATAAACTGCGCTTTTTCGCTTGTTTTTGCCTTACATCAGTTGCCTCGAAAACGTTTTTCAAAGGCCTGCTAACGCTTAATCCTTATTTTTTGGCGGACTGTTGTCATGATGGCGATCCACCGGTGGTCGAACCTGACCGATGGTGTCTTCGTCGCCGGCTGTGATGTCGATGCCCCGGGCAACATGGCTCTTGTGGTAACCATACAGAAAATAGAAAATTAATCCAATTCCGGACCAGATCGGAAACACCAATTTGGCATCGGTTGGCAGGAACATAAAAAGCGTGATACAACCCATCACGGCAAGCGGTCCCACCAGCCAGATTCCAGGTGCTCTAAAAGGCCGCACGCGATTTTTATCCTTGATGCGCAGTATCATCACCGCAAATGCCACGACCATGAATGCAAACAGCGTACCGGAATTGGAAATGTCCGCCAGCTTGCCGACCGGAAAAAAGGCCGCAGCGATGGTCACACCGAGACCTGTTACATACGTAACAATATGCGGCGTTTTGAAACGTGGATGGATGCGACTCAATACTTCCGGCAGTAGGCCATCGCGTGACATGACGAAAAAGATGCGCGTCTGACCAAATAACATCATCAGCACCACCGATGGCAGTGCCAGAAAAGCGGTCAGCCCGAGCAGATTGCCGATTTTCTCCCACCCGATTTCCCGCAGAACCAGCGCCAGTGCTTCACGCGAACAAACTAACGGCTGTTGTCCGGCGGCGACAAGCGATTGACATTGCTCGGCTAATGCCAATGAACCGGGTGCCAAGCCTTTGCCAGCTGCATCCAACACCGGCTGAGCACCGATGGCTCCAATCGCGCCCATCGAAATCAGCAGGTAAAAGACGGTACAGATCCCCAGCGAGCTGATGAGTCCGATCGGTACATTGCGTTGTGGATTCTTGGTTTCCTCTGCAGCGGTCGAAACCGCATCGAATCCCACATAAGCAAAGAAAATAGAAGATGCCGCCGCGACCACGCCCACTTCACCCAACGGCAAAAAAGGCTGGAAATTCTCAATATCAGCGACAGGTATCGTGAGCGCAATAAAAAGTGTTAAAGCAGCAATTTTGATCGCAACAAGCACCGCATTAAATTGGGCGCTTTCTCTTGTGCCAATAACCAGCAGCCAGACGACCAGTATGCAGACAAAAACCGCTGGTAAATTAATAATACCACCGGCGAAAGGACCATTCGCCAATGCAAAGGGTATTTCGATTCCCAAGGTATTATAAAGAAGACCGACGAAATAGCCTGACCATCCGACCGCGACCGCGCTCGCTGCAACGGAATATTCGAGCATCAATGCCCATCCCACCAACCAGGCCACCAACTCACCCAGCACGGCATAGGAATAGGTATACGCGGAGCCGGAGACAGGCACCATGGAAGACAATTCAGAATAACACAAGGCTGCTACGATACAGACAAAACTGGCAATGACGAAAGAGAGCATCATGCCAGGGCCAGCTTTCTGCGCAGCTTCCGCCGTCAATACAAAAATACCGGTGCCGATGATCGCACCGACGCCCAAGAGCGTTAATTGCCACGCCCCTAAGGTGCGCTGCAAACTTTTCTTTTCTGCTGTGGCCAGAATGGCATCTAGTGATTTTACGCGCCAGAAAATCATGAATGGTTCCTTTCTATGAATGCAAGTATCTTCGATAAACTGGAAATTCTGCGGAGACATAGTGTACAAGAAATGACGCTGGCGTAAAGATACAATGGAACTACTTGCTGATTCATCATTGTGCAGTCTTAGATTTAACTTTCGTCGGATGAGCGGTGCTCATGCGACTTAAAAACGACACTGCCCGGATAATAGATTTTTCCCCATTCGACTAGCGCCTCCAGTATGGGGCGCAAGTCTTCTCCCTTTCTTGTTAGACGGTATTCATAGCGTAACGGTTTTTGCTGGTAGGCTTGTTGAGCGACAATCCCGGAAGTTTCCAGTTTTTTCAGCCGATCAGCCAGAATGTTTGTGGCAATGCGTTCGGGCGATGTAATCAATTCCTGATAGCGCTTTTTTCCCAATAATAGGTCGCGAATAATCAGCAATGTCCATTTGTCGCCAAGCTGATCCAATGCGCAGGCAATCGGACAGCATGAGCGCTCAAAAGTGGGCTTATCCAGATTATTATTCATCAACTCATGCACCTTATTCAGCGGATAAACGATTACAGTAGCACTGTAATACATTTACTTGCAATTAACAAGTTTGTGGGATAAAGTTACTTGCATTATACAAGCCGGTATTAAGATTGTATGAATAACAATGAGGATTACTGATATGTTGAAACTGTATCAATTTGAACGCACCTGGGGCATTCCGAATTTAAGTCCTTTCTGCTGTAAAATCGAAACGTACTTGCGCATGGCGGATATCGGTTATGAAATTAAATCAACACTTCCGTTGAACGCGCCGAAAGGCAAATTGCCTTATATTGAGGATGGCGGCAAAGCATTGGGTGATTCGCGCTTTATCATCGCTCATCTTAAGTCGGCCTATAAAGATCTGGATCAAGGGTTAAATGATACAGAGTTGGCAATATCGTTGGCTATGCAGCGTTTGCTTGAGGAGCATTTGTTTTGGGCTGCGCTATATTCACGCTGGCAATATACCGACGAAAACTGGAAAACCAACAAGCAAGCCATTTTTGGAGGGCTACCTCCCATTATTCGGGATATTGTCGCGAGCCGCTGGCGTCAAAAAATTAAGCGGCAGATCCACGGTCACGGCACTGGCAGGCATCAAGCGGAAGAAATTTTCGCGCTGGGTAAACAGGATATTGAAGCATTATCCGCAAGCCTTGGTGATCAGCAATATTTTTTAGGTGATCGGCCTACCACGCTGGATACTTCGGCGTTTGGTCTGCTGATCAATATCATCGGCTGCCCGATTGAGTCACCGTTGAAGGAATATGGCTTATCCAAAGATAATCTGATCAACTATGTAAACCGGATCAAGCATAAGTTTTATCCGGAGTTGCAAATGATGCGATAAGGATTATACAAAAGGGGTAATGCACTTCCGGAGCATTACGTCATTGGTGAGCAATCCCACTTGCACTTGTATCGGGACAAGAATTCTCATAGATTGGCAATTTGGAAAACTGCTTCAAGCGAAATTCAGTTGTAAGAAAGTGAGTTAGAATGAACTCGAAACAACTTTCTTGAGATATCAGCATTTAATTGAGGAGGTGAGCATGCGCACTTTTTTTGTTTTGATCATGACTTTTCTGGCTAGCCCTGTTTTCGGTTGTAACAGTACGCTGCTGGATCAGAATTTTCGCAAACTTGCAGCACCGGAAACGGTGAATTTATGTGAGACCTACTCTGGCAAAGTGCTGCTTATCGTCAACACTGCGAGTAAGTGTGGCTATACGCCACAGTATGAAGGCCTGGAAAAATTGCACGAAACATATGAGCAGCAGGGGCTGGTTGTACTGGGTTTTCCATCGAATGATTTTATGGGTCAGGAACCGGGAACCGAAGCAGAAATTCAGGATTTCTGCCGCCTTACCTATGATGTTAAGTTTCCCATGTTTGAGAAAACACTCGTGAAAAAAGAACATGCTCATCCCCTCTATGCACAATTGGCCGAGCTATCCGGCACCTACCCAACGTGGAATTTCCATAAATACCTGATCGGTCGTGACGGCAAGTTCATTGCGCAATTCAGTCCACACACAAAACCCCTTGATCCGACTGTGACGACAGCCATTGAACAGGCTCTGCAGCAATAAATTGATGAAAAAACAACCATATTCGTCTCCAGGCCAGACTCACAAGCAAGAGTCGAAAATAAGCGTTCTATCAATCCTGATACTTTCCTTATTCCTAGGACTAATTGCTGGCGCTGGGGTCGATAAATCGCATATTTTGCCAATAGCGTTTGTTTCTGCTGTTGTTCTCCTACTCAATAGAAACAAAATTGCTGCTGGTGAAAATGTGACTCAGTCGGATGGCGCACAGCAAGATCTCAGTACGGCAAAAGATTATTATGCTTGGCCAGAGCTGGGGCAATTTGCTTTTACCGTCGCAGGAGAACAGTATCAGGAGGTAATCAAGCAATTAATACAGGAGAATGTCACTAACTCTAAGGCAGGTTCAGGTTCTAAAGCATATATTTTGCAAACCCACCTGATACCGGATAATGACAATCCCTACGACAGCGGTGCTGTGCGAGTGGATATCAACAACCGAACTGTAGGTTACTTAAACCGAGAAGAAGCCCGCAGCTTCCGCCGCAGATTGGATGAGAGAAAACTCTCGAATCAGATAACCACTTGTAATGCCATTATCGTAGGTGGCGAGGTGAATAGAAAAACTCTCAACTACGACGTGAAGCTGGACATAGAATCACTGGCCAATTTTGATGATTTAAATCGATGCTGATCTTTTTCGGGTTTAATTTCCTGTCCCGAGATTCCTGTAAAGGTGTTTTATTTAAAAAACTTATTAGTGATTATTTGAGCGGCAACAAATCCAACAACCAATGCGATGATTGAATAAAAAATAATTTCAATAATATCAAACACTTGTGGCCTTATTCAATGTTGTCTTATAAAAATGCAGGTATATGCTATTTAGCTAATGATATGGGGTGGCTGATGGGACTCGAACCCACGACAACCGGAATCACAATCCGGGACTCTACCAGCTGAGCTACAGCCACCATAAGAAAAAGCAATGTAGTTTATTTGCACAAACTGAGTTGAGCAATTCAGTCTACATGCTGAAGAATATTCATGGCGTGCCCGACAGGAATCGAACCTGTAACCCCCAGCTTAGAAGGCTGGTGCTCTATCCGATTGAGCTACGGGCACCAAATCGGGCTGCTCTAAATATTAGGGCTAAAATTGGTCGGGGTGGAGAGATTTGAACTCCCGACATCCTGGTCCCAAACCAGGCGCGCTACCAGGCTACGCTACACCCCGGAAAAGGCGTCACTATACCTTCTTAGGTTGGAAACGTCAATTTCTTCGTATGCGAAGATAAGAATTCTATCTTCCAATGCAAGTATAGGAATTTAGAAATGTTTGTATTGTACGAATAATGTCACAGATGAGCTCTGAATTTTTATACTATTTTTAAGTGAAATAGTAATGAGCTGGATAAATAACTTGTGATCTAATGTGTTTTCTGATAATAGTATACGGTTTTTGTACGCTACCGGAATTAAGGAACCTTAAAGAGATGCCAAAAGAGCTACAGAGTAAACAAGTAACGCCCTATGAACCAAAAGCAGGTGAGGATTATATGAGTCCTGCCCAGCTCACACATTTTCGCAAGATATTGGAAAGTATGAAAATTGAATTGGGTCAGGATATTGATCGTGCGGTTCATACCATGCAAGATGATGCTACAGTGTTTGCCGACCCTAACGATCGTGCTAGCCAGGAATCTGATATGACACTTGAATTACGCAACCGTGATCGTGAACGTAAACTTATCAAGAAGATCGATGAGATAATTGGAAAAATAGACTCTGAGGATTATGGTTATTGTGAGAGCTGTGGAATAGAGATTGGACTAAAGCGGCTTGAAGCTCGACCGACTGCAACACTTTGCATTGATTGCAAAACATTGGATGAAATGCGTGAGAAGCAAATAGCTAAATAGGTGTATGAAGAGGAGTAATAATAAAAAACCCTGTGGATATCACAGGGTTTTTTTATATTTAATAAGTAAAGACAGCAGAATCTTATTTTAGGATTCTTCTTCTGTGGCAGAGTCGGAATTATTTTCATCAACAGACGCGGCTTTCATGCTTAATCGTAATCTTCCTTTATCATCGGCTTCAAGAACCTTGACGCGCACTTGCTGGCCCTCATTCAGGTGATCAGAAACATTGTTAACACGTTCGTTGGCAATTTGTGAGATATGTAATAGACCGTCTTTTCCAGGTAGAACGCTGACAATAGCGCCAAAATCAAGTAATTTTAAAACTACACCGTCATAAATTTTTCCATCCTCAACTTCAGCGGTAATATCTTCAATACGTTTTTTAGCCAGTTCACCGCCTTCAGCGTTAACACAGGCGATCGTTACTTGACCATCATCGGTAATGTCAATTGTAGTACCGGTTTCCTCCGTAAGTGCACGTATAACGGCGCCGCCCTTGCCAATCACATCACGAATCTTTTCTGGATTGATTTTGAGTTTGATGATGCGCGGTGCGTGAACTGAGATATCCTCGCGAGTCGAAGGCAGCGCTTGCTTCATGATTTGCAGGATGTGCATGCGTCCTTCATGCGCTTGTATTAGTGCGGCATGCATGATTTCTTTGGTAATACCTTGAATCTTGATATCCATCTGCAGTGCAGTAATGCCTTTTTCAGTACCCGCTACTTTAAAATCCATATCGCCCAGATGATCTTCATCGCCAAGAATATCAGTGAGCACAGCGAAGCGATTTCCTTCTTTAATCAGTCCCATGGCAATGCCGGCAACATGAGCTTTGAGTGGCACACCTGCATCCATGAGCGCAAGGCAACCACCACAAACCGATGCCATTGAACTGGAGCCATTGGATTCGGTAATTTCAGATACGACGCGTAACGAATAACCAAATTCTTCTGGAGAAGGTAAAACGGCCACTAAGGCACGCTTTGCAAGGCGTCCGTGACCAATTTCTCGGCGTTTGGGAGTGCCAACACGGCCTATTTCCCCTGTGGCGTAGGGGGGCATGTTGTAATGCAACATGAAACGATCGCTGTAATCGCCCTGAAGTGAGTCGATCTTTTGCTCATCGCGTGCTGTACCCAGTGTTGCTACCGCTAATGCTTGAGTTTCGCCACGTGTGAATAGCGCTGATCCATGTGTGCGGGGCAATACGCCGTTCCGAATGGTGATGGCTCTGACGGTGCGTGTACCACGGCCATCAATGCGAGGTTCTCCATCTAAGATTTGATTGCGTACGATTTTGGATTCCAGTGTAAAAAAAGCTTCCTTGAAGGTTTGCAAATCGGGACCACCTTCGGTATCAACGCCTATTTCTGTGGATATGCGTTGACTGATTGCTTCAATAGCTTCAGAGCGCGCTTGTTTCTGTTTTATCTTAAAGGCTTGTCGCAAGTCGGTTTCTGCCATCCCGGCGATTTTTTCTTCAAATGCAGTATCTTTTGCAGGTGGTGTCCAATCCCAGGCAGTTACACCTGCTTCATCAGCAAACTCATTGATTGCATTGATAACTGCTTGCATTTGCTCGTGACCATACACAACAGCGCCAAGCATCACTTCTTCAGGTAATTCCATCGCTTCGGATTCGACCATCAGAACGGCTTGTTGCGTCCCTGCAACCACTAAATTCAGTTGAGTATCCTTAAGTTCTGAAATGGTTGGATTGAGTACATATTCATTATTGATGTAGCCGACGCGAGCTGCGCCAAGAGGGCCATCAAATGGTATGCCGGAAAGGACGAGTGCTGCTGAGGTCCCGATGATAGAAGGAATATCTGCATCCACTTCACTGTCAGATGACATAACAGTGGCGACGATTTGCACTTCATTATAGAAACCTTCAGGAAATAGTGGGCGAATAGGGCGGTCAATGAGTCTGGAAGTGAGAGTTTCTTTTTCTGATGGGCGACCTTCCCGTTTAAAGAAACTACCAGGTATCCTGCCTGCAGCATAAAATTTTTCCTGATAATCCACGGTGAGTGGAAAGAAATCCTGACCAGGTTTTATATTTTTTGCACCAACTACGGTAACAAGTACAACTGTATCGTCCATTGTAACCACTACAGCGCCATGTGCTTGTCTTGCTATCTCTCCCGTTTCCAGCGTAAGCTGATGACGTCCATAGGTAATACTCTTCTTGATAGGTTTCAATTAACAATCCTTTCTTGATTCTGATGAATTTTCCAAAATTTTAAATTGCCATCAAACCAGGTTACTGGTTGTAAGGCAATTGTAGCGGAAAATGATCTACTTAATTTGCCGTTGACAGGGTTTGTGGAGAGCATTTATTTGCGTAAACCAAGGCGTTCAATCAGTGTTCGATACGTATCAGCATTACGATGTTTAAGATAGTCCAATAGCTTACGACGGCGACTTACCATACGTAGCAGACCTCTGCGCGAATGATGATCCTTGACATGTGTTTTGAAATGCCCGATCAGATCGTTGATCCGAGTTGTCAAAAGAGCAACTTGAACTTCTGGAGAGCCAGTATCTCCGTCGGCTCTTTGATAGTCGCGCACTACCTGTGCTTTTTGGTCGATTGTGACTGACATAAATGATTTCTCCAATTAATTACCAGTGTAAAGAAAAGCCGGAATTTTACTCTTTAATATTGTTCTTGTCCAAATCAGATCGGTGTGTGGAATGATTAAAAATGATCGGGGTTAGAAAATAAGGATTGCTTTGATGATATGTATTGATAAGTTTTTTAGATTTTTGTAAGTCGTACGTTGGAACTGTATGTACTGAGGAGCGAATTTCGGAATGGCTAAATAAACTTGGATAGCAAAAGAATCAATACCGTGAGTGGTTGTGCATCAGTAATTCTTTTTGTTATCCAAGTTATAGTATAGGTTTGCTATCAACAGAGTTAAACTTGTGAGTTTTCGCCGCCATGCCCTGATGGGTTGGTAAACTGATCATTCAATGCTTGAATGTAATCATTGGCTTCGTTAATGATTTCATCAATGGTTTGCTGCGTTACTTCATTCCAACCAGCCGGACCTTGCAGGAACATTGGACGATGAGCAGCAGTGCTTTTATTGAATGCCTGCATGTACTGCTTGTATGTTTCATGATCCTTGATTTCATCCGCCAATTTTTTCAGCAACCTATTGGCAACCGCACGACGGATAGAAAAATGAATATAAATAACGCCGGTTACCAGCACTAAGGCTATGGCCAGCGCGGATGTTTCGCCTTGCATAAATTCAGCCGGGAGCGTTTTGACAAGGCTCCAAGATTCGCTCAGGGTAAGTGCAATACCCGCTAATATCGCTAATGTACTAAAAACCAAACCATCAAACAGCATAACTTTGCTTTTCCATTTCTTCAACATATCAGAGAGTTTGTTGACAACTTGATTCTTAATGCCTTTTGCTGTTTGTTCCAGCTTGCCAACGATGCGATAGGAACGCTCTACTTCGATTTGGCGCATGCGTGCATTGATATCGGCCATATCCTCTTCACGTTTTTTTTCAAAACGCTCTTTAATGTGAGGATTCGCAATCGGGACGGCGGCACTTGGGTTATAAATCCGATAGAATCGCCCCGTAACCAAGCCAACTTCAGCCAATGAGCGTTGCCAAGCTGAGACGACTTCCTCAGGATTGTCTTCTTGCGCCGTGACATCAATTTGATTCAGGATATAAAGAAATTTATTAGCATCGGCGCGATTCACGCTGGCTGATACTAAATACGCCAATGTGTCTTGCATAGCTTTAGGTTCAGGATGGCGCGCATCAAAGAACACTAATACAAGGTCAGATAAATTAATGATGTGTTGAGTCAAGCGTAATGTCGATGCACGTTGGTTATCGGCATCAAAGCCGGGAGAGTCTATTAGAATTTTTCCGCGTACGTTTTCAGATGGACATGTTTTTAGTTGCAAGTAAGCATCAATACGTTCTTGTCCGGCTTCGGAAATTTCTTCAATACTGCGGCTTATCTGAAAAAATGGAAAACGTGGATCTGCATCCAGTGCAATGCCTGGCAGCGTCTTTGCTTCATTATGGTGGCTGTAGCAAATCACTGTGAATTTGTCATCGACGGCCTGGTTGCCTGTACGTTGAAGTGGTAAGTCCAAGTAAGAGTTAATATAGGTTGATTTGCCAGCAGAAAAAGTACCCAATACGGCGATCATGGGCCACCACGTTACACAAGTCGCATAGGATTCATCCTTATTAATTAGTCCCATGCTATGACCTACATAATCCATTTTTCTAAAACTTTTTACCGCATTGGCCAGAGTCGGATTATCGGGGTGCTCGTCGGTAAGATGTTTCTGTAGATTTTTCAGATACTTATTGATTTGTGTTGAACTATGTGACATAACAGTTCCTTTTCATTCTCATAAAAGTGCACCCTGAACAAGATACTGTACGGGTGATATTTTTGGTTTGTTTGTTAACGCTGCTTGCATGAATTGATGCTGTTTTTCAAAAAGTTATTTGGCCTCTTTATAAAAAAGGAAGGTGTATTCACCAAAACTTTTTTGAATCAAAAGAAACAGGTATCGCGTCATTGTTTGGTATAACACATTCAGCCCTGTACTATTTATGTTAAAAATTAAAGAAACCAGCCCGGGAATTCTACCAAGAACCATGCTACCTTGCTAGTAAATGATATTTCTAATATTCATGCGGTATTTGCGTAAAATAGTAGCACTATCCCTGTTGCACATCGGGTGATTGTGATCTGTAATTTGAAGCAGTGCAATGTTGATTGCACAATCATAAAAAAAGTTAAGATAAATAGGCCATTTTGTTGGAGACAATTTTAGAGATGACGATAGAAAATAATCATGAGCAACACACAACGCATTTCGTTCACGTAGGTCGCTATATACTCATTGGTTGTCTCACAGTGGCACCGTTGTGGGTTACCTGGTTGGTATTTGATTTTTTATTAAATTTATTGGCGCGTATCGGAGATCCTTTATTAAAAGGAATGGCGCGTGCAGTACGCCCGTTTTCAGATACGACAGCCAGTTGGTTGCTGGATTCGAATTTTCAGCATGCGGTTGCTGCATTGTTGACCATAGCCAGTCTGTACGGCATTGGATTGTTGGCATCTTTTGTCATTGGAAAAAAGGTGATTAGTCTTTATGAAAATATACTGGCCAGATTGCCACTAGTACAGACAATTTATGGTGCCACTAAACGCTTTCTGCATACTATCAGTCAGCCGCCTGTTGCCGGACAGCGCGTCGTTTTGATCAGTTTTCCATCGTCGGAAATGAAGGCTGTCGGTTTTATCACAAAAATCATACAAGACAAGGATAGTGGGAGAGAATTAGCTGCTGTCTACGTGCCGACCTCGCCCAATCCTACATCCGGTTATATCGAAATCCTGCCAATAGAGAATGTCATTCTAACGGATTGGACCACCGAAGAAGCCATGACGTTTGTTGTGACGGGCGGTACCAATGCACCCGAAAGTTTGAATTTCACTAACAAACAGAAACAGCAGGAGCAGGCACCTGAGAAACAATAAGCATCGGAATCAAGTGTTGCATCATTGCATTTTTATGCAGATAGCAAATAGGGAAGTGGCTTAATTTTCAGTACTGGACCTTGCAATGATTGCCAATGGATATCGCAGGTATCAACGCTGCTTTGCTGGATGACCGCCAAAACATCAAAGCCGCCATGGGGGGACAGTGCAGCATTGACGATGTTGCCGCTGGATTGATCATCCATATCCATGCTGAATAAGGCATCACCGGTGCTGATTGTTTCGGTTGTGGCGATATGAGCCAGAAACATGCGCCGTTTGAGTTTGCCAAGATACTGGGTGCGTGCCACAATTTCCTGACCGGGATAGCAGCCTTTTTTAAAGCTGATGCCGCCAATTGCATCCAGATTGATCATTTGGGGCAGAAATGCTTCCTGAGTCTCAGGCAGAATGGTAGGAATCGCGGCTTGAATAGTCAGCCAGTCCCAGCAATCGGCACCAACAGGCGTGGCGTTCTGATTGAGGTGCTCCCAGAGCATGGGGGCATTCTCGATCGGTGTAATCAATTCCATACGCTGTTGTGAAAGGTAAAGAATACTGATTTTTTCGTGATGCGTGACTTGCAGAGATTGATTCGAACCGTGTGATGATCGTGTAATTTCTTTAATCAACAGAGCGGCATTCGGACCTGCAATGCCGATTCGAACTAGATCGTTGCTTGCGTCGGTTAATTGTACTTTGGCACGCAATACATAGAGCGCTAAACGCTTTTGCATCGAAGCAATTAAACTGGCGGGCAATTGCATTAAATAGTCATCGCCTTGTTGCCATAGTAAAAAGTTGGCCAGTACCCGGCCTTTGGGTGTGCAATAACTGCCATATTGTGCCTGTTGCAGATTGACTTCCCGGACATCGCAACTGAGCTGGTTTTGTAAAAAAGTTTGCGCATCATTGCCGGAGAAACGGATCAAGCCATAATGGGAAAGATCGGCCATAATGGTTTCGGTGTGCGCATTGGTACGTTCTGCTGCGCTATCACCAAAATGCATCACGCAATTGTTTTCAATAATGGCGTGACAGTTACGCAGATAGGTTTGCCAGACTGGATTCATGCATAGAAAGAGAATAATGAGTAAGCGTGATTATACGATATCCCGTCTGGGTAAAATCAAGAACCAATCTCAAGAAATTGGCCTTCATCTTCTGAAATGTTAATGATCGATAAACCATTGATCGAACAATTTTGACCACACTTCCGTGGAAGCTAGTGTTTCTTATCAAGTAGCCTTTGACCGAACTAAATAATGATATTGGATGCTCTTGCGTAACAACTAATTACGATGATCTCCTCGCCCCGCGTTTCAACAAGGCAAAAGATGGTTCAACAACTCCTTCTCAAACTACACGAATATCAGAAAAAACAGATCTCTATGCTAGCGTACTCAATGAACCGGGGACAGTAGTTCATCTACATGTCTAGAATGCTTTCCTTCATCTCAAGAGATGGTGTGGTATCGTCACAAGATACGCCAGAAACACCGCCTCTTTCCTCGCTGACGTACAAGTCAGATGCATTGCTCTCTGGACAAATATCTCATGACTACACTATCTAAATAAAAAAATATTGCGGCGATGAAATCAAACTAACCGCTTTACATAGCAATCTCAATGCGCACTATTAATCATCAAGGTTGCGCTGCCCATGGCGGGCGAAATATTGGATCACAGTCATTATTGGGATCACTACCACTTGTAATTCCTTCCTCTCGTTCCAGAAATAATTGTATTAATGCAGTCTGCTCTGGATCCTGCCAAAAACGATTGAATGTTTGTAAAGCATTTGGCATCGTCTTGCCTGACTCGTTAATATTGTCGAATATATTCCAAGTTGGCGGTCCGTTACCATCCTTATCACATACAGTGCTATATGTATGTAGAGCATTGTTTTGTCCAATCTGATTAAACTCACCAAAAATGTCACCCGAGTGGCCAGCTACAAAATCACCTGCTCGATCATCAGGAGCTGTCGTTGGATCATCAAGCGGTACCGGCTCACCAGTGATCGGATCAAGTATTGGATTTCCTGCGCCGTCACGCTTCACTAGTTGAGAATAACGATTAAAGTCAAGTCCAAGTTTGGTACCCATGGCAACATGACATAACCGGCAACTGTGTTTTACCACCTTAAGATATAGTTCGCTGGCATCAAAAGCATCGCCGCGGCTTTTCGCAGGCAATGTTCTATCTAAAGTTTCATCCCAACCTGGTGGTACGAAATTACTACGTTGTTTACCAACTCCACCAGGATACCAACCATTGATAAGTTGCCGTGCAACTGGCGTTGGTGAAGTCTCTTTGATCAGCAAGTTTAATCGCCGCACAGCATCTTCCTGTGCAGCTCGAGTACGATTTGGTGCCTTATCATATTCATAGTTATCAAGGTCAAAGGGCAACATATATGCACCGATATTAGCATCACGTGCAGTAACACCGCTTTCAGGAAAATGATGGAAATATCCGTCTCCACCATGACATACAACACAATTGCCAGGTATGAATTTTTCACCACGGCCATCAAGATTTACAGACAAATAAAGTTCACCAGTCGGACCAAAGGTATAGAACTGAACAAATGGTTTATTGTTGTTCACGCCAGGAATGATCGAATACTCCATGGCCACACACGCGACAAGATTAATATCAGGCACAGCACCAGTCGCTTTACCATGGTTACAAACGTAGTATGAGATACGTGATGCATTCACTTTGCGGGCGTGATGATTACGCACTAAGTCGAGATCGGCAACGTTACGAAACGAAGCTTGAATTTCGCCTGGTTGCGCTGGTCCCTTAGGCCCACCGATGCTGTTGCGTGCACGCCATTGTGCAAATGTTAGTTTTGATCCGATTGGATTGCCGCTTGCGTCGCAACCTGTCACGGCCTTCAGAGCTAAGTAGTACTGGCACGCACTTTTACGAGTATCTAAACCGCGATAAGTCAAAAACCGATCAGCCTCTGGAAACACATCTGATGCTAACAGTTGTGGTGTCGCTATAGGAGTAGCTGCAACTATCCCACCATCGGTCGAGATTGCGACCCGCCGTGAGGCATGCCCTCCTTTTTGATCTGATACGTCAACATAGAGAAAGTGTAAGCCTTTACCTGTAGAAGGAAGGGTCCACGACACGTTGGGTGTATTAGTATTTTGAACCGTACCCGCTGTCGATCGCCAGCGATAAAAGAAAACATCACCATCCTTATCGCTGGCAGTAACACGTACATTAACTGTTGTTCCCAACGGGACTCCAGCCACAGCTTGCCCTGCTAATCGCGCAACCATTCCCGTAATCACTGGTTTATGATTGACCGGCAACTCCAGATTCTGTGCTGCCACAGAACCCACTGGACCTAAATTGAGTGGTATCTCAGTTTTTCTTAGGCTGCAGCTAGCACGCAGCTTATAACCCCCACCTGGTAGGGGATTTTGAACACCAATCAGAAATTTTCCGTCAGTGTTTGCTCGCGTCTTTGCCACTAATAGATTATTAGCATCTACAATCTCTATGATTGCAGTTTTGTCAATATCGAAAAAAGGATCACTATGTAAACAAGATACCTCTGCGCTATCGTTTGGTAGTACAGACTGTGAATTAACACGACCCGTTATCAACGCGAACGTCGGATCAAGTGTAGGTTGAGCCGCTATATAGCGTACTGAAACTCGATCAATAATCTCAAAAGGGTTTGTAGAATTGCAGCCTGCCACGATACCTGGGTAGCTATCAGACCAGCACAGAATATATTGGCCTGCTGGCTGATTCGGTATCACAAAGGCGCCTTTGCTATCCGTGAAAACCCGAACTGACTCGCGGAAAGTCGAATTATTGACAACGTAAACTTCGACATCGGAAATTCCTGGTTCATAGTGTGTATCGACGAGATCAATCACGCCTTGAACGATACCACCTGGCCCAGCTTCGGCAATTGCATTACCTTGAGCGCCTAAACCACCTAGTAGTAACACTAAAATATAAGCGAGTCGCAGCCTTTTCAGTATTGAGATCATAACCAAATGCGCTAATGTTGGATAATCATCAAACATAATTACCTCCTTGATTTTTAAGAGCAATAATAAAACTTCGGATAAACACATTCGTCTTTAAACAGGAGAATAGTGTAAATTAACGCAAGTATTAGTAAAACAATAGTCTACTTCTTCTCGATGGTCCATATAGCTAGATAAAATGGTTTATCAACTATTGATGCAAATCTTTCTCTAGCAGAGAATCAAGCTTTTGCTTCTAGTCAAATGTTTTATAACTCAAGCACTGGAATATTTACTGCTGATGTTATAAGTGGTTCAGATCTCCAAATTCAAATGGTTGGTGAGTCTGGATTTCTTCCCTCATTGGATGTAATCGTGTAGATTTTACACTTCTCAACGTGGTTCTACTCAGCGTTACAATTACTCCTCTATTTAAAAATAGATATTAAATTTACCCTTATCATTTTTTGCGTTTTTTCAGAGGCTGCTTAGTTTAAGTGGCCTTTTTTAAATCAATTTCATTACAATAAATATTCGTCAAACTTGACCTAACTGGTTATGTTAATCTAGAAACTCTATCACCTTATTTAAATAGTGTGGTCGAAATTGTTTGCTTGACCATATATCCCTTACTCCCCATTTTGATATGGCCGTTTTATCCATTCAGCGCACACTTTCATTGCGACTTGCGGCGTTACTCAGTCTGGCACATAGTGCTGCAGCCGGTTTATTATGGCCGTTGGCGCTGCCTTGGGGCATTAAGGCGATGATCATGGTCGCGCTGGCCATCAGCCTGGTTCACTATATGCGGCAAGATGCCTTGCTCAGTGCAAACAATGCGGTGATCGCTTTTGTACTCTCCAATGAAATGCACTGTACACTCACCACTCGCTCGGGCGAGTCAATCATCTGCCATCTATTAGGCAATACCTTTGTTGCGCCTTACCTAATAGTATTGAATCTGAAGCCTGTGGGGAAATTCTTTGTGCGCAGTGTAGTGATACTGCCCGATGGCATTGATGCGGAAGAATTCAGGCAGCTGCGAGTATGGTTACGCTGGAAATGGAAAGATAACAGTGAAATTGAATGATTCGGGTATCTCAGTTTTGATCATCTAAAAGTTTGTCTTACTTATTGTATGTTGCTGGTGACAAAGACTTCGTATGAAATAATAAAAATTGCTTAGAAATTAGCCAGTAGAGAATATAGAAGCGTTAAATAAACAACCCCGTGGCAAGACTACGGGGTATTAGAAAAGCTTAAGTTGATGCAGTTCTTCTTTTAGCTTGCCTTGGTTCTTTACATACCGCTCAACTACACCCCAAACAGCTCTTTCCTCTACAGTTGCAACATAATAGCCATTCATCCAAAACTCACCGTCCCACAGATCTCGTTTCAAATCCGGCTTCCTCTTAAACAATTTCCGTACTGTTATGCTTTTGAACACCCTAACAATCTGACCCGGTGCAATCTTTGGATGTGCAGTACGAAGTATATGTACGTGGTCTTTGTCGCAATCTATCTGCTCAAACTCAATGTCATATCGCTCTTCTATCTCTTTCGAAGTCAGCATTATAATTAATAACAGGTAACCCCCGGGCTCAGCTGGGGGACTCCCGAAGGTTTGACGTTACGGCAGTCGTCGTAACGTTCTCGTCCCAACCACGAAACGAGGAGTCAAAGATGAAGGAGTACCAAAGTTTGAGCCATATGCGCTGGGATTGTAAATATCAT
>NZ_QJJP01000007.1 GCF_003201565.1 Nitrosomonas sp. Nm84 | reverse complement strand
TCAAACGGCTCCTGTCCTCCACCATGCGATAACTCCCGTTTGTACAAATTAGTGAGCTGCGGACGTAATTTCTCCCATTCAATCAAGGCATCAATCTTCATCAGCACACTGTCTCGCTTCAATCGCTGTGCCAGTTCCAGTGTTCCAAAACTCATCTGCATCTTTTGCCCCAACCGTCTTTTAATAGACTCTATTTTAGTTGGTTATTGCACTGACAGGGGAGGTTGTGCAGGAGTCTTTCCAGTGTATATGATGCTCTCTTAGACCTTTGCTGCTTTCATTTCTTCGTCTCCTTAACTTGTATAATGTAACCTTAGTTAAGAAATACGTTTTTACAGGACAAGGTCAGTTCTGACTGCAGCAGATTTTGTAGTTATTTAACTTTACGTCCGTATCCCCGAAGAATTGTTATGGGAACACGGTATAATTGCTGCATCTGCCTTATTGGGCTGTTAAGGGTATCCATGGATACCCTTAATTTTTTTAAACGCTTAGCATAAAATGCTCCTTCTTTAACTGGATAGCTTCTGTAACGAATACTAATGATATGGAAAATAAAGAATATTCAAATAAGCAAATTCCTCCTGTAGCACGTTTTCTTTTTCTCACACGCTGGTTACAGTTGCCTTTATATCTGGGGCTGGTACTGGCACAATGTGTTTATGTGTTTCATTTCTGGGTTGATTTATCTGATTTGATCAGCGCTGTCATGGGTAATCAAACCGCATTACAACATATCCTCGATATCGTTACGATTGAAGGCACAACCAGACCGACCAAATTGACTGAAACAGCCATCATGCTAGTGGTTCTTGGCTTGATCGATGTGGTGATGATCTCCAATCTGCTGATCATGGTGATTATCGGCGGTTACGAAACCTTCGTTTCACGCATGAATCTGCAGGGACATCCCGATCAGCCAGAATGGTTATCGCACGTCAATGCTTCCGTATTGAAAGTCAAGCTGGCGACAGCCATTATCGGAATCTCATCCATACATTTGCTGAAAACCTTTATCAACGCCAGTGCTTACGACGAAAAAACGCTCATCGCACAAACCGGTATTCACATGGCATTCTTATTTTCAGCCATTGCCATTGCTTACTGCGACCGCATTATTACCCAGACCAGCCAACAGTCGGGTGAACACTGATCAATACTCTGTTTGCTTTCAAGCTACAGCCGTTGCATCATTCAAGATATACAGTATCCCCTGCAACGCTGTAGTCACCGACAGGCGCCTGACAGTTTCACGATCGCCTTGAAAGTATTGAATCTCTTGCCGTACCGCACCATCTTTAAGCGCCCAGGCAAGACAAACCATTCCCACGGGCTTTAGTGCAGTACCGCCACCAGGTCCTGCAATACCCGTAATCGATACACCAACTTGCGCATGGCTCCTGTTAAGCGCGCCGATAACCATTTCTTGTGCGGTTTGTGCAGATACGGCACCATGTTGATCCAATGTGGCTTGACGAACACCCAGCATTTCACATTTGGAAACGTTGCTATAGGTGATAAAACCGCGTTCATACCAAACCGAGCTGCCTGCCACATTAGTCACTGCTTGGCCTAGCCGGCCACCTGTACACGATTCGGCCGTCACAAGCTTCAACCCACACTGAGTAAGCCGCGCGCCCACCTTTACTGCCAAATCGAAAGAATTCTGATCGATATCAAAAATTTTGTGACTCCAATATTGCGATAATGTCAGAACGACTAAAATAATACTTTAATCTAGAAACCCCAGTTGAATGAGACGAATGGTGCTAATGTTAAACATCTGTTTGAATGGTCAACTGGGGTTTTGAGGCTATGCCAGTCCTGCGCTAATCTCTAAAAAATACTTTTTTGTAATTATATTTAAATCCGCCTTTACTTTCTGAAAACGGGGATATGCAAGCTGATCATCTCTCAAGAATGCCTTTCATTGATGCATTAAAAGCTGTCTGCTGCTTACTAATAGTCGCGCATCATTTAGCAATTTACGGCCCCATGTCGGATATTGCCTATCCATTGATCCCTACTTTAACCGAATGGCTACGCGAGTATGGAAAATTAGCAGTACAAATGTTTTTTGTCATCGCCGGTTTTCTCGTTGCTGCAAAGTTTGCGCCGCAGGGCCTATCACTGGTGACAACACCAATCAGGCTAATCCAACAGCGTTATCTGAGACTAATCATGCCGTATCTTGCCGCGCTAACATTAGCAATTGGATGTGCCGCGCTGGCCAGAATGTGGATACAGCATGAATCGATTCCTGCCGCACCTAATGTATCTCAACTGTTGACACATATTTTTTTACTGCACAACCTGTTGAACCAAGATGTTCTATCGGCAGGCATCTGGTACGTTGCGATTGATTTTCAGTTATTTGTACTGATGATTCTATTGTTATGGATTTCCAATCAAGTTCATCATCAATACCCAAGTCTGTATATGCTAAGCCTGATTTTAATCATCAGCCTGACAACGGCTTCTTTATTCTTTTTTAATCGAGACTGTTACTGGGATGAAACGGCTTTGTATTTTTTCGGCGCATATGGTCTTGGCATTCTGATTTATTGGTCTTCTGCCAGTAACCATCAGATTCTTTGGCTCACTGTGCTAATCGCATTGATTCTTGCAGCATTAGCCATAGATTTTCGTTCCCGCATAGCCGTAGCAGGCAGTGTTATGGCGATATTAGGATTGTCGCGATATTATGGGATTTTGGGAAGCAATCGTATACCAGGCTATCTGACTTATGTTGGACGCGCTTCCTATTCCATATTTCTGGTGCATTTTCCCATATTGCTGGTCGTCAACGCTGCATTCTTTAAATTTTTACCACACCAGCCAGCCATCCATCTATTCGGCCTGTTTGTGGCGATCGGTGCCAGTATCGTTACCGGTATTCTGCTATTCAATTGGCTGGAAGCTCGCCCGGTAACCAATCACACGCGCATGCTACTACCCACAGGATTTATAGCATGCGGTCTATTGGTCATGTTTGGAAATGGTTAAAAGCCTTAGTTTATTAAGCCAAACTCGGTACGGCATGGCTTCAGCAACGATATATTTATGCCGTTTAAGAGGGTTCATTATTAACCTAACAGGAATATTCAATGAGATATTTTTTTCTGGCGGCATTGATTTCAATCGCTGCAACACCTGTATTGGCCAGTGACCTGGGAATTTCAATCAATATTGGTCAGCCCGGTTTTTATGGTCAGATTAATTTGGGCAATAATTATCCCCGACCGCAATTGATTTATCCCAACCCTGTTCTGGCCATACCGCCCGCTGTCGCTATTCAGCAGCAGCCGATTTACCTCTATGTACCGCCAGGTCACGCCAAGAAATGGAGTAAGCACTGCCATCGCTATCATGCCTGCAACCAACCGGTCTACTTTATCCAGGAGACTTGGTACAACGATGTTTATATGCCGCATTACCGCAGTCAGAGTAATTACTCCGGCGATCGTTATGATTCAAAGGGGTGGCACGATGGCGATGATGGTTCACGCAATCATTCGCAACGATACAGTGAATCGCGTCGGGATTCTCATGAAAATCATCAAGGCAGACGCGATGATCGTGACAACCAAGGACGTGGCAATGACAAGCATCGAGGTAAGCGTGGTCACGGAAATGATGACAGGAAAGAACAGGATCGGGGTAATCGAAAAGATTGATGCAGCATAAATGCCACAATAATCACTCTGTCTAGGTGGTAAAGCGGGCATGTTGGCACAGGCTATACGCCGTCCCGCAACAAGCTTTACTACACATCAGTCGCTCTCAGCAAGCAATGATCATCTCACGATATTGAGCAATTCAATGATTTGTAACTTAGCCACTGTAATTATCGACTCAATTAATTCCGGTGATAAGCTGAGCAGACTCCATGCCTCAAACGCGTGTGCAGGTATCGCTTTTTCGGAGTTTATTTTTTGATTTATACATGGTTGAATAAAGTTGGCAATATTGACAGCTGCACAAAGCGTACTGGCATCATATTTATGTGCTTCATCTTTCATCGGAGCAAATTGAAGTTCTACCATTTTCCAAATATTGAGAGGTAATCTCCATTGCCTCAAAAGCTCAGCACCTAATTGAGCATGTGTAAAACCAAAAACCTTACGCTCTGCATCAATTACCGCATCCACACCTTGATTCGCACAACTTAATATTTTTGCGGATTCTTTCGGGAATTGACTGAAAAGTATCAATCTGCCGACACCATGCAACAATCCAGCGATAAAAAAGCGTTCCCTACTATCAACGCTGGAAGCTAATAAACGGGCAGTAACACCGCAAGTAACGCTGTGATACCAAAAAGTATCCATATTTGCCAGATCAGACGGAATACCTTTAAACGTTGCGGTGACTGACGATGCAATGACCATATTCCGCAATTCTTTATGTCCGATAATGGAAATGGCTCTTAAAACAGTTTCTACCTTCCCTGAAAGACCAAAATATGAGCTGTTCGCAAATCTCAGCAATTTTGCTGTCAATGCAGGATCATTTAAAATTACTCGCTCCAACTCAGTATTGGTTGCCTCTCCTGAATCAATTAATTCATTGATACGAATCACAACATCAGGCAAGGAGAAAATTGAGCGAACATCAGTCACTATCGCACATGGATCCATTTAAGCCTCACACAGTTAAGAAAATAAAATTCAACTCTAACTTTTACTCGCACATCAAAGCTTCTTCTGAAATAGAATAACAATCTTCAGCAAATGAATGAACAACCCGGTTTGTATTCAGAATTGAAACAATCAGTGATGCATAAAATTCAGAAAATTATTTACGGCACCATAATGATCAAATTCAATCTCTCTAGTATTATTTTCATTATTGTCATACCAATATCGGCTGTTATTTCCTGAATTTAAGGAATAAGATACAGCTTAAGAAGAATTACCAGGATAGCGTGGTGGTTAGCACTATCAGGTCGTTGAAAAACGTTTGCGAGCCAGCCGATACCAAAAATGCTGATTCGATCCATATTGCGGACCTCGCTCAATGGCAAATCCGGGTTTAATAATCAGCAGCCTTCCGCGTTGCATGCTTGACATGTGAAGCTCACTAAAATAACTAATAAAGCACCGGGTAGTTTTTGAAGAAATTTTACTTTTACATCTCCCTGATCATCGTTTATTTGTTAAGCCTCTTCTAATTGTGGCAAACTTCGGGGATAAATTTATTACGGGTGTATAAATTCGTGTCTCCATATGAGCTTTTCATCGGTTTGCGCTACACGCGTGCCAAAAAACGCAATCATTTCATCTCATTTATTTCATTAATCTCCTTGATGGGGATTACATTAGGGATGACCGCGTTAATTACTGTCATGTCGGTTATGAACGGTTTTCAGAAAGAAGTGCGTACCCGCATTCTAGGCGTCGCTTCGCATGTTCAGATCGGTAGTCTGCATGGCAATCTGCGCCACTGGCAGCAAACTGCAGAAGAAGCAGCCAAGCATCCGGCCGTGGAAGCTGCTGCGCCTTATGTCAACGCGCAGGGCATGCTGTCGCACAATCAGGTGGTGCAAGGTGTTGTTGTGCGTGGCATTTTACCAACAATGGAAGATAAGGTAGCCGATTTTACAAAAACCATGGTGAGTGGTGAACTGGATCACCTGGTGCCGGGCGAATTCGGTATCGTCATCGGCATGGAATTAGCACGCACCATGGGTACTTTCCTCGGTGACAAGATTGTGTTGATCTCACCGCAAGGACAAGTTACGCCCGCAGGTATATTGCCGCGACTGAAGCAGTTCACTGTGGTAGGCATCTTTGAAGTGGGACATTTTGAATATGACTCTGGCCTAGTACTGATTCATATGTTCGATGCACAAAAGCTATATCGCATGGAAAATGATGATGTATCCGGTGTACGCTTGAAGCTCAAGGATTTATTTCAGGCACCTCAGGTGGTGCAAGAGTTACCCGCACTGTTGACGATCGACAGTTATATCAGTGATTGGACCAAACAGCATGCCAATTATTTTCGTGCCATCCAGATCGAGAAACGCATGCTGTCACTGATTCTGGCATTGATTATCGCGGTTGCGGCATTCAACATTGTGTCCACCTTAGTGATGGCGGTGACTGACAAGCAAGCGGATATTGCGATTCTACGTACGCTGGGTGCCAGTCCGCGCAGTATCATGAAGATATTCATTGTGCAGGGCACATTCATTGGCGTCTTCGGTACGGTTCTCGGCGTCGTGGGTGGTATGCTGTTAGCCTACAATGTCGGTGAAGTGGTTGCCTTTATTGAAAGTTTGTTCAATGTGCAGTTTTTGTCGCGCGAAGTGTATTACATCAGCAAGATACCTACGGATCCACAAATGACGGATATCACAACGGTTGCTGTCACCTCGTTTATTCTGACTTTATTAGCAACGATTTATCCCAGTTATCGGGCATCCAAGGTGAATCCGGCGGAGGCGCTGCGCTATGAATGATGTTGTTATTTCCTGCCGAAATCTGTTCAAGCAATTTTCTCAGGGCGATGTAGCGGTGCCGGTATTAAAGGGTGTAAATTTAACGCTGAACAAAGGTGAAATGGTATCAATCGTCGGCGCATCCGGCTCGGGCAAAAGTACGCTGCTGCATGTACTCGGAGGATTGGATGCACCGACGAGCGGGAGCATTGAGATTCTCGGGCAGGATATCGCGAATATCAATGAAGAAGCACGGTGCCGGTTACGCAATGGTTCTCTGGGATTCATTTACCAATTTCACCATTTGTTACCGGAATTCAGCGCGCTGGAAAATGTCGCCATGCCGCTGCTGATCCGACGTTTGCCGAACCAGGAAGCGTATGACCGTGCGGCTGATATCTTGAAGCAAGTGGGTTTGAGCCACCGCCTGACGCATACCCCCGGTGAATTATCCGGCGGTGAACGCCAACGCGCTGCCGTTGCTCGTGCCTTGGTAACACAACCCGCGTGCATTCTGGCTGATGAACCCACAGGAAATCTTGATCGCCACACCGCTGAGGCGGTATTTGATTTAATGCTGGAGTTGAATCACAAAGTCAACGCCAGCCTGATCATCGTAACGCACGATGCGCGCCTGGCTAATCGCGCGCAACAGGTCAAGCAACTGATTGACGGTGTGTTATGTGATATTACGAATGTACCGTGAATATAAAATCATCAAAATGATATTTGTAGCGCTGATGGAAATTCAACGCATCAAATAAAAATGTTACGACAATCCCAAAAAGGATAACAATGATGAACATTACGACCATACTAGGCAATGAAAGCGACTTTCTACTCGATCATGTCTGCAACACCATACCCAAGAGCAGCTTGCAAGTACCTGGAACTGATTTTGTCGATCGCGTGATGGCCTTGAGCGACCGCAAACCCAGCGTATTACGCAATTTACAGATGCTGTATAACCATGGGCGCTTGGCTGGCACAGGCTATTTATCACTATTGCCTGTCGATCAAGGCGTTGAGCATTCCGCAGGCGCATCGTTTGCGCCCAACCCAATGTTTTTCGATCCGCGACACATTGTTGAGCTCGCGATTGCAGGCGGTTGCAATGGTGTGGCGTCCACACTGGGTGTGCTCGCCATCGTGGCGCGGCGCTATGCACATAAAATCCCGATGATTCTTAAAATTAATCATAATGAATTGCTCACCTATCCCAATAAATTCGACCAAACGCTTTTTGCCAGCGTCAATCAGGCTTTTGATATGGGCGCCTGCGCAGTCGGTGCGACGGTCTTTTTCGGTTCTGAAGAATCGCGTCGACAAATTCTGGAAGTTTCTCAGGCATTCGAACATGCGCATAGTCTGGGTATGGTGACCATATTGTGGGCTTATACACGCAATAACGCATTCAAAACCGCAGAGCAAGATTACCACGTAAGCGCTGATCTGACCGGTCAGGCCAATCACTTGGCAGTCACTATCGGCGCCGATATCGTCAAGCAAAAAATGGCTACCAACAATGGCGGTTATAACGCCATTAAATTCGGCAAAACGCATCCCAAGGTATACAGCGAATTGACCACCGATCATCCGATCGATCTGGTGCGTTATCAGGTCGCTAATTGTTATATGGGACGAATTGGAATGATTAATTCGGGTGGTGAGTCAGGCAGTGATGATCTGCACCAGGCAATCCGGACTGCGGTCATTAACAAGCGCGCAGGCGGCATGGGACTCATTTCTGGACGCAAGGCATTCCAAAAACCATTTGCGGAAGGTGTCAAGCTGCTGAATGCTATCCAGGATGTTTATCTATCTGAAGCCGTAACGATTGCCTAAATAATCCGGGCAACCTGCATCATGAACTCGAATTTATTTTCATCAACAACACACTGATGACTGATCAGTTTTTCTAACTCGCCTATGCGTACTTTATTTACGTACATTATGGTCTTTCCCCGGCGCAGTGCATTCGTTCTGATTGCATTGCTCATCGCCGGCATCGCCGAAGGATTGAGTTTAACTGCGTTACTGCCTTTATTATCGATCGCTGTGGGCGAATCCGGTGGAGCAAATGATTCCGGTATCGGCAAATTCATGGAGAAAGCGCTGCAAGATATCGGTATTGAGCCCACGCTGGACACAATCCTGCTGATTATCGTCGGCGGTATGTTCTTCAAAGGGTTGGTGCTGCTCCTGGCCAACCGCCAAGTGGGTTACACCGTCGCACATGTCGCGACAGCATTGCGCCTGGATCTCATTGAAGCGTTGCTGGCCAGTCGCTGGCAATATTATTTACGACAACCCGCCGGTTCCCTGGCCAACTCGGTTGCGACGGAAGCCTATCGCGCGGCCAATGGTTTCGAGCACAGCGTAAATGTACTGGCGCTTGCCATTCAAGTGCTGGTGTATTCCATCGTGGCATTATTCATTTCATGGGAAGCGACGCTGGCCTCATTAGTCATCGGCTTATTCTTATTGCTTGTATTGAATCGTTTAGTCAGCGCCACTCGCCGTGCAGGCACCAAACAAACTCATTTGCTGCGCGATTTATTGACTTATTTATCCGATGTACTGAGTTCGGTCAAATCACTGAAAGCGATGGCACGCGATAACGTTGCCGATGCCATTCTGCATGAACAAACACAGCACCTGGAAAAAGCCACGCGCCGGGAAGTCATGAACAGAGCGGCATTGACCGCATTACAGGAACCCATTCTCGCCGCGCTGACAGCCAGCGGTTTGTACCTTGCGCTGGTAGTTTGGGAATTATCCCTGCCGGAAGTCATGCTGATGGTTTTCTTGCTTACGCGCATTCTGGGGTTACTGAATAAAACACAGCGCCGACACCAGCAACTTGCCGCACAAGAAAGCGCTTACTGGGCTTTACGCAAGGCGGCCGATGATGCGCGTGCCGCAGCGGAGAGAGCAACCGGAACGCTGCAACCCACGCTGCAAAAAGGCATCACCTTGCAACACGTTAAATTTGATTATGATCAGAAAGTCATTTTCAAGAACCTGAACATCGAAATACCGATCAACACATTCACCGCAGTCATGGGATCATCCGGCGTCGGTAAAAGCACTTTGCTGGATTTACTGTGCGGACTGACTGAACCAAAGTCCGGCGAAGTGCAGATCGACGGCATATCCTTACACGACATCAATCTGCGTCAGTGGCGCCACATGATTGGTTATGTTTCGCAAGACACTGTGCTGCTGCACGACACCGTGATGAGCAACATCTTGGTCGGGGAACCCGCATTGACTGCTGCTGATGCAGAACGGGCACTGCGCCAAGCCGGCGCGTGGGATTTCGTCAGTATCTTGCCGGAAGGGCTGCAAACCGTTGTGGGTGAACGCGGTGGACTACTTTCCGGCGGACAGCGCCAACGTATCGCTATCGCACGTGCTCTGGCACACAGCCCGTCATTCCTGATTCTGGACGAACCCACCAGCGCACTGGACCCGGAAAGCGAGCAAACCATCTGCGAAACGTTGCAGAAACTCGCTCAGAATTTGACAATTATTGCTGTTTCTCACCAACCGGCGGTCATCAACGCGGCGGATCGCGTCTTTATCCTTTCCAATGGCGTGGCGGAACTGCTGTCGCAAGGTCCTGATCAGCACTAACAACCGTATTTATCTTATGTTTTCAAAAGTATCTCACACGACGTCTGTGATCAGTTTTTCGTAATAATTACCTTGCACCCAATCAAATCCCGCAGATGCAACGATGTCCACTTGTTCTCTCTGTTCGATTTGCTGCAATATCGTTTGTCCGCCGGCCAATTTTTGTAATTCTATCAATTTTTTTAGATCCGCTGGCCAGATGGCATTCGAATGTCGGATGGTTTCAATATTGGGCGTATTGATACGCAAATAATTCGCCGACATCTTAACAATCAAATCCCAAAGCCCGGTTGCAGTGTATAACGAGCCGATATTCAGTGCGATTTGATAGCCGCGGCGGCGATAATTGTATAAACCATCCAGCAACTCTTTGTGATTTAAAGCATGAGAACTATTGATTGCCGTTGAAATGACCACATTCTTGGTCGTCAATCCGCATTTGAAAATAATTTTCTCAAAATAAGCACCATGTTCTTGCTGAACACTCAGTATATGCCTTGGATCAACATCCAGAAAAACGACGCCATCGTTATGCGGATGATTTAGATAATTCAGCATATGCACTGTTCTGCATAGGCGATCCAGGCTGATAATCGATTGAAAATTGGCAGGTTGCGTAACCGTATCGGTAATCAAATTACCTATTTCTGCGGTCTGCTCGCTATGCGAGTTACTGTCATAGGGTGTAACGGATAGCTGCGCGATATGGCCGACAAGTCTTTCGTTATTATCCGCTTGCCGTACCGGCAAAAAAACACTACTCACCCGAATGGGTCCAAAAATACCACTGACCACCCCCCTGTCCAAAATAAATGGACGAAAACTGGAATGATGTTCGTGCTCAAAACGATCGTTAAAATAATCGACTAATTGTTGTAAAGGTATTACTTGTTGTATAGGCATAGTGACTCCATAGTTTAAGCGTGCGTTATCAAAGCGCAATTGGCTCATCAAGCGACATAAAACTTTGCAGCATGCTCAAAGATCGAAACGAATCTCATATTTTCCTTGAAGTCGTCATGCAAAACACCTCAACGTGTTTGCACGACATCATTCGTTCCATTCTTATGGCTTGGGAACAGATCCAGGCGGCGTGGCTTGATAAATACTTCATCGCCTTTTACCAATTGTAATTCACGAAAACGCTCCTTACTGATTTCAACTTGGATGGGGGTTTTTTGTTCGTCATTGTTACGCACCAGCTCCAGCCGTACAATCGGACCCACCGAAAGTACATGAACGACGCGCGCCGCCAGTGCGGCTTCACCATTTTGCGCACGCTCCACTTCGATTTCATGCGGGCGCACGTAGGCAACTGCCGCCAGTTCTTCGGCTTCAGCATGCTCCGGCGCATCCATTTCGATATCGCCGATCCAGGCACGACCGCGATGCAACCGGCTATGAAACAGATTGACGTTGCCGAGAAATTCATACACAAATGGACTGGCCGGTTGTTCGTACACCTCATCGGGTGTGCCGATTTGCTCAATACGTCCTTCATTCATGACCACCACCCGATCGGCGACTTCAAGGGCTTCTTCCTGATCATGCGTCACAAACACACTGGTGATATGCATGTCGTCATGCAATCTGCGCAACCAGGAACGCAACTCCTTGCGCACCTTGGCATCCAATGCACCAAAAGGCTCATCCAGCAACAATACTTTCGGTTCCACCGCCAGTGCTCGCGCCAGTGCAATACGCTGACGCTGACCGCCGGAGAGTTGGTGCGGGTAGCGATCCGCCAACCAATCCAGTTGCACCAGATGCAATAACTTCATAACGCGATCGTGGATTTCCGCATTGGAAGGACGGAACTTCTTGGGGCGCACGCGTAAACCAAACGCCACGTTTTCGAAAATCGTCATGTTGCGAAACAATGCGTAGTGCTGGAATACAAAACCGACTTGACGCTCGCGTACGTGTTGATCGGTGGCGTCTTCGCCATGAAACAACACTTGCCCGCTATCAGCGGTTTCAAGCCCGGCGATCACACGCAATAACGTGGTTTTTCCGGAACCCGAAGGACCCAACAACGCCAGCAGCTCACCAGAGTGCACTTGCAAGTTCACATCATGCAGCGCGGTGAAAGTACCAAATTGTTTGGATAAATTAAGGACTTCGATACTCATTCGTGACCTCTTGGTTGTTGATGTTGTTGATTACGAAATTCAATCAGTGTCTTCAGCGCCAGTGTCACCAGTGCCAGCAACGCCAGCAGTGAAGCCACGGCAAAAGCGGCTGCAAAGTTGTATTCGTTATAAAGAATTTCGACATGCAGCGGCATGGTATTGGTGCTGCCGCGAATATGCCCTGACACCACCGATACCGCGCCAAACTCTCCCATTGCCCGCGCATTACATAAGATAGCGCCATACAACAAACCCCATTTGATATTGGGCAGCGTCACCTTATAGAAGGTCTGCCAACCACTCGCACCCAGCACCACGGCCGCTTCTTCTTCCTCGGTGCCTTGCGCCTGCATCAGTGGAATCAACTCACGCGCGATGAATGGCACGGTCACGAAAACGGTCGCCAGCACAATCCCAGGTACAGCAAAAATAATTTTCATATCGTGCTCCGCCAGCCATGGGCCAAACCACCCTTGCAAACCAAAGACGAGCACATAAATCAGCCCGGAAACCACGGGAGATACTGAAAAAGGCAAATCGATCAGCGTGATCAGCAGATTCTTGCCGCGAAATTCAAATTTGGCGATGGCCCATGCCGCAGCAACGCCGAACACCAGATTCAGAGGTACCGCAATCGCCGCCACCGTCAGTGTCAGTTGGATCGCTGACACCGCATCGGGATCGGTAATCGCAGCAAAGTAGACATCGCTGCCTTTCTTGAATGCTTCATAAAAAACCGAAATCAGTGGAATAAAAAGAAACAGGGTTAAAAAAATAAGCGCCACGCCAATCAAGGACCAGCGTACCCAGGCAGGCTCCTGCGTCGCATGTTCTTTTTGAGCACTCGGGGACAAGGGAAAAGTAATCGTCGTCATTGTCATCACCTCATGACTCAATACTGCGGCGCCGACTCCACCATTGCAGCAAGTTGATAATTAGTAGCAAAATAAACGAAATCACCAGCATCACCACCGATAATGCCGTAGCACCCGCGTAGTCATACTGTTCCAACTTGGTAATAATCAGCAGCGGTGTGATTTCAGAAATCATTGGCATGTTTCCGGCAATGAAAATAACCGATCCGTACTCGCCAATCGCTCGCGCAAAGGCAAGTGCAAATCCGGTCATCAATGCCGGGAAAAGTGCCGGGAAGATTATTCGCGTAAAGGTTTGCCAGCGATTGGCGCCGAGCGTTGCTGCCGCTTCTTCCAACTCGGATTCAATATCCTCGAGTACTGGTTGCACTGTGCGCACCACAAATGGCAGACCGATAAAAGTCAGCGCCACAAAAATCCCCAGTGGTGTAAAAGCAACCTTGATACCCAGCGGCTCAAGGTGCTGACCAATCCAACCATTGCCCGCATACAACGCAGTCAACGCAATACCGGCCACGGCGGTTGGCAGCGCAAAAGGAAGATCCACCAAGGCATCGACTATTTTCTTACCGGGAAAGTGGTAACGTACCAACACCCAGGCCACCAAAAGACCAAATACTGCATTGACGACGGCAGCTGCAAATGACGCACCAAACGTCAAGCGGTACGAGGCCACCACGCGTGGTGTGGTGACAACCGACCAAAATTCCGGCCAGGTCAGTTCAGCGGTGCGAATAAACGCTGCCGACAGCGGGATCAATACGATCAAGCTGAGATACAGCAATGTAAACCCAAGCGCCAGATTGAATCCCGGTAAGATACTGTGCTGCTTAAAAGTATTCAATTAGGGACTCCCATGATTGATTTAGATTCACAAATCGACGGCTGGAAACTAATTCGCACGAAATACAATGACCTTCGATTCATTAACCGATGGCAGTTTTTTGTAGAACGCATATTTTCTTCTCCGGATATCAAAAGTTACCGCGCCCACCTTGGATACGGTGTAATGCAGTGACTAGCGCGTCAATATCCGCGCATGTGTTGTATAGCGCCAGTGACGGACGGACTGTGGCCTCCACGTCAAAGCGACGCAAGATAGGCTGTGCGCAGTGGTGACCGGAACGCACCGCAATGCCTTCACGATTCAATGCTTCACCCACTGCTTCGGAAGTAAATCCCTTTAATGTAAAAGACAGTACCCCGGCTTTTTCCGCTGCAGTACCAATAAGTCGCAAACCAGGAACTGTGCTGAGGCCGCGCGTCGCATAAGCCATCAATTGATGCTCATAGCGACTGATGTTATCAATGCCGATACGCTCTACATAATCAATCGCGGCACCCAGGCCGACGGCATCGGCAATATTGCCTGTCCCGGCTTCAAAGCGGGCAGGCGCACCATGGTAAGTGGTTTTCTCGAACGTAACATCCTGGATCATATTGCCACCGCCTTGCCAAGGCGGCATGGCATCCAGCAACTCAGCTTTGCCAAATAGCGCACCGATTCCGGTCGGACCGAATACCTTGTGACCGGAAAAAACAAACCAATCGCAATCGAGTTGTTGCACATCAACTCGCATATGTGAAACGGATTGCGCACCATCCACCAAGACACGCGCACCGACTCGATGTGCCATTTCTATCATTTGACGAGCCGGTGTAATGGTGCCCAGTGCATTCGATACTTGCGAGAATGCAACCAGCTTGGTACGCGAGCCGAGCAGTTTCTGGTATTCCTCCAGCAATATTTGCCCGTTATCGTCCACCGGCGCCACCCGCAATTGAGCTCCTTTTTCGGTGCACAATTGCTGCCAAGGCACGATATTGGCGTGATGTTCCAGCCAGGTGATAACGATTTCGTCTCCTTCAACGATGTTTTGCCGTCCCCAGCTTTGAGCAACCAGATTGATACCTTCGGTAGTACCACGAACAAAGATAATTTCGTTAGCGGATGGCGCATTCAGAAAACTGCGTACTTTTTCTCGCGATTCCTCATAAGCATCAGTGGCACGTGCCGCCAACTCATGGGCGGCACGATGAATGTTGGAGTTCTCGTGTTGATAGAAGTAGCTGAGGCGATTTATGACGGCCTGTGGCTTCTGCGTTGTGGCGGCATTATCCAACCAGATCAAGGGACGACCTTTCACAAGTTCTTTTAGAATCGGGAAATCACGCTTGATGGCATTAACATCGAAAGGCGGATGCGCAGAAGCAAACTCCACTCCCTGTCCGGTGCGATCCGGTGATGTTATTTCATCAAGAAAATAGAATGAAGATCCCCGGGCTGGATGAGTGAGTGTGCCAGCATCTACGGGTACGGCGCTCTGCACCGGTACAAATAGGGCACGTAATTCATCTTCAAACGGTAACGGGATAACTGAAGGTGGAACGGAAAAAGAATTTTTCGCACCGAAATGATCCGCGGCAAACGTCGGAATATCGAGTTTTGGTTCAGTTGTCGCCGGAAATGACACATCAGTGGCTGTTACCGTATTCGGCGAAGCAGAGAACATCTCGTTGACTATGCGCGTCAACAGCTCAACATCCGGCAGGTAACCGGATGCCGAGTTCACGCCTTCACCTGTCAGATTATCGAGATTACTTGTACTCATGATATTTACCCACCTCGACATTTTCGAGTACGCCGAGTGCATCTTCGGTCAATACTGCCAGCGAGCAATAGAGAGAGACCAGATAGGAAGCAATCGCTTTGTGATTGATGCCCATGAAGCGTACCGATAAGCCCATACCCTGTTGGCCCGGTAAATCGGGTTGATATAATCCGACCACACCTTGACGGCTTTCACCGGTGCGTAATAAAAGAACATTGGTCTTGCCGCCTGTGACGCGGAGTTTGTCGCAAGAAATCAGTGGAATTCCACGCCAGGTCAAGAACTGTGAGCCAAACAGCGTTGCGGTTGGAGGAGGCACACCACGGCGTGTGCACTCGCGGCCAAATGCAGCAATCGCCAGCGGATGTGCCAGAAAGAAAGCGGGTTCTTTCCAGACACGCGCGATTAGTTCATCGAGATCATCGGGTGTCGGGGCACCTGTACGCGGCTTTACTTTCATCGATTTAGCGATATTATTCAGCAAACCATATTCTTTGTTGTTAATCAGCTCGCTTTCCTGGCGTTCTTTTATGGTTTCTATGGTCAAACGAAGCTGTTCACGAATCTGGTTGTGCGGACTGCTGTAAAGATCTGAAACGCGGGTATGCACATCCAATACCGTATTCACCGCGTTCAATACATACTCCCTGCCCCATTCTTCGTAATCCACAAATGTAGCGGGCAATTCGCGCTCATCCTTGGCAGAGCAATCCACCTCAACCTGATCAGGATCTTTCACTTTATTGACACGGTAAATACCCGCCTCGACCGGCACCCATTGCAGCATGTGGGTCAGCCAACGCGGCGTGATGGTTCCCATCATAGGTACTGTCTTGGTGGCATTGGCAAGCGTTCGAGCCGCTACGTCGCCTAGTGCAGTATGTGCCTGATGAATATCAGTCATTCTATTCTCCTTGTCTTATTAAATATAAACACATTCATAATGTGATACTTGTATTTGTTCTTTTATGGATTGACTGCTCCAGAAACAGGTAAACGATCAATCACTTCAACTGCATGTGCCGGTTCTCTGAGTAAGTTTCCTTGCAGATAGTCTGCATTAGCTCGTACGGCAATCGCTAATTGCGCGGATGTTTCAATGTCCCGCACCAACAGCTTTGCGCCAAAGCCGTGTATGGTTTCTACCAGTGGCGTGATGGTTTCATGTCGTATCAGATCGCCCGCTTCAATGCGCACAATGTTCGGGTACAAACTCCCCAATTCCGCCATCCAATCACTACGATCACCGCTGTAATTCGCAGCGATTTGATAACCGCGAGAACGGTAATTGGTAATGACATGCTGCAGCAGTTTCCAGTTGCGATTGACGATGGCCGGGATCTCAATGACTATTCGCGACGTTTTCACACCGATCAAATCGAGAAAATTTTCAAATGCACGACCGTGATCGTCTTTAACACTTTCCAGAAGACGCGGATGAACTTCGACAAACAAGTTGTCCGATTTGGAAATATTATTAAAATAATAATTCAGTGCGTGAATTGCCCGGCATAAGCGGTCCAGATCAACCAGTTGATCATCTTTTGATGCCAACGAGAAAACCTGCCACGGCCAAAGCGCAACATCATTATTGGATTTGGAGCGGATATACGCTGCATGGCCAATGGTTTTGCCTTGCTCGATACTAAAAACGGGCTGAAAAACGCTCGTCAACTCGCAATGATAAAAATGTCCACTGATCCAGCCATTGTCAGCGCGCTTCAAAGAATAGTCGGTAGCTGATTGGATGAGCTCAAATTCATCCCTGACAGTAAACGTATTGTTTGCTAATGCATTCATGGAATAATCCCTGCATAAATTTATGATACTAGCCACAGACAGCAAGCCAAATTGTTCTGAAACCACTTTGCTGTCTTGCTCTTGGTTCTTGGCTGTTGCCGATCGGATCGATCAGTGAAATCTCTGAAATTGATCCTTGCTTCCACAAAAATTTTTACAACAACAATCCTGATCTGTTTGATCGATATTCCGTAACTTGCACTTCAGTTCATTGACCGAGCGATGGCAATACACTAACGGAATACCGCTACGACTCGCTTTTTCCTTCACTGCATTGGCCAGGCTATGATTGACGTAGTCGCAAATAACGACAACCAGCTGTGTTTCGTTTGGAAATGAACGTTTGTTCCATCCTTTCTTGCGACCACTCCAATGCTCAATACGCGCATGGCGCTGAGTAGAAATGAGATGCTTGAACGATGTCACATAATCCCCACCGACAATTAGAACAGTCATATTCAATCCTTTATAGGGTGTAGCGCGCTACACCGTGTCATTTATTGCTTCAGGTAAATCTGATCAAATGTGCCACCATCCGCGAAGTGGATTTTGTGCGCATTCTTCCAACCACCAAAAGCATCACCGATTTTGAATAACTCGACCTGTGGAAACTTGCTGGCATATTTTTCAGCAACTTTCGCATCAGTAGGGCGATAAAAATGCTTGGCAGCAATCTCCTGCCCTGCTTCGGAATACAAGTACTGAAGATAGGCTTCAGCAACCTGGCGTGTGCCTCTTTTGTCGACCACTTTATCGACGACCGCGACCGGTGGCTCTGCAAGAATACTCAGTGACGGTATGATGATTTCAAATTTATCCGCGCCATATTCCTTGATGGCTAGAAAGGCTTCGTTCTCCCAGGAGATCAACACATCGCCCACGCCACGCTCTACAAATGTTGTGGTTGAACCGCGTGCGCCGGAATCGAGAACAGGTACATTTTTGTAGAGATCTCTGACAAACCCTTGCGCCTTGTCTTCACCATAACGCTGCTTGCCGAACTCCCATGCCGCTAGATAATTCCATTGAGCACCGCCGGAGGTTTTCGGATTCGGTGTAATCACGGACACCCCGGAACGCGCCAAATCGTCCCAATCTTTAATACCTTTGGGATTGCCTTTGCGCACCAGGAAAATGATCGTCGAGGTATACGGCGTACTGTTGAGTGCCAGTCGCTTCTGCCAATCTTCTGGGAGTAATTTGGCTTTCTCTGCAATGGCATTGATATCGTTGGCCAAAGCTAACGTTACAACATCGGCTTCCAAACCATCAATGACGGAACGTGCCTGCTTACCGGAACCGCCATGCGATTGCTTGACGGTGACGGTTTCTTTGGATTTTTCCTGCCAATACTTGGCAAAAGCCGTATTAAATTCCTGATATAACTCCCGCGTTGGATCGTAGGAAACATTGAGTAATGTTTTTTGCGCCAATACGCTGCCACTGATCACGAGACTTGCAGTCAGAAAACTTGTTGTCAGCCATGTTTTAATGTTCATGATTTTTCCTCCAATAGAAATAATAGAAATTTAAGATGCTTTATAAGAGACTGATGAGTACTTCAAAGTATAGAAAGTCAGTATCGCCTGAACGTTGATCGACGCAAGGGTGCGAGTGACGGGTAGCGCAGGAATTCGCTGCAATGCGGTTTTTTACGAATTCACCCGCGGTAAAATGGGTATAGCCTAAAGTAGTGCTGATTCTTGAGGTAACCTGATAGCGTATGCGTCCTTCAAATGCGTGGCCACCGAAATCACCACTTTGCCCGGTCCGGTCGCGGTTGAATCCGGGATCCTTGACGGTATTACTGATGTTACCGTCGAGAATATCGAACATGCGGTCGGTGCTGCTGGCCAGGAAATACGCACCATAGCCGAGTTCAAATCCCAGTTTCTGGGTTGGGCTGAGTTCAAACCTGATTTTCGGCGCTTTCAAGTTCTCGTAAACCACATAGTGATCCGCTGACCAAGGCCGTGCGAATCCAAAGAAGCGATCAAAGCGATTGTCGACGCCGTCATTAGGATCCTTGTCACCGCTGGCGTAACCGTAGAAAAGGCCGATCCTGGGTTTCCAGGCGTAGTCAAAATTCCGTCCTACTTCGATGGTATAGCCTTGCGCATCCTGCCGCAAAGGTCCGCTATAACCGAGCTGATGGTTGTAGCTGACGTCAAAATCAAAATAATTACTGACTTTGCCGTAAGCGCGGAACCCTGGCATATGAATCTCCCGATCCAACTTATTGGTGTTGGTAAATCCATTTGGATCACCTTGCTGCTTCTGGCCCATGTAATAAGGTTGTATGGTGACGACGTCAGACCATTTGCGCCACGAGCCGATCGCACCAAAGAACCACAGATTGTCGTTAGCCTCATCAAATCTGGTTTGCAGGCGCCTGACCGGCTGCATGCCGAACAGATCGAGTTCCCAATCATTGGCTTCACGACCCAGATTCAGGCGAAATCCTTCAAATGTATTGGTGGTATTGCGCCATTCATTGCGCGCGACAAAACGCCGATCCGTCGCTTCGTACGCCATGCGGCCTACACGGAATCGAATTGGACGATCCTGATTCCGGTCATCGACACCGAGTCCTCTTTTGAAATACAATTCACCATAGGCGTTGAGCAGATCATATTCATTCCTTTCCTGATCCGTAATCGCATGCTTATTGTTGTACACTCTGGAATCCTGGAATTCGACCCCGAAGCGGAATGGATCCAGGATATCCCGTATCCCGATCCATGCACGATTGCGTAAAAAGAAGGGATTATCTGTTCCACCCTCAATGCGCCGTATGTCATCATGGCGCATCTCATAACGCGTACGATGCTCAAAGCCGATATCCAACCAGGTAACATCTTTAAATGCCTCGACACCGATATCACTTAACCGGCGCACATACCGTGGCGGATCGGAGTCCGGGTTGGTGGCATAACTGTTGGAGCGGCGATGATAACTGGTCCCTTGATTGCTCACTGCCGGCGCCTTTGCTTCCGGCACAATGGCAGGCAATGATTGTCCTGGCGCTTGCGGTTTAGCCTGATCTAGCGATTTGTCGATTGACTTGCCAGTGTCAACAGCGATCATCTGCTGTGCAACCTGCATGATATTCCGTTGCATCGCTTGAAAATCCACCGATGTTTTATGATCGGATGATGCTTTAGTGGAACTGACTGTCAGTCCGCTCAATGCCGCAATGTGTAAAAAAAACCAAAGAAACTTCACTTCACTCTCCTAAGTAAACCCTCCGGAAATCCGGTTGAGCCACTGATATTTTTTGCTATTTCACCGCCTATGTTATGGGTGGGCGTTATGTTGCCAGATGGATCCGTTGATCTTGATTCATCAAATCTAAAATAGATTACGCTATGCTTTCGATGCCTTACGTCCGGAGGATCCGTTTTGATTCATGCGAATTTTTTCCCGGCACTCTATTTGTACAACTTTGCCATCGTGTATGACGATTTCGACTGATCCATATTCAATACCGTCAACAGCGCGCAGAATTTCCTGCGCAACGTCTACAGACACCCGTTTAGAGTTCTCTTTAACAATTTTTGCTTCTACATCGGTATTCATTTACATCACCTTGTTGGTAAACAATATCAACGGGAGCGAACAGTAGCAGTGTTTTTATATAAACAAAAATACTGTTTAGTTAGAATGTTATTCTTATATGTTATATATGTTGTTTTTTAATGCTTATTCATTAACAGCTCGTTGAGAAACGTTTTTGAAGCAACCGATGCCCGGCAAAAACGGGCGAGAAAGCGCAGTTTATGCGTAAAAAATAAGCATTCTGAGCCTGTTTTTGATACCGTAGCGGCAGGGAAGTAGCGCATATGTACGGGTTAAACGATCGTGTAGATCTTTTTCGCTTTCCGGGAACGCAAAAAACTACAAAACCGGCTGTCCCGAAGGATCGAAGGATCGAAGAACAAATGACATCAATAGACTGTTGTTATTTTATTAAAAAAGTAAGGGAAACAATAAAATACTCCAATTGCTTTCCATACCTGATTCTGATGCAGTGCTAGAATTAACGGGATCAGCAATCCTTGGTTTTATATGAAACAACGCTTAGAAAAATTACCGGTCGTTCTCATTACACGCATCTTATTGTTAGCCGCAGCTTATTTTGTGGGGGGAAAACTTGGGTTAAGCATACCTTACGTAAACTCCAACATCACTCTGTTCTGGCCATCTTCCGGTATCGCCTTAGCGGCACTTTTAGTGTGGAGACTATCGTGCTGGCCCGGTATATTTCTGGGTGCATTTGCCATAAACCTGACTATCGGCGATCTTAGCCTGCTTGCTGCCATAGAAATCGCTTTCGGTAATACCATCGGTCCGATAGTAGGTGCTTTGCTGCTCAAACGAACCATGGGATTTCAAAACAGCTTCGTACGCGCATACGATGTGATCTCTTTCTTGCTGATCGGGCCAAGCAGCATGATTTTAACCGCAAGTATTGGTATTTATGCGCTGCATACAGGTGGAAACCTCCCAGCTGATCTAGCAACTCAAGCTTGGCTAGGTTGGTGGCTGGGCGACACGGTTGGCGTTTTGGTTTTTACTCCGCTGCTGCTGTTCTGTACAACCCACCAAATGACCGCCATATTCCAGCTTTCGCTCGCCAGGTTGGAGTTTATTTTAGTCATGGGGAGCTGTATCTCTTTAGCGTGGTTAATATTCGGAGGCGCTCCGGTAGCCGGTCTGCTCAAGTTATCGCTAGCTTTCATGGTGCTTCCCCCCTTGATATGGGCAGGTCTACGTCTTAGCTCGCTAGAAACTTTTATCGCAGTCTTGGCAATCGTTTCGGTTGCTGTCATTGGAACCGCGCACGGTTTTGGCCCTTTTGCCAAAGGAAACCCCCAGCTCGATCAATTGATTTTGTGCATTTTTGTAGCAACCACAACCTTGATTGCTTTCATGTTGATCGGTGTCCAGGCCAACCGACGTCAAATTGAGCAAAATTTGCGTGACAGTGAATCCCGCCTACGCTTGGCCCTGGCGGCGGCAAACCAAGGCCTTTTTGATCTCAATATACAGACAGGAGAGGTGATAGTAAGTCCCGAATACGCACTCATGCTGGGCTATGATCCACAATCTTTTGTAGAAACCAATATCAGTTGGCTTGACCGCATGCATCCCGAAGATCGTGATCCTGTTTATCAGATTTACAATGATTATATTACCGGGTTACGCAAAAACTATCAGGTGGAATTCCGGCAGCTCACTCAACAGGGCGAATGGAAATGGATACTTTCCTTAGGTAAAGTCATTGAATGGGATCATCAAGGTCGGCCGTCCCGAATGTTGGGTACACACACCGACATCAGTGATCGCAAAACCAAGGAACTTATCCTGCAACAAAACGGAGAAGCGCTGCTGCGTGCGCAAGCGCTCGCCAAGCTTGGCAGTTGGCACTTTGACTTAAAAACCGATGAGCTGACTTGGTCTAAAGAAGCTTTTCAAATTTTTGGTATTGAAGACAACACGCCGTTTACCTATCAAAGTTTTCTGGCGTGCGTCATTCCGGAGGATCGCGAGCGGGTTAACTTGGCCTGGCAAGCGGCTTTAAAAGGAGCAACCTATGACATCGAACATCGCATCAATGTGAGAGGACAAATAAAGTGGATCAGAGAACGCGCCGAGATTACAGTCAATAATGTCGGCAAGCTCGTTGAAGCACTTGGTACAGTGGAGGACATCAGTGATCACAAACAAGCAGAAGCAGAAATCAGTCAAGCTAAAAATCTATTGCGCACCGTAATCGATGCCACTCCCGACTGGATTTTTGTAAAAGATGAGCAGCACCGTTTTGTATTGGTAAACCAGGCCTTTGCAGACAGCCAAGGACTGAAGCCAGCTGCAATGCTGGGCAGGCCGGACACTGATTTCTGGGCAGAATATCTATGTTATGGCGATGTGGCGCAAAATATCCGAGGATTTCATGCGGATGACAACGCTGCACTCGCCGGTGAGAAAATACATAACTCTACTGATCCAGTAACATTGGCAAATGGACAATTACGCTGGTTCGATACTATCAAGTTGCCGTTACGGAATGGCAACAGCAGCGAAATCATTGGTATCGTGGGGTATGCGCGTGATATTACTGATCGTGTGAGTATCGAATCGAAATACCGAACACTGGTCGAACAAATCCCAGCAGTCACTTACACGATTGCCATCAATTCTGCGGATATCCAGACAGTTTATGTGAGTCCGCAAATCGAATCACAACTAGGTTTTACAGTAGAAGAATGGCTTGATAAGCCACAATTCTGGATTAATCAAATACATCCTGATGATCGGCAGCGCATTATGTCCAGTTTGTCAGTCAGTCTGATAACTGGAGCGCCTTATTACTCAGAATACCGTATCTATAAAAAAGATGGCGACATTGCCTGGGTTCGGGATGATGCAGCGTGGCTGAAGGACGCGGACGGCAAACCCAGGTTGCTGCAAGGTGTTATGCTGGATATTACACATCAGAGACAGACCGAGAATGAATTAAGCTTAACCTTAGAAGAATTACGCATGTCGGAGAAATATCAACGCGAGCTGCGCACACTCGCGGAGCAGGAACAAAGTCGTATGGGTGCATTATTGTCAGCCATGAGTATTGGCATTTTATTCGAAGATAATCAGCAACGGGTAGAATATGTCAATCCGGCATTTCTACACATGTGGAGTATCAGCACGCATGACAGTCTACTGAACGAACCGACAAAAGCTGTACTCGAGCGTTCTACCAAGCATTTTACGCAACCGACACACGCTTCCCAACACGTGCTCAACGCATTGGATACACATGAGACTAGTGAGCGGCTTGAGCTTGAATTGAATGACGGACGGATACTGACCCAGCTATCTTATCCCGTCAACGACATCGAAGGCCGAGTGATCGGGCGGCTCTGGATCTATGAAGATATTACACAGGAACGCCAAACCGCTCAGCAGCTCCTTCATCTCGCTGAACACGATCCATTGACCGGACTGTATAACCGCCACCGTTTTCAGGAAGAACTCAATCTGATGATTGCAACGTCGCTACGTAGCCATCATCAATTTGCACTGCTCTACTTTGATTTGGATGATTTCAAATACATCAACGATACGTTTGGACACAAAGCCGGCGATACGGTATTGATCCGTACTGCCGGAGAAATTTCCACTATTGTTCGCCATATCGAAGTATTTGCGCGGCTGGGGGGAGATGAGTTCGCCATTTTGAGTCTAATACAACCCCATGATGATATTAGTATATTACCTGCCCGTATTGTGGCATCTATTGCAGCTATCCCGTTACGTTTCCGTGGCACGAACATTCGTTTGACTACCAGCGTCGGCATCGCCATTTTTCCTCAGCATGGCGAAACAGCAGAAGATTTGGTTGCCCATGCCGATGCCGCTATGTATCAAGCCAAGAATCAAGGCAAGAACACCTGGACAATCTACGATCCTGCGCGCGACTCTTCCGAAATTATGATGCACCGGATGACTTGGTACAATCGAATCGCCCAGGCACTGGAGCAGGATCTTTTTGAAATCCATTTCCAGGGCATCTACGAAACTGCGCGCAACACCTTGTCTCATTTGGAAGTACTCGTCAGGATGCAGAATCCGAATGAGCCGGATAATTTGATCATGCCGGGACAATTCATACCGATTGCGGAGAAAAACGGGCAAATCGTCAACATCGATCGGTGGGTAATCAAGCGCAGTATCGAATTACTTCATCAAAATCCGGATATGCCGCCGGTTGCGATTAATATTTCTGGACGCACATTTGATGATCCAGCTATTCCGCACTATATCCGCAGCCTGCTGAATGAGCTGAATGTAGATCCGGGTCGTCTCATTATCGAATTAACTGAAACAGCGGCGGTATCCGATATCCAAGATGCCCAGCGTTTTATCGAGGCCGTTCATCAAACCGGTTGCCGTGTTTGCTTGGATGATTTTGGCAGCGGATTTTCAACTTTTGGTTATCTGAAATACTTGGGCGTCGAGATTCTCAAGATCGATGGATTATTCATTCGTGACCTCCCTAATAATCGGGACAATCAGATTTTTGTCAAAGCCATGGCAGAAGTCGCTCGCGGACTTGGCAAAATAGCCGTGGCGGAATTCGTTGAAGATGCGGCAACATTGGATATGGTAAAAAGCCTGGGCATCGAGCTTGCTCAAGGTTATTACTTCGGGTGTCCAACCGCAGAGGTCCCCGGTAAATCCTGAAATAGAGTAATCGATACCATGCAACTCCTCTTGGTTAGTAGTCTGTTAATTCAGCTTTTATTCTGGCGATACGTGCTTCACACACTTTGGCATTGATCGCGCCGGGTAATTCTGCTGCATCCAACTTCCGGCTCAGTTCAGCCGCAATTGCACCCGCATCGACGCGCTTAGCTGCGGCAAATGCTTTTTGTAATCGCTCCGCTTGAGGATACGGCTTGGCCGCATAGCCTGGTCGTCCATGAAAATCACAGGCGCAGGCTTGCAAGAATTCTTCGAATCTTTGTGGTTTGCGATAAGCATCGACCACTTGCAGCATATTTGCCATGGTGGAAGGTTTCAGTTCTCCAGCCCGATGCACATCGCCGTGATAGCGGGCAACCAGTAACGCAAGATCGCGGCAGTCTTTGGGAATTTTGATGCGCTCGCATAAATCCTGCGTCAACCGGACACTGCGTGCTTCATGACCGATGTGGCGCGGCCACTCTTCGGGAGGAGTTGTACCTTTGCCTAAATCGTGCGTCAGCGTTGCAAAACGCGCAGGCAGCGAATAGCTTTTCGCTGCGGCGTAATCAATGGCCAACATAACATGCACGCCGGTATCGATTTCAGGATGTGCGTGTGCAGGTTGCGGAACGCCAAACAGCGCATCGACCTCAGGCATGATCCGAGCCAGCGCACCACACTCGCGCAGAATATAGAACATTCTTGATGGATTATTTTCCATCAATCCTCTGGCAAGTTCTTGCCAAACACGCTCCGGTACCAGCGCATCGACTTCGCCGTTATGCACCATGTCATTCATCAGCATCAGTGTTTCCGGTGCCATATGGAAACTGAAACGTGCCGCAAAGCGTGCCGCCCTCAAGATACGCACAGGATCTTCGGAAAATGCAGGACTGACATGACGCAGGATGCCGGCCTCCAGATCCGCAACACCGTTAAACGGATCGATGATATTGCCTACTTCGTCTTTGGCAATCGAATTGATGGTCAAGTCACGCCGCGCCAAATCTTCCTGCAAGGTGACTTGAGGCGAAGCAAATACTTCAAATCCTTTATAGCCGCGGGAAACTTTCCGTTCTGTACGCGCTAACGCGTACTGTTCATGGGTTTGAGGGTGTAGAAAAACCGGAAAATCCTTACCAACCGGACGATAACCGAGTCGTGCCATGTCTTCCGGCGAGGCGCCCACAACAACATAATCATGATCTTTTACGGGAAGTCCCAGTAATTCATCGCGAACGGAACCGCCCACCAGATAGGTTTTCAATGTTTTTGCTGAGGTATTACAAAAGTTAATGGATCGATGATGCTGATTTGGAGAATCTTAAAGGCTATTGGTTATTCTCAAAATTCTTGGCCCAGATATCATAAACTTCATCCGGCCATAAGGATTTTATCCAGACAATCACATCATCCACCTGCTGTTCAGTCAATTTTCCTTCCCACGCCGGCATCGATCCAATCTCAGGGGGAGTACCTTTAAGTATGGTTTTCTTTAAAACTTCCGTCGAATGATGCCAGGCATGCGCTGTGCCATCCAGTGGCGGTGGCGGATATTTGCCATCCGCATTCGGTTTTCGCCAATCTGGCGTGCCTGCGCCATTCGGTCCATGACAACCGACGCAATTCGCAACATAAACCGCTTCACCGCGTTCAATTTGCGCTGCGTCAAAATTTCGCTCTACCAAACCCGTTTTGCTATTGATTTGAGGTTGCCCCGACAAGGCACGAAGCGGTGCAGAATCACCACAGCCCAGCATCAGCGCAGCGATGCCCAGCAGCACAACACAATATTTCGTCATGAAAAAACCACAATCACTTCAGGCGCATAACTGAGGTATTCTTCTCAGATTCAGGCGCCGGTTGTGATGGCTCTGCCTTTTTGGCATAAGGATCATAGCTATTATATATCGTCGTATCCTTGCGCTCTTCATCGCGTTCCTTAATCAGAAGCACGTTATAAGGATCGCTCCGAGCACCCTCCATACCCGGTGTTCCGTGTGGCATGTCAGGCACAGCTAAACCGACTGCTTTGGGCTTTTCTTTCAGTAGCCGTATGATATCTGCTGCCGGTACATGTCCTTCGATGGCATAACCATTGACCAAAGCGGTATGGCATGAACCCAGTGTATTTGAAATTCCGGATTTTTTTCTTATTTCTTTGTTGCCGACATCATGCGTTTTTACGGTAAAACCGTTATCGCGCATATGATCAACCCATTTATCACAGCATCCGCAGGTTGGGCTTTTATAAACATCAACCGTCGCGGTGGCAGCTGCTTGTGAGACAACACTCAATAGACTAACCGTCATGATTGATCCGACTAATAGGTTATTTATTCGTATTTTCATTTCTTCTCCACAGTGATTGTTCCACGCATCTTCTTAAAATGGCCAGGCAGCGGACAGGCAAAATCAATAACCCCTGCACTGGTAAATTGCCAGATTAACTCTTTTTGCTCGCCAGGCTCAAGCTGCATTAAATGTATTTCAGCGTGATCCTTTTCCGGAAACCTGCGCCGCGTGTTAGCAGCCTTTTTCAGTTCCGCCATCGAACCCATCAACATTTCATGTTTATTATTACCGCCATTTTTAATAATTAACCGGACTGTCTCGCCTTCACTGACCTTAATCTCAGCAGGCAAAAACATATTATCCACTTGGGTCAATTTGATGGTGTGCGACACCTTGTCTGAATCACCCGGCCTGCCAATATCAATTTCTCTGCTGGAATAGCCTGCACTTGAGTAGCTATTGGTTGAAAACAAGAACAAGGCTAGCAATGGTATAATTCGATAGTTCATAGGATTATCCTGAAAAATTACTCTCGAACCCATTTATCTGTCCGCTCATTAGAATCTGATCATGCTAAATTGTTCCACTTCATTTGTCTAATATTCTGCCACAAGATCCATATAGCTCACTATTTACACAATGAATATTTTCTCTCCTACCCGCTTATAGAAATCATGCAGAAAAAAGAGCAATACAATACCAATAAGCTACATAAGCGCTTACGGCGGCAAGTAGGAACAGCCGTTGCCGACTTCAACATGATTGAGGCCGGTGATCGGATCATGGTGTGCTTGTCCGGTGGCAAGGACAGCTATGCATTGCTGGATATTCTGCGCAATTTACAGGCTCACGCGCCATTGGAATTCGAATTGGTGGCGGTTAATCTGGACCAAAAACAGCCCGGCTTTCCTGAACAAGTACTCCCTGAATACTTGACGAAAATCGACATGCCTTTTCGTATCGTTGAACAAGATACTTACAGTGTCGTGAAACGTGTCATTGCGGAAGGAAAAACCACGTGCAGCCTGTGCTCTCGGTTGCGCCGGGGCGTGTTATATCGGGTTGCCAGTGAGTTGGGAGCCACCAAGGTAGCGCTGGGTCATCACCGCGATGATATTCTTGAAACCCTGTTTTTGAATATGTTTTATGGCGGGAAACTGAAAGCCATGCCACCCAAACTAGTCAGCGACGACGGTAAACACATCGTCATCCGGCCGCTGGCTTATTGCAAGGAAAAAGATTTGGCGGCTTACGCCGAAATTGCGGATTTTCCAATTATTCCGTGCAACCTGTGCGGATCGCAAAAAAACCTGCAACGTCAAGCCATCAAAGAAATGATGCAGCAGTGGGACAAAAAATTTCCCGGTCGATTGGAAACCATGTTTCGGGCTATACAAAACATTCAGCTGTCGCATCTGGCCGACGCAACTCGTTACGATTTCTTTAACTTGAAAGCACAAGGGCAACCTGTTATCGATGGCGACACTGCATTTGATGAAGAAACATTTGAACCGACCATCGAAGAAATGCTGATACCTGCCGCCGAAGAAAGAGATGACAATCCGCTGGTTTCAGGATAATGAACGACGATTCTCGCCAGCCTTGGGCGGTACCCATTTGAAAGTCACTGCAACCAAACCGGCAAACAGCACATACATTATCGTCAATACGCTCTCGGGCACGTTGTAAAACATGATTTCGTGTATCCAGCGCTGAATAAAACTTCCATCCATTTCGGCTTGGCGTAATGAATTTTCCCATGCAGTCAACGGGCACACGACCCCCAGAAAAGACTCGACCACGACAAATAAAATAGCGGCAAGGTGCGCATAACGAAACCAGCGGTTTCTGACAAATGGCAGCTTAAGCCACGCACCTAGCCAGATGACGGGCAGGCTTCCAACCACGAACAATACATACAAGAAGTGAATGATCAGCACCAGGTCGGCTAACAGCATATGATTAATTAATTGTTCGGAGACTTGTCGTATTCGCTGGTAAATTGAGCAGAGCACAAAGTCCCTGCCCAATTTGCAGTTAAGCCATTAATAATGATCGCCGACCCTCTGCAGCAGCCGTATGTCATTCTTGACTAATCCTATGCCCTTGATACTGCGTGCAATAGCGACCGCTCTTTCCATCTCATCCCGGGTATTGACGATACCGCTTAGCTCTACGACGCCTTTGATAGTACTGACATTAATCTCGTAGGGTCTCAAAGATCGCTCATCGAGAATTGCTTCATGAACCTTAGCGGTAATGACAATATCATCGAATTGTTCACTGCTTCCCTGATACCTAGATTCGGATGTCGATGCGCAACCCGAGAAAAAAACCATTTGAGTCATTAAAAAGAATACGATGAAACGGCTATTCAATTGCGTCATGATAAGGGTCTCCTAAATAATTAACGGAAAAAATACCCTCATTACATTTAGATTAAAGGTGCTTGCTTTACTACCTTCAATACGATACTCAATCTGAAATTTACGGCTTTATTGAATTCTCCGGTAAGTACTCGGCAAAAATCAGAATGCGGGGTATTGTAAGGATAGAGTAGCTCGTGTGTAAGCTAGCGTACAAAGCATTCCATTCCTGCGAACAATATTACATGATTATTGCTGACGGAAACAATGTTTGCTGGCCATGCCTTGCATGCGTCATCAACTGGCCTGCTGTGGTGACTGGGCTTGTGGAGTGTCTTTCAGCAGCGGCACCACCAGCTTTTCCAGTTTCTTCAGATTGACGCGACCCAGATAGGTTTCAACAATCTCCCCGGATCGATTGATAACCACCGTATAGGGTAGCGCAGACTGGCGATTTCCCGCCGCCTCTAACAGCGACCAGGTATTAAAACTACCGACCAATACCGGATAATTGATGCCTAGTTCCTGACTAAACATTTTTACTTTGTCGGTTTGATCAATCGCAATTCCCACAAACACCAATCCTTGATCGCGAAATTTTTTCTGCGCTTCAATGAACTCTGGGATTTCCTCGCGGCAGGGCGTACACCAAGTGGCCCAGAAATTCACCACCATCACGTTTCCCAGCCACTGCGAAACAGCCTGACTTTCTCCTTGAATATCCGGCAAATTGGCAGCGAGAATTGCTTTTGCACCCTGCTGAATTGCATCACCTGGCAGGACGGACTGCGAACCGCCCATGAGTTGTGCTCGCACCATAAAGCCCGTGGTAATAGCTAAAGCAGCTAAGGCTACATATATCAATAGTTGTCTCAATTTTGCCATCATGATTCCTTTAAATGAAACGACGAGTAGTAAGATGATTCATTTTTCTGCTTAGCTTTCTCTCACTAACAGGCGTTTAAAAACAATCTGCGTTGCCGCTACGGTATTAAAAACAAGCTCTAAAACGTTTCTCAACAGCCTGTTAAATCAACACCGCATTCAGCACGGTCAGAAAATCGTTTTTGTTGAGAAAACCAATAACCTTGATATCAGGGACATCATCACCCTGACGATCAATAAATAGTATCCCGGGAGGTCCAAACAGTTTAAAACGCTTGAGTAAAGCCGCATCATCAGGAGTACCCTCGGTCACATCAATCTGCAGCAGAACAACATCCTTTAAACGGGACTGTACTTTGGCATCGGAAAGCGTGAAGCGCTCCATTTCTTTACAAGAAACACACCAGTCCGCATAAAACTTAACCATGATGTATTTATCTTTGGATTGCCGAATCGTTTCATCCAATTCTGCAATGGTTTTCACACGCTGAAAAGGTAGTGATTCATAAGTAGAAGTAATTGCTTCCCCATTATTAGCGTTATTGACACTGGCCAAACCGATTTTTGACAGCGGCTGCAACACATCGCGACTGCCGGACAAAACACCAATCAGCAAAGCAATACCAACCAGCAATGCAATGACACCGATACCTTTGAGAAATTTCTGCAACCCTGAAGCCCGTTCCGACAATGGATCAATGGCATGCAGATAGATGGCGGAGATGATCAACAATGCCGCCCACAACAACATATGAACCACTTCGTTGATGACGGGAGAAATCAGCCAAATCGCCACTCCCAGCAACAATACGCCAAAAAACCGCTTGATTGATTCCATCCATGCGCCGGCTTTCGGCAGTAATGCACCTGCTGATGTGCCTAACAACAGCAATGGCACACCCATGCCTAGCGCCATGACAAACAATGCAGAACCGCCCAAGATCACGTCACGGGTTTGGCTAATGTACAACAACGCACCCGCCAATGGCGCAGCAACGCACGGACCGACAATCAATGCCGATAATGCCCCCATGCCAAATACACCGGTTAAATGCCCGCCTTTCAGATGCCCGGCTTCCTCCGATAATTTGGTTTGCAATACACCGGGTAATTGCAATTCGTAAAAACCAAACATGGAAAAGGACAGCAACACAAAGATTACCGCAAATGACCCCAATACCCACGCATTTTGCAGTGCCGCCGACAACATCGCACCCGACAGCCCGGCAGCCACACCCGCAATGGCATATGTGATCGCCATGCCTAGCACATACGCCAATGCCAGGATAAATCCATGACCTTTGGTCACATGCTTACCGCGATTGGCAATAATTCCCGACAAAATCGGGAACATCGGAAACACGCACGGCGTAAATGAGAGCAGCAAACCAATACCGAAAAATCCAGTTAAAATCAGCCAGAAATCACCAGTTTGAAACATCTGATCAATTTTGTACGCTTCAGTTTCGATAACCGGTGCTTTGGAAGGCATCTGAAACAATTCAGCCGTCGCATCAATCCCCGCCGCAGTCGCTTTGCCGCTCACCGCTTCAGCAACCGCGCCAATAGCCGCTTTCACCGTCGGTAATGTCAAATCGATGGCTTTATGTATCGGCGCATAACACACGCCAACCGGCTCATTACAACCTTGGTAAGTGGCGGTCAATGTCAGTGGCTGCTCGCTTGCGGAATTTTCGCGCTTTAACGCAATGATGGCCTGAATCGGACTGTAATACACTTCCGTCTGACCAAATGTTTGGTCTTCCTTCATTTTGCCCGGCGGCAACGTTACTTTTTCAATCACCGTACCGGCTTGTTGCGGTTCAAAAGCAATTTTATCGCGATAAAGATAATAATCCTTTGCTGGCGTCAATTTGGCAATCAGCGTATTGCCGTCACGCACTTCCACCGAGATCTTGAACGCCTCATCGGGTGGCAAAAGCTCTTGCGGGTTACTTTGACCCAGATTGATGCCCAGTCCCTGCAGTTTTTGGAACAAGCTGAAGGATCCGTTTTCTTGTGCAGAAACATTGGCACTCGCCAAACATAAAATCAGTAAAAAAAATTGGATTAATCGCATCAGTATTCAGTAGTTATTTAGTCAGATAGGGATGTCTCAGCGGCTATCCACTGCAAATAGGCTGGCAGTCCGCCCATGATAGGAACCATAATCACTTCCGGAAGTTCATAAGGATGCATCATCTTGATCAACTGTTCAACCCGTTCATAGTGTTGCCGCTGGGTTTTAATTAAAACAGGAATTTCTTCAGCCGATTCAATTTTTCCCTGCCAGCGGTAAACCGAAGTGCACGAATTCAGAATATTGATGCACGCAGCCAATTGTTGATCGATTAATACTTCCGCCAAAGCAGCCGCGCCCTTTTTATCAGGGAGATTGGTGATGATAAGAATGGGTTCCATCAGTGTTGTTCGCTGATACAAAACGCTTAATTCTATCTTGCTTAGCTGCTCAATGGACAGATGTAATAGCAAACTTTGGCATACTGGGAATACCGTGCCAATAAGCATATACTGTAAAAAAACAATCTATAAAAAGGACTTGCGCAAATGAAAGGATTATTTAATTTGGTAATTGTGTTATCGATAATTACCCCAGTCACAATATTTTTAGGTTACATCATCATGGACGAAGGCGATCAGTTCACATCCGAACACTATATGGTAACCGCACTGAGTACAGTCCCTTTTATTTTTGCCTTATTGGTAAAATTCCTGATGTCGGGCGTGGATAAGGAATAGTCGATACACTTTTCTCTAAAAAACCTAATTCAGCTTTCCTATCAAATCCAATGAAGAACCCCGCCGCAAGCAGCGGGGAATATACCTCTAAGAGATTTAAGACTCTTCCAAGCCAAGCAAATAGTGTATTTTACTATTGCTATTCCACCGTTATTTCATCTCGGATTTGATTAAGATACCTGCTAAAGAATAATTTGTTTCTTCCGCAAATCGTTTCTCACGTTCCATAAGCTATCAAATACCATTAAAATCAATGAATTATTGCAATAATTCTTGTTATGGATTTGCAAAGAAACTCACCCTTTTTGAGAGAAAGAAATGAGCATTTTGAATGATATGAAAATAGGCACCAAACTGATTGGTTCGTTTACGGTACTATCGGGCATCACGATTTGTTTGATTGTTTTTGCTCTATTTCAGATGAATCGCATGAACGAAGCAACGACTGAAATAACCTCCAACTGGCTGCCGTCAGTAAAAATTATTTCAGAAATAAATACGAATACCTCCGACTTTCGTATTGGTGAAATAAATCATGTTTTTTCAACTGATGACAAGGTTATGGAAAAATATGAGAAAGATATTATTGCCGGTCTTTCAATGACCATAGATAAAAACCTCAAGATATATAAAGATCTCATCAGTTCTCCCAAAGAACAAAGTTTGTATGAGGATTTCATGCAAAAATGGAATCTCTATCTTGCAGAACATCGAAAACTGCTCAATCTGTCTCGCGCGCACAAAACTGGAGAAGCAGGCACATTGATGACTGGTGAGTCTGAACGACTTTTCAATGACATGTCGATGCAATTGCTAAAATTAGTCGACCTTAATGTAGAAGGCGGCGCGGCAGCCAGCAAGCATTCCGATCAAATATTTGCATCATCGCAAACTTCTGTCATGGCAACACTGGCGATTGCTGTCATCATTGGACTTGCCTTAGCGTTAACGGTGACGCGCAGCCTAATGGCACAATTGGGCGGTGAACCGAAATATGTGTCTGAAATCATGCAAAAAATTGCTCATGGCGATTTATCCAGCAATATCTCGGCTAACACAAAATACCCGGATAGCATACTATGCGCAATGAAGGAAATGCAGGACAACCTGGTTAAGATCGTTAGCGAAGTAAGGAGTAGCACCAACTCAATTGACACAGCCTCGGAAGAGATTGCGCATGGCACCACAGATTTGAGCCAACGCACTGAAGAACAGGCTTCCAGTCTGGAAGAAACCGCATCTTCGATGGAAGAACTGACATCCACCGTGAAACAAAATGCAGACAATGCCCGCCAAGCGAATCAACTTGCCGCTGGCGCATCCGAAATCGCAATGAAAGGCGGTGCGGTGGTCAATCAAGTCGTTCAAACGATGAGCTCAATCAACGACAGCTCTAAAAAGATTGTTGACATCATCAGTGTGATTGATGGTATTGCTTTCCAAACCAATATCCTGGCGCTAAACGCAGCAGTAGAAGCAGCGCGGGCTGGTGAACAAGGGCGCGGTTTTGCTGTGGTGGCGACCGAAGTGCGCACACTGGCGCAACGTTCTGCAACGGCAGCCAAAGAGATCAAGGAACTGATCAGCGATTCGGTAACTAAAGTGGAAGACGGTACCCGCCTAGTGGATGAAGCAGGCGCAACCATGGATGAAATCGTCAACGCTGTCAAACGCGTAACGGACATCATGAATGAAATCTCCGCTGCATCGCATGAACAAAGCTCCGGCATTGAACAAGTCAATCAAGCGATAACACAGATGGATGAAGTGACCCAGCAGAATGCGGCGTTAGTGGAAGAAGCCGCAGCAGCGACTGAATCCATGAAGGAACAGGCACAAGTATTAACAAAAGCCGTTAGCGCATTTAAACTGTCAAGCGACAGCGGCCATACATCTACACCAATAAAAAGAAGTAATCGGTCAACGGTTGCCAAGCTGCCAAATCGCGGATCCGCCACAAAAAAGGCAAAAGCAGCATCGGCATCATCGGTAGCAATTCAACCTCGCAAGGTTGCAGCCGGTGGCAGCAGTGATGAGTGGGAAGAATTCTAAAGTATCTTCAGCAATACATTGACTAACCAATCAGCGCATTTTTCCTTAATCATCAATCAGCGTGCCTCGTGAACATTCACAGGCACGCTGATAAGCCAACCCAGCGACAGCCAAATCCCCCAACGCCAAGCCCCGAAATACAAAAGCAGTGCGCTCGTCATCTGTGCAGCGACCAGCCACCTTTCCAGTCACTAAACCGGTTAAATCGCCGCAAACTAGTGCTGGATCAACCAATGGGTTTGGCATGCTGGCTTCCTGTTCCAGATCATCGACAATAATTCGATCGAACGCCGACATACTTTCAGCCAACCATGGCGCCGCCAGATCCGTCATCGTGACAAAAGCGCCGGACTTCAACCAGCGTGCATTCAGAAATGCAACCAGTTGTGGTGACAATGTTACGGAAGTGACGACCAAATCCGCGTCTTGGACTGCTTCCTGCGCTGTTTTGCTGGTAATTGCCGACAAGCCCATTTTTTCCGCGCTGCGACAGAATGCATCGCGACTCGCAGCCCCACGCGCAAAGGCACGAATCTGTTTCAATGGAAATAGCTCGACCAATGCCTGCAAGTGGCTATGTGCCTGCATGCCGCAACCGACAAAGGCGGCGACGGATGCATCCGTCCGTGCGAGCCGTTTCGCGGCCACAGCACTCAATCCGGCGGTACGCACAGCGGTCACCCAATTGCCATCGATTATTGCGAGCGGTAATCCGCTATGGCTATCCAGCAATGTCACTAGCGCATTGATGCTGCTCAGTCCGTGTTGCGGGTTATCTGGATTCAGCACCAGGGCTTTGACCGCAAGAAACGGTGGATCATTGGCAGCCGCTAGTGTGGCCATCATATACCGGCCATCCGGTGGACTGATCACCGCCTTGGGCGCATTCCAGACTTGCTGCTGGCTTCGGCCAAGGATCAGGTGCTCAATACTGGCAACGATGTCTTGCGTTGTCAGTTGCAAATCCTGCAATGAACTTTGCGATAAGTAACGGATCAATGAAGGCATCTGTCTGAATCCTTTTTTACTTGTTATCACTTACAAAAAAATTTAAGTCAAGACATAAATTAGCCATATTAACAATCAACTGCTATAATGTTGCCCCCGCCGCCGCAACTAACAGCTTATTTTTTGAGGAATTATCTTATGTCTCGCCCAATCCGCAATATCGCCATCATCGCTCACGTTGACCATGGTAAAACTACCATGGTTGACAAACTTTTGCATCAAGCCGGCACGTTTGCTTCACACCAACAAATTTCCGAGCGTGTGATGGATTCCAACGATATTGAGCGCGAGCGTGGCATTACCATTTTAGCCAAAAATTGCGCCATTGATTACGAAGGCATCCACATCAATATCGTTGATACCCCAGGTCATGCTGATTTTGGCGGTGAAGTCGAACGTGTTTTGTCGATGGTCGACGGCGTATTGCTGCTGGTTGATGCGGTTGAAGGCCCTATGCCGCAAACCCGTTTTGTTACCAAAAAAGCACTGGCGCTGGGTTTGCGTCCGATCGTCGTGATCAATAAAATTGACCGGCCCGGCGCTCGTGCCGAATGGGTGGTCGATCAAACATTTGATTTGTTTGATAAACTTGGGGCTAACGATGAACAACTGGATTTTCCAGTCGTCTATGCCTCGGCATTGAATGGTTTTGCTACCTTGGATACGAAAAATCCCAGTACGGACATGCGCCCGCTGTTTGACACCATCGTCAAACATGTTCCCGCCCCTGTAGGCAATCCCGATGAACCCTTACAATTGCAAATCAGTGCACTGGACTATTCCAGTTTTGTCGGTCGCATCGGCATTGGACGCATCCGTCGCGGTAAATTAAAACCCGGGCAGGAAGTCATGGTATTGACCGGCGACAATACGCCTAAAAAAGCAAAAATCAACCAAGTCCTTGGTTTCCAAGGTCTGGAACGTATTCAGATGAAAGAAGCCATGGCGGGCGATATCGTACTGATTAATGGCGTGGAAGAGCTGAGCATCGGCACCACGCTGGCTGATATCGACAAACCGGAAGCATTGCCTATCCTGGCGGTGGACGAACCGACTTTAACCATGACATTCCAGGTCAATACCTCACCTTTTGCCGGTCAGGAAGGTAAATTCGTTACCAGTCGTCAATTACGTGAGCGTCTGGAAAAAGAGTTGTTAATCAACGTCGCGATGCGACTGGAAGAAACCAATGAAACCGATTCATTTTTAATCTCCGGACGCGGCGAACTGCATCTGACCATTTTGCTGGAAAATATGCGCCGGGAAGGCTATGAGCTTGCTGTTTCGCGCCCGCATGTCGTGATCCGTGAAATCGACGGTGTTAAATGCGAACCGCTTGAAATGCTGACCGTCGATGTTGAAGAAGCCAACCAAGGTGCTGTCATGGAAGCATTAGGCGCACGCCGTGGTGATTTGCTGGACATGGTATCGGACTCAAAAGGGCGCGTGCGACTGGATTATCGCATCCCTGCGCGCGGCTTGATCGGCTTTCAATCGGAATTCATGACCATGACACGCGGCACCGGCTTGATGAGTCATGTGTTTGATGAATTTGCACCAATGCGTCCGGAAATTCCGCCGCGCAGAAACGGCGTGCTGATTTCCGCCGAAAAAGGCGAAGCGGTTGCATATGCATTGTGGAAATTACAGGATCGTGGCCGCATGTTTGTGAGTCCTGGTGATCGTCTGTATGAAGGCATGGTGATCGGTATCCACAGCCGTGACAATGATCTGGTAGTGAATCCAATCAAAGGTAAGCAACTAACCAATATCCGTGCATCTGGAACCGACGAAGCCGTTACATTGGTTCCACCGATTCAGCTCACGCTGGAATCCGCGATTGAATTCATCGCGGATGACGAACTGGTGGAAATTACCCCAAAAACAATCCGTATCCGCAAACGTTATTTGCTGGAACACGAACGCAAACGCGCATCCCGCGTAGCGGCTTAAACAGCCATTTCGGCAGACAGCAAGCAACCCCGTGGCAAGACCACGGGGAATCACGAGTTCAAATCAGACTCCAGTAAACATTTTGCGCTCAGCAAGAAACACTGGATTTCCATCCATTCAAAACTCCAGCAGCAACATGTTTGACTAAACATCAGACTTTATCTATATTCAACTTTAGAAAAATATCTTTTATTTTCTGTACATTGCCACAGGAATGCGCGTTTTTCCTACAATCCATAAGGAGATCAACAGCATGAAAGCAATCACTATCCCCCTGTCACACCTTTTTCAGACACGCGTCGGCACCTGCAAGTCGTTAATATGGCTGGCAGTATTCATGCCGATCATGATGTCAGGTTGCAGCATTGGCGATAAAATCGACAAAGCAACCGACAAAGTGAGCGACATTGCCGGCGATACTGTGGCCACATTGGATGGAGCCATTGATGCCTTGGATCGTAATTCCGCATCCTGGCAAACGATATTGCAGGATACTACCCAACAATTGACTACCGATGCCCAGTCAACCATACGTAATGAAGTATCCGATCTGCTCAATCGCAGCGTTGCCGCTACCGGCACAGAGTTACGCTGTAATGCGGATTTCATCGGCGCCCGCGTGCGTCAGGCGCTGGTAAGAATTCGTGCTCGCCTGCTACATCAGTCGGTGCCTCCGGTTGAACCGGCATTGTGTCACGTAACTCCTGCAGCCGTGGATATGGCATTGGATGCAAGCCGCCGCAATAAGCTGGAATTTTTCGGTTACGATTTTGATACCACGCCGATCAAAGTAACGCTGCAGGACAAATCACGCACGCTGGATGTATCTTCCAGCCTGGATCGGCTTACCCACTATCATATGACGCTCAACCTCGGTGCCAATGGTGTACCCTTATCCAGCGCGAGTAATCGCCTAACCCTGGAATGGCAGGACCGTTCCATTTCCAGTATTGCCGTCATTCAACCAGCCACGCCGGTGTGTCGGGAAAAAACGGAAACCTATACGCGCAGCACTTATTTATCCTACACACCACCGCATACCCGAGGCGATAAAGAATATTCGGGTAACGGACCCGAGGTATGGGCAACCGCAAACTGGATCAGTGATGGCACGCATGTCAATTTGCGGCTTTGGATGAAAGCCAAGGAAACACGTAGCGATTGGACTACGGCAGAAGGAGAGCGCATCGAATCTTATTACACAGCGCCGTCCGGCTGGCGTATCGACAGCATACAGGGCAATGTGGAAAGCTCGGCGCACTACGTCGACACCGACCATAATGATGATCGCCAAGGCGGTGGCCCCAATGGCCCGGTCAAGGAGTTCAAATTCCGTGGTGATCGCGATGGCGACGATGCGGGAAGTTATACCGGCGTCGATGTCACCTTTAACCCACTCGTCGTTAAGCTAGTGGAAGTAGCCAATTGCGCACCGGCGTCAACGGTTAAAACCTTGCAAATAAAAGGCTTGATCGCTCCGGATACCGTTAAACGCATGCAACCGATGATGCTGAAACTACGACCCTAGAGGCGGAGTGTCGCTCAAACGACCACCGGTAAAGCCGGTGGTCGTTTGTGGCACCTGCGCTGAAAAAATACCGCAATCCTTATCAAAGCCTGTCAAACTTTAGCTTCTATTTCTCAGAAGCAATACAAAACTTGGTTATAACTCCTTTTGGCTTACCAAATTGGATAAATTTAGTAACTGGGTTCTAGATAAACTTGTTTGTGCAACATATTTACCCCCATTCAAATAATATGGGAGGCTACAAATACATTGATACAAAAACAATCTTCAGCGTATTATAGAATTTCCTGAACAGTAGAATAGGGCGATATCTCATGTTTACCACTAATCGTAACCTTGAAAATTTTCTGAACCCGAGGGTCAATCCATTCAAGCAGTGCCCCGTCATTATTGCTCTTGTTTTAATCGTCTCAGGACACTCAAGTTTCGCTGCAAGTTGGCCGGAACTCAGTTTCGTTCCAGTAGTGAATGGCCTGGAAAGACCCATTCATATTACACATGCAGGCGACGGCAAGGGACGGCTTTTTATCGTTGAACAATCGGGACGGATTCGCATTGTCAGTAATAGCTCGTTGCAACCGACACCATTTTTAGACATCAGCGATCGGGTTGGCTGTTGTGGTGAGCGTGGTCTGTTGAGCGCTGCTTTCCCGCCAGATTTTGCGGCTAAAGGTTATTTCTATGTCAACTACACCAATACGGCTGGGAATACCGTCGTGTCTCGCTTTTCTGCGACAGGAACTGGCGATGTCGCGGATGCAACCAGTGAAAGTATTATTTTGACTGTGGATCAACCTTTTTCCAATCATAACGGCGGCCAAATCGCATTTGGGCCTGACGGCATGCTGTATATTGGCATGGGGGACGGCGGTGGAGGCGGTGATCCACTGGAATCCGGTCAGAATCCATCGTCTTTGTTGGGCAAGCTGCTTAAAATTGATGTTGAATCGGGTGCGCAACCTTATGCCATTCCCGCGAACAACCCATTTGCTGGCGCAAGTAACACTCGCCCGGAAATTTGGGCCAGCGGCTTGCGTAATCCTTGGCGATTTTCGTTCGACCGCGAGAGTGGCGATCTCTACATAGCCGATGTCGGCCAAGGACAATACGAAGAAATCAACGTTCAAGCCGCGAATAGTCTCGGCGGCGAAAACTACGGTTGGAATATTCTCGAGGGTGCTCACTGCTTTCAACAGCCATCTTGCGATACCAGTGGTTTGATCAACCCGGTTCTAGAATATGATCATGTCACCGGTGGCCAATCGGTTACCGGCGGTCATGTTTATCGCGGCGGTATTTTCCCTCGCATGCGCGGCGTCTATCTGTTCGGTGATTTCGTCTCGGGACGTTTGGCCGGAATGAGACGCTCAGGCAGCGGCTTCGAATCCACCTTGCTGGCCGATACCGACTTTGGCATCAGCAGCTTGGGCGAGGATGAAAGTGGCGAAGTCTATGTTGCAGATATCAATGGCACCGTGTACCGCATCGAGGACAACGTCCGCTACAGTGAATTGACCTTCACAGGCTTACTCGCAAGTTATCAACCTGACGATCCGATTCATGTTACTGTTACGGAAATATCGCCGCAGCGCTCGGTCGCTCAAGATCTATGGGTGGCGATCAGTACCCCGGATGGCCAGTTTTTGTATCTGAGCGGCCAGCCAGGTGTTCAATTCAGCACCGAACCACAACCTTTTAAACACAAAATTGATCCCAATGTTAAGTTGCTCGAGGTTTTAAACCTCACGCTACCTTCCACCATTTTGCCAGGCACATACCGTTTGTATGCAATCTATAACGATCCGAACCCTGGTACCCTGGATTTATCCTCGACCTTACGTTCAAATATCGCAGAGGCGGTAATCGTCGTCGGTAATTGACCAACCACCCGCCACTCTTTACCGGCAATCAGGGCAAAGCCACTGAAATAAACACACCCGCATGATCGGATACGCTTGGCTGGCTGGGATCGACAATCGTGTTAAAAACCACCCGGCTTTCACGGACAGTCTTTGCCTGATTCATGAAAATATAATCGACGCGCCTGGCAGACCCTCCCGCATCCAGCGTAGAAACCTCTACCGTGCAATGCGCATCAGGTTGTTTCGGGTTGGCGCACAAACTGTCTAACGGCCTATTTTGTGCATAGGCATCAATCAAACCAGCATTAATGATCCTGTCATAGAAAAACCGTTCTACGAAGGGATCAACGCGAAAGCGATCGATATTGAAATCTCCGCCCAGAATTGCAAAGTTACCTTGAGGAAAAGACGCTTCTACCTCGCCAATGAACGGCAGTAAAACATCCATCTGGGCACTAAACTGTTCCTCAGTGCATGCAGAGCAAAGATGGGTATTGTAAATATTCAGTCGCTTGGAATTGGGAATATTAATACGTGTCATCATCACGTTTCTAGGCAGCTTGATGTCATGTCCTTGAAAATTCAATTCAGTCGCGTGAGGCAATCGCTTGGTCACCCTGTAGTCGATTTCGCAGCGACTCAATATGGCATTGGCTACGCCTAGCACACCCGGCAACCCAATTTCAAATGCCGTGTACAAGTCATAATCGCGCTTGCGGACACGAAGCTTCTTCTGCAGATCTTTTGCACTATTTTCAGTATGAACCAGCGCACCGCCAGCGACTTCTTGCAGCAGAATGACATCAACCGGTGTTTTTTCTGCAAATTCGGCAATCGCATCCAAACGCTGATCGCGAGTTTCAATTTCTTTGAAAAGCAGATTAATCGATAAGATATTGAGGTGATTTCGACCGGCCACATCACCACATTGAACCAGTGGCTCATTGCCGCTGCCACCACCGCTTTTGGCGCAACCGGACAGCACAATAATGCTAAAAATCGCGAATAACACTATGCCTTTCATACTCTAACTCCTTGATAAAAATTGAAATAGACAATTGATCAAGCATTTTGTATGATGTCTCACTACTGTCCCGTTAACTTTCAAAGTAGAGGCATGTGAATATTGGAGGCGTGATTAAGGTTAGGTGGATCACCTCGCAATAAAGCCATCAAGCCGCGTTTTTCAAATAAATCGAGCTATAGTAACCGCAATCTGCTGCATGGCTTTATTCATCTTTGACTGGAATTTGATGAAAGTCAGCAGCAAGTACACACACATAGCAATCCAGATCTATGTCATCACGGCATTTTTGCCCGTTCCAATAAAAAACTTAATCTTCAGGTTTTTCTTGATCCATTTGAAGAACAATTCCACTTGCCAACACGCACTCAACAGTGCTTTTTAATAGAATCTTGTTTCTGTTCATTCTTTTATTTTGAAAAACCTTATTCACCGCTGCCACAGAATCCACGGTGCTTCTAAAGGAATGGCAGCACCCTCATGCTGCGGTATTATTCTCGCTGTATAATCTTTTTCTGCACGGATAGCTGGCACACTGGCGCTGTAAACATAGCCACCCAACGAGCCCGTTAGTTCGCGCAAGCGTACCATCTCCAGCCGTTCAGGTTCGGCACCATTGATTCCGCTGGCATAAAGTTCTACTTGCACTGCATCTGGGTCGAGGTCATCGAGATACACTTGCACTTCAAATACATGCTGATCACCCTTTTTTTCAACCTTCATCTCTCCAAAGCGCAGTGCGGTCCACTTTTGATCCAGTGCTTGCTGCCAATTTAAAATATCCGCGCCGATTTTACCTTTGTCCGCGGCTCGCATTCGATAGGCTGAGGCGGTGGGGAGATAGTGTTGCTCGGTGTATTCACGCACCGTACGATTGGTGGAAAATTGTGGTGTCAACCGCGCCATACTTTCCCGCATCCGCGCAACCCAGGCGGTGGGAACACCTTGTTCATCACGAGTATAAAACTCAGGGACTACCTTGTGCTCAAGGAGATCATAAAGAGCCTCAGCTTCGATAGCGTCCCACGCGGGATCGCCATCATGTTCCAGACCATCTCCCAATGCCCAGCCCACTTCCGGCGTGTATGCTTCCGCCCACCAGCCATCCAATTCAGATAGATTAATACCGCCGTTGACCAGGACTTTCATGCCGCTCGTTCCGCACGCTTCCCAGGGGCGACGCGGCGTGTTGAGCCAGACATCCACACCCTGTACCAATTGTTCGGTCAGATGCATGTCGTAGTCACTGAGGAAGACTACATGTGGTCGTGCATCAGATTGGCGGATGAAATGTATCCATTCCTGAATCAGGGCTTGGCCCGCCAAATCTGCGGGATGAGCCTTTCCGGCCATGATGAGTTGTACCGGGCGTTGTGAATTAGACAGCAGACGCAGTAACCGTTCCGGATCGTGGAGCAGCAAATTCGGTCTCTTATAGGTTGCAAAGCGACGCGCAAAACCCAGCGTCAAAGTATTGGGGTCAAATAGATGTTGTGCGCCTTCAACTGCTTCGGGCGATGCCCCTGAAACGGCAAGTTGCTGGCGCAATCGTTTGCGAGCGAATTCAACCAACAATTTTCTGGCGGTGCTACGAAGTTGCCAAAGATCGGCATCGGAGATACAGCGAATATCTCGTTCCAGAGTATTTGTTGAACCCAGCCAGCGTTCTTTGTTACAAGCCCTCGTCCATAGTTCGTCGGCTGCCGCCGAATCCCAGGTTGGTATATGAACACCATTGGTCACGTATCCAACCGGTATTTCTCCTATTGGCCAACGTGGGAAGAGTGGTTCAAATAAGTGCCGGCTCACTTTACCATGCAAGCGACTCACACCATTCACCGTCTTGCTCCCACGTATCGCCAAATAAGCCATATTGAAGGGTTCTGACGAGTCATTTGGGTTTTGACGACCCAAGGCCAACAAATCGTCGCAAGTTATTCCGAGCTGTGTACGCACATAATTTGAGAGGTATTGCTCAATGAGCGCTGGAGAAAAACGATCAAAACCAGCAGCAACCGCTGTATGCGTGGTAAAGATATTGCCTGCTCGAGTAACGGCCAACGCAGATTCAAAGGTTTGCGCGGTCTCTTGCATGAAACTGCGGGCGCGTTCCAACACGACAAAGGCGGCGTGCCCTTCATTCAAATGACAGACTTCCGGTTGGATGCCGAGCGCTGTAAGCAGTCGATATCCACCAATCCCTAGGATCATTTCCTGTTTAAGGCGCAACTCCGGTCCGCCACCGTAAAGCTCACTCGTGATCCCTCGATGTGCAGGATAATTCGCTGCATCATTACTGTCTAATAGATACAGTTTTACGCGACCGACCTGTACTTGCCAAGTGCGCAACCAGACCGAGTAACCGGGTAACACAACCTCGAGCCGCAACCACTCTCCATCCGGTTTACGCAATGGTGTGATCGGCAACTGTCCGGGATCGTTATACGGGAACATGGCTTGTTGCGCGCCATCTTTATCGATCATCTGGCGAAAATAACCTTGCTGGTAAAGCAGTCCGATGCCGATCACGGGAACACCTAAATCGCTGGCGGCCTTAAGTTGATCGCCGGCCACATTACCCAGTCCACCCGAGTAAATAGGCAAAGCTTCGCTCAACATGAATTCCATGCTGAAATAAGCAACGCAGCTCAGTGGCGATTGCGGATAGGTTTGCTGAAACCATGCAGGAGCCTCTACCGCATCGCGCCTAGCTTGCACCAGATTATCAATTTTTTTGCGGAAAGTAGCATCGGTTAAAACACGCTGAAGTTTCTCTCGTGAGGCCGTCTGTATGATAACCCATGGATTATGCGTAAGTTCCCACAGTACAGAATCTAATTGCCGCCATACTTGATCGGTGGCATGATCCCACGACGAGCGCATATCCAAGGCAAGCTCAGCTAGGGAATCGAATCCATCTACGTCCGTGGACAAAAGAAGCTCCTTGGAATGACTGAACCTCGTTTTTACGTTCTTCATAACCTCTCCTTCAAATTTGTCTTGAGCCAAATCTTCAAATACATCAGTTAGGATCCCCTTCCTTACGCCATACTTCTTTGGCCTCACTTAATGTCTGTTGACAAGGTGCCAATGGTGCGCGATCTTTGTCCTAATTCGGTATCGCTGTAAGAACATCTCTAACCATCGTCTGGGCTTCCTCTTGAATGCGATGCAGATGATCTGCTCCCTTAAAGCTCTCAGCATAAATCTTGTAAATGTCTTCGGTACCGGATGGACGCGCCGCAAACCACCCACTTTTGGAAATCACCTTCAATCCACCGATGGGCGCATTGTTTCCTGGTGCGTGCGTGAGGATAGTCTGGATTTTTTCGCCAGCCAGCTCGGTAAACTTAACCTGCTGAGGCGAAAGCCTCGCCAGCAGTTCTTTTTGCTCCGGAGTTCCTGCCGCTTCGACACGATCGTATATAGACTCGCCGAATTTGAGTTCTAGTTCACGGTATATTTCGCCGGGATCTCGGCCCAAGCGCGCAATAATTTCAGCCGATAGCAAAGCCGGGACAATGCCGTCTTTATCTGTGGTCCAGACACTACCATTCAGGCGGAGAAAAGACGCACCCGCACTTTCTTCGCCTCCGAACCCGAGCGAACCTTGAAGTAGGCCATCTGCAAACCACTTGAAACCGACCGGGACCTCGTAGAGTTTCCGTCCGAGCTGCTCGGTAACACGATCGATCATCTGACTGCTGACTACCGTTTTGCCAATTGCTGCATCTTTGCTCCAATTCGGTCGATATTGGAAGAGATAGAAAATGGCCACAGAAAGATAATGATTAGGTGGCAATAATCCTGCATTCCTGGTGACAATCCCGTGCCGATCATGATCAGTGTCGCAGGCAAAAGCGATGTCGAAGCGATCCTTGTTGTCGATCAACCTTTGCATTGCATAGGACGAAGACGGATCCATCCGAATTTGACCATCCCAATCGAGTGTCATGAAATGGAAGGTGGGATCGACGGTTTCGCTCACTACCGTGAGATTTAAACCATAACGTTCAGCGATTGATCTCCAATAGTGAACGCCGGCACCACCAAGTGGATCCACGCCCATGTGGATATTTGCATCGCGAATCGCATCCATATCAAGCACGCTACTGAGATCGTTCACATAAGCATTGAGAAAGTCGTGCCGGTGCGTGGTAGCAACGCGTTGAGCCCGCTCAAAAGGGATTCTTTTCACGCCCTGCAGGCCGCTTGCCAAAAATGCATTTGCCATGGCCTCGATACATCCCGTAATGTCGCTACCCGCAGGCCCACCGTGGGTGGGATTGTACTTAAAACCACCACTATCGGGTGGGTTGTGTGAAGGAGTAATGACAATACCATCTGCCAGCCCTGACTTACGGCCGCGGTTATAAGTCAGTATGGCATGCGAAATCACGGGAGTGGGCGTGTATTCGTTTTTGTCTGCGATCATCACTTCTACACCGTTAGCGGACAGCACTTCAAGCGCGCTCGCATACGCCGATTCCGAAAGCGCGTGCGTATCAATGCCAAGAAACAGCGGACCGTTTATGCCATGCTCCTTGCGGTAATCACAAATAGCCTGACTGATGGCAAGCACATGCCATTCATTAAAGCTGGTCTCGAATGAGGAGCCACGATGGCCTGAGGTGCCGAATGCGACTCTTTGCGTGGGTATCGCAGCATCCGGCACCAGGCTGTAATAGGCCGTGATGAGTCGCGGTACATTGACCAGCATCGAAGTTTCTGCGGGTTTACCCGCCATTGGGTTTATTTTCATCGTTTATGCTGCATCTTAATTTTGATAAATTTAAACTACGCTTTGCTCGCTCACAAACGTTGTCGACGGTGAAACCGTATTCACGCAGCACCACTGAGGCTGGTGCAGAAGCACCAAAGTGCTCCACGCCGAGAATATCGCCGTGCGTGCCAACGTAGCGATGCCAGCCTTGTGTAATACCCAATTCGACCGCAAGTCGGGCATCGACCGAGGGAGGCAGTATTGCATCGCGCTGAGCTTGCGGCAAGGCCTCGAACAACTCCCAGCTTGGCATCGAGACACAGCGCACGGCGATACCTTGCTGTTGTAAACGTTCTGCGGCTGCTACGATCAGGCTGACTTCGGAACCGCTGGCGAGCAGGATTAGTTCGGGATCGCCATTAGTGGCATCGCTCAATACGTAAGCGCCATTGCGCAATCCATCCGCGGCGGCGTAACGGCTGCGATCAAGTGTGGGTAGTTCCTGCCGAGTCAACACCAGTATCACCGGCCGGTCGGATGTTTCCAGAGCAACGCGCCAGGCGACCGCGGTTTCATTAGCATCGCAGGGTCGGATTACGGTGAGATTCGGAATCGCACGCAAACTCGCTAGTTGTTCTACCGGTTGATGCGTGGGTCCATCTTCGCCGACAGCGATGCTATCGTGTGTGAACACATACACGACGTGCAGTCCCATCAATGCCGCTAGGCGGATCGACGGACGCACGTAGTCAGAGAAGACCAGAAAGGTCGAACCATACGGAACAAAACCGCCATGTACGGCGAGGCCATTGATGATAGCGCCCATTGCATGTTCACGTACGCCAAAGTGTAGATTGCGTCCGGCATAACTCCAGCCAGCGCTATCGGAACCTTGTTGGTCCGAATCTTTCAGCAGCGGCGGATTGAAGTCGCCCATACCTTTCAAGGCCGTTTTGGTAGATGGATCGAGATCGGCAGAACCACCGGTCAGCGCCGGCAGTTTAGGCGCAATGGCATTCATCACTTTGCCGGATGCATCACGCGTAGCGAGACCCTTGGCATCGGCCTGAAATACTGGAACGTCTGCGTCCCAACCCGATGGAAGTTCGTCGCGCAGGCGGCACCGAAATTCTTCTGCCATATCCGGAAATGCCTTGGTGTAGGCACTCAGCGCCATATTCCACGTCTCCTCGTCCTTTGCACCTCGTTTCACCGCTTCACGGAAATGCGCCAGCGCTTCGTCCGGTATCAGGAAATCCGGTTCGGTCGGCCAGCCTAGCGTTTGTTTCGTCTTGCGCACAACATCTATACCGAGCGGCGAGCCATGCGCCTTAAAACTATCTTGCCAGGGAGAGCCATAACCAATATGGGTACGTATCAGTAATAGCGATGGCCGGGCAGTTTCCGCATATGCTTCAGCTAATGCGGCATCAATTGCAGCCAAGTCGTTGCCATCATCCACCGACACGGTATGCCAGCCGTAGGCTTCGAAGCGCCGTGCGCGATCTTCGGAGAAGGCGATATCAGTGCTGGCGGACAGAGTGACGTGGTTATCGTCGTAAAGACAAATGAGTTTACCGAGCTTTAGATGGCCGGCCAGAGAAGCTGCCTCAGAGGCCACACCTTCCATCAGGTCGCCGTCACTGACAATAGCATAGGTGCGGTGATCAATGAGTGTGTGGCCGGGTCGGTTGTAGCGGGCCGATAGTTGGGCCTCAGCAATTGCCATGCCGACCGCATTGCCGAGGCCTTGACCCAGTGGTCCGGTGGTAATTTCCACCCCAGGTGTATGTCCGCGCTCGGGATGCCCCGGTGCTTTGCTGTTCCATTGACGGAATTGCCGGATATCATCCAGAGAAAGATCGTAGCCGCTCAGATGCAGTAAGCTGTAAAGTAGCGCCGAACCGTGTCCGGGCGAGAGGACAAAGCGATCGCGATTGAACCAGTGCGTGTTGCGCGGGTTATGCTTGAGAAAGCGCGTCCACAAAAGGTATGCCATAGGCGCTGCGCCGAGCGGCAGACCGGGATGTCCGCTGTTGGCCTTTTGCACCATATCCACCGACAGAAATCTAATGGTATTGATACACTGTTGATCGAGTTGCGTGGCAAATGTCATGATTATTCTCCGCCCGGATGTGTCTTTTGGGTAAGCGCACCACTTTTTTTTGCAATACAGGCCATCAGATCGTGCCAAGATTTAGCAAAAGATTCAGCACCTTCTCGCTGGAGTTCAGCGGCCAGCACTTCGCTGTAGACGCCATTAGAGGTGTATTCTGCGATTACCGCGTCCATTCTTGCAGTATATTTCTCATCAATCGGCAATATGGTTTGTATTTTGCCGTGTTCGGCAAAAGCAAGCAGCGTCTTTTCTGGAATGGTATTGACCGTATCCGGCGCAGCGAGCGCTTCAATGTATAGGGTATCTGGGGCTGCAGGATCCTTCGTGCCGGTGCTGGCCCATAGCAAGCGCTGCGGATGCGCTCCGGAAGTAGCCAATTTCTGCCAGCGTTTTGATGCCAATAAATCGCAATAGGCTCTATAGGCACTGCTAGCGATTGCAATGCCAAGTTGATTGTTGTGAAGCTCACCTTTAATCTTGTTCTTGACAGCTACATCCCAGCGACTGACGAAAACTGAAGCCACGGAGTCGATCTTCGGATCCAAACCCGCATCTATGCGTCGCTCGATGCCGCGCATATACGCTTCTGCCGCTGCAATGTAGTGTTCACGCGAGAACAGCAAGGTAACATTGACTGGCACGCCAGCAAAAATAGCTTCCTCGATTGCAGGAATACCTGCACGCGTACCTGGAATCTTAATGAAAAGATTGGGGCGTCGTGCGCGCGTGTGCAGTTGCACTGCCGCCTTTATCGTACCGGCGGTGTCGTCCGCAAGCAAGGGCGATACCTCCAGAGATACCCAGCCATCAATTCCGCCTGTGGCATCGTAGATTGGTCGAAAAAGATCGGCCGCCTGGACTAAATCTTCCAACGCAAGTTCAAAGAACAACGCTTCGCCCGATTTACCATCAAGTGTTTTTTGGCGGATCGCGTCATCGTAAAAATCACCATCTTCGATGGCGTGATCGAATATGGTGGGATTGGAGGTGAGTCCCGTCACCGATAATTCGCTGATATAGCGGATCAGCGTGCCGCTCGTGAGCAGTTCACGCGTTATGTTGTCGAGCCAGATACTCTGCCCCAGTTTGTGCAGTTGTTGTGTGGCATTCATTTTTTCTCCTTCATCGGTATCGGGTTATGCCAGCTTCCACCCGCACTAAAAAGCGCGTCAGCTTGCTTTGGCCCCCAGCTGCCCTGCTCGTAGGAGTAGACAGTTCGAGGAATATCAAGAATGGGATCAATCGCTGCCCAAGCGGCATCCACTGCGTCCGCGCGGGTGAAAAGCGCGCCATCACCCGCCATTGCGTCACTTAATAGTCGCTCGTAAGGTGTTTCCTCTGCCGGTTGTTCATCCAACAAGAAAAGCTCACGCTGATCGCCGACAAATTCCTTACCTACATGTTTGACACGCGCCGCAAGGGCAAGAGCAGAATTGGGGGAAAGTCGGAAACGCAGATAATTAGCGCGTTCATTCGGTGCTGCTGAATCATCGAACAATTTTTGCGGTGGCGGCTTTAATTCCACTAAGACCTCGGCTGCTGTAGCAGCCATAAATTTTCCGGATCGCAGGTACCAAGGCACTCCTTCCCAACGCCACGAATCTATATGCAACCGCATAGCGCAGAATGTCTCGACATTTGAGTTCTCCGCCACACCAGATTCTTGTCGATATCCAGTGTACTGTCCGCGCACTACGTCATCCGGATGCAAGGGGCGCATGGCCTGGAGCACTTTGGCTTTCTCGCTATGGACGGCACCAAAACCTTGATAGGCCGGTGCTTCCATAGCAAGCAGGGCAACGATCTGAAACAGGTGATTTTGAATAACGTCACGCAAACAACCGACACTTTCGTAAAAAGCACCACGACCCTTCACGCCAAAATCTTCGCATAACGTAATCTGTACGCTGGCAACATAGTTACGATTCCAGAACGGCTCAAGAAAAGAATTGGCAAAACGGAAATAGAGGATATTCATGATCGCCTCCTTTCCGAGGTAATGATCAATGCGGAAAATTGAATCTTCTGGAAATACCGCTAGTGCGGTGCGGTTAAGCTCTCGAGCAGAGGCCAGATCACGTCCGAACGGTTTTTCAACAATGATGCGCGCTTGGTTTGCCAAACCAGTGGCTCCAAGCTCTTTAATAACCGTTGCGAACAGCGTAGGCGGAATGGCAAGATAATGCGTCGGGCGCTGGGCATCGCCCAATGCTTGCTTCAGTGCCTTGAACGTATTGGGGTCATTGTAATCGCCGCTGACATATTGAAGCAAGGAAAGAAGGTGATTAAGGGCACTTTGATCATCAATCTCAACGGATTTCCTGATGCTTTCCCTCGCCTGATTGCGTAGTTGCACCAGATCCCATTCTGATGAGGCAACGCCTACCACTGGCACATTGAGGGTGCCATGCTTTGCCATCGCATAAAGTGCCGGAAAAATCATCTTGTGGGCGAGATCGCCGGTTACACCAAATATCACCAACGTATCGGCTAACGTCGTACGATCATAGATAATCCTCACCTCAGCCTCCCGTTTTTTTCTCGTTATGCCCGCCAAATTGCTTTCTCATCGCGGACAAAAGTCGGTCGGCATAGTCGGCTTCGCCGCGCGACGCGAAGCGTTCAAATAATGCCGCACTGATTACCGGAGTCGGCACGCCTTCATCAATAGCAGCCAAAGCCGTCCAGCGTCCCTCCCCTGAATCCGATACACGTCCGGAGAAGCCAGTAAGCTCTGCATCTTCGACCAGCGCCGCTGCTGTTAGATCAAGGAGCCATGATGCAACCACACTGCCGCGCCGCCAGACTTCCGCGATCTGTGGTAGATCCAGATCATATTGATAGTATTCCGGGTTGCGCATCGGTGTGGTCTCGGCATCACTATCGTGTGAGCACTTACCGACATTGGCATTATGTAGAATATTTAGTCCTTCGGCATAAGCCGCCATGAGACCATATTCAATGCCGTTGTGAACCATCTTGACGAAGTGTCCTGCGCCCGTGGGTCCGCAATGCAGATACCCATGCTCTGCAGGACTAGGCATGTTTTTCTTGCCTGGGGTGCGTGTCGCCGCTTCGACACCTGGTGCGATGCTCCTGAAAATTGGATCCAGGTGCTTGACGATCTGATCCTCTCCACCAATCATCAAACAATATCCGCGCTCTTCACCGAACACGCCACCGCTAGTGCCGCAGTCCACATAATGAATATTCTTTCGCTTGAGTTCTTTCGCTCTAAGGATATCGTCGTGGTAGTAGCTGTTACCGCCATCGATGATGATATCACCGGCATCCATGCTCGAAGCCAATTCTTCGATCGCTTTGCCTGTTACGGCTGCGGGAACCATCACCCATACCGCGCGTGGCTTAGTCAATTTCTTGACTAGATCGTCAATCGATGCAGCACCCTGAATGTCCTGGTCCGCGACCTGATTCACAACATCCTGATTTACATCGTAAACCACACACTTGTGACCTTTTTTGGTCAAGCGCCGCACCAAACTAGCTCCCATTCGCCCTAATCCAATCATGCCAATATGCATCTTGATTCTCCTTGCCAAATTGAACAAAGCCAACGTTACAAGCAGCTTTGACTTCATTAGTAAATCTACACCTGCCGCATTCATTGAAATCCATGTCATGCTAACCAGGAAAGTTTCAATTGTCATTAGATTGTTCCAACTTGCAGTGCAGGGATTGCGTCGTCGGTTCACGCAGATGCAGAATTTGCCTCGTGTTCAGCCCACCGGCACATCAATCTATTACATCGCTTTATCTTAAAAATATCAAGGTTTCCTGTTGTCTTATAGTAAAAGGCACATATTCATATTTTTTCAGCATGAGATTGACTGCGGATAACTATCTATTTCCACATTACATTGCACCCTTTGTTGGCTGCGGCAGTAAGCAGATTAATTAGTGGCAGCGCTCGATTAGCCAAGCTCACCACAGGCTCATTCGTATCCTCATCCTCTCCCTTATCCTCATCAATTAGCAACGAGGCATTTTCTGAATTAATAGCCGCTGTTAAACGATTCAGTGCCGCAGGCACATCTTCTGCCAAAATTGCACTGGGTATGGTTCCGCTATGCCCCATCATTTTCAACATGGTGTGTGCGTCTTTTTCAAACATGGTAATGTCGGCAAAAACATCGGTTGTAAATGTCACCAGCATACAGTCCTCCTAGAAAACTTTTAGTATCTACTTGCACATTTGTGCAGGCCCGTCGATGCTACGTTGGTAAAACAACACACGCTTACAAGTTTCCAATTAGCTTTCTTAATTTCGCCTGTACTTGAACGCACCACTATCCCGTCAACTTTCTAAGTAGAGACATTGAGTATCAGATGCGTGATTATGGTATGCCGGATCACCTCGTAATAAATCCATCAAGTCACATTCTTCAAATAAATTGAGCTGCAGTAACCGCAGATCTGCTGCATGGTTTTGTTCATCCTTAACTGAAATTTGATGAAAGTCAGAAACAAGTATAAACATAGCAATCCAGATTTGTGTCATCACAGTATTTTTGCTCGTTCCAATAAAAGACTTAATCTTCAGGTCTTGCTTGATCCATTCGAAGAACAATCCCACTTATCAGCACGCCTTATAGATATCAGCAATAGTTGCTTGCAGCAAGTTTAAATTTGTTGTCCAGGACAATGTTACCTGTATCAATATCTCGATAACTAACACGGCGAAGTTGACTCGGACATTTCTTCGCTGCCTGGATACTTGTCAGCCTGATAATTTGATCGCTGGCCAAGCCTCTATTCTTCAAAACCGGTTGGCAATTGATCACCCGGTAAATTGAATAAACTAGAATCCCCAATGTTTTCTAGCTGAAGATACTCTCTATTCCTTCCTAATTCCCATTTTTGTCATTATCTCTGTGAAATTTCATCAGCTCTGTACGGTTGCGCACATACCCTATATCTCGATACTTGATAAGCAGGCGCTTCAATGAAAACAATGCAGTGATCAGAACTACAGTCAATGCGTCAACCATAACAGTGATGCTCGATTTGAAGGGTTGCTCCAGGATGTGGGCACGAGATAGAAGCACAGTGATCGGTGCAGGTGTCGGCAGTACAGCGGTGGGTAACGCCATAGGCAAAACCTAGATTAGTGATGATCAAGGATATCGAAAGCAATCACACAGAATCTACATCTGGCGATTGGGATGTATCCTGAGTTTGTGTAAAACGGAGTTTAAATTAATAGGCGGTTACGCGCTTCTCAAACTGGATAGCAAACGGATTTAAAGCGGTTTTCCAGTTGGGAACGAAGCACATTCCATTTTCGGCTGATATTAATCTTAGCCTGGTAGAACAATTTCATTATCGCACTATTTACAGCTTATTCATCGGATTGTTTCTTTTCTTATGTGTTCCACCGCACTGACCTCACATAGTTTTGCCTATATTTTTGCTAAACCGTAATGAAGCACAAATTCCTCGTGCTAAACAATGAGAAGAACCACTTTAATGGGGCACCAGGATTCGATAAGTACCAATGATCCAACATAACAGATCCATCATGGACGAAAGATAGTTTAATTAAAAGGGCGTTTAGCATATGAGCTTGATCCGTTCGCTCCGTGCCACTCATTTTTAACATTGGAGAACAAAAAAACATGGCTAAACAAACACGCACCCCCGATAACCAAATACGCGATCCTAACATTACGTGGCGAGATACTTTCAGTCTTGGACAGCGCGAAGCGATGATTCGTGAGGTTGCCTACTCCTATTATGCGAAGCGCGGCTACATCCACGGGCATGATCTTGATGACTGGCTTGCGGCCGAAACCGAGCTTGATCTTAAAACGCCCGAGCCCCAGGAATCTCCCTCGGATATGGAGCCGCAGCTAAGCAGTGTCCATGGGCCTGCGATGGATGAGAAATTGGATCAGGTCATCACGCAGCACCCACTCAAGCTATATCACAAGTCGAGAGTATGGAGTCGAAAAATGCACCGTTAAAGGAATGACTGTTGACACCGGTAGAAAATTGACCAAGGTAACTCACGCAATCTGCTTAAGATTTAATCAGGAGGATTTAAGAGATTGATTACCATGGTTATACATACCAAGATACAGCGGATGTTTTACCGTGAGCATCTGTCGATCAATGAAGTTCAACGACGAACGAGTCTGTCACGGAACACGATAAAAAAGTGGCCGCAAGTGCCAAGCGACAGCACAGTGAAATATCAAAGGGCAAAGAAACCGGACAAGCTAATGCCATTTGAATCCAGGTTGATGCTGGCGCTGTCAGTGGATGTCCGTCGCCCCAAGAAAGATCACCGCGCGGCATCATTGTTGTTCAAAGAAATATTGAACGAAGGTTATGCGGGCGAATTACGATTGTTTGCGATTTCATCCATAGCTGGCGCAGTCAAGATAGCCAGAGCAACTCAGCGTGCACCCATCAGCAAAAGTTGGACAAAATAGCCTGATTGCCTAAGCGAGTTTTTTGGTTCATCGTTATTTAAAAAAGAACGATGATGACAGAAAAAACATTCAAAACCCGCGGTGTCGAGAAAACTGTACGCAATATACGTCGCGCTAACCCATCGCAATTGCTCGATATGCGGTTGTGGAATAATAGCCAACCACTCTGGTCATACCCACTAATCATTGTCTAAATTCCAACAAAATCAGTATATGAAGATACACATTGCTTGTAGCAGTGATTTTTAACACGCCCCTGATATGAATTCCCCTGTAGCATGTATCATTAGCAAACTTTAATGACTTTATCTTGAATTAGGAAAGGGAGACCAGGAATGATTATAGAAAAACGCGTGAACAGTACTATAGAGGGCGCACAATATGCGAGCTCTAATACGGGTCTGGCTGATGGCGGTTATTTAGTAACCTGGTCTTCGTACGGTCCACAACCTGGTATTTATTCACAGCGATATGACATCCATAACGTTAAACAAGGAACTGAGGTACTTGTTAATACAACGATAACGGGTTTTGAAAATTTGCCTGCAGTTACTGCATTAAATGATGGTGGATATGTGATCACATGGGGTTCCCCAGGTGCAGATGGGAATGACATTTTCGCACAACGCTATAACGCAAGCGGTGTTGCGCAAGGCAGTGAATTTCGGGTCAACAATTCGGTTGCCGAGCACCAGGATGGTGCATCAATAACTACTCTAAACAATGGCGATTTTGTCATAACTTGGCATTCTGAGGATTGGAATAATTCTACAACAGATATTTATGGTCAACGTTATAACGCTAACGGTGTTGAAAAGGGTGCAGAATTTCTTGTCACTACCGGAAATTTTATATCGGGGCAAGTGACCGCATTATCAGATGGTGATTTTGTAGTTACTTGGACAGCTGATTTTCAGGACATCCATGGTCAACGCTATGATGTCAATGGTGTTGCTCAGGGAGCGGAATTTGTAATCGGCTCGCAAAACACGTCAGGTGTACAAGGATTGTCAGTAGCTGCACTAAACAATGGCAGTTTTGTCATCACCTGGAGTAATGGCGGTGAAATATATGGACAGCTTCTAAGTGCTAACAACACTACGATAGGTTCTGAATTTAGAATCAGTACGCTTTCAGGAGGGTATCAACTCAGTACTTTTGTAACTAATTTGAGTAATGGGGACTTTGTAGTCATTTGGCCATCAAGCCCCCAAGACGGTTATTCATCCTCTGATTTTGGTATTTATGGACAGATTTTTGGTGCGAACGGGGTTAAAAAAGGTGAAGAGTTTCATGCTAATACCTTTATAGCAGGCAACCAGCTAAATCCTCATGTGTCAGCTCTAAATGATGGTGGTTTTGTAGTGACATGGGACTCTGAATTCCAGGATGGCGCTGATTTGGGTGTTTACGTTCAGCGCTTTGATGCTAATGGCAAGGCTACTAACATGCTCGTTAGCACGGCGGGCAATGATATATTGACAGGATCAGCCTTCGATGACGATACAGCCAGTTATGCAAATGCTGCGGCGGCAGTAACGGTTTCACTCAATATTAACGAGCAGCAAAATACAATTGGTGCAGGACTAGATACTTTGGTTGGTATTGAGCATCTGGTTGGAAGTGCCCTTGATGATACTTTAACCGGAAATGACAAGGATAATGCTCTATTCGGCGGGAATGGCAACGATACCATTGTCGGCTGGTCTGGTGCAGATACCATGGTAGGTGGATCAGGTAATGACATTTATTTTGTAGAGAATATCGATGACGAAGTCATTGAGAAACTTAATGAAGGCATTGATACTGTTAATAGCAGGGTGACCTATGTCTCGCTTGAAAATATCGAAAATATCACCCTTACTGGAACAGCAGCCATTGATGGTATAGGAAACAGTCAAGCTAATACCATTACAGGCAATGCTGCAGCCAATGGGCTTAGTGGAGGGATTGGTAATGACAAGCTCGCAGGTGGGACTGGTAACGATACTCTTCGAGGCGATAGCGGCAATGATACGCTTCTAGGTGGAACCGGCAATGATACGCTTAGTGGTGGACGTGGGAATGACAAGCTGGATGGTGGTACAGGAAATAATATTCTAACGGGTGACGGAGGCAATGATGCCTTCAAGTTCACAACTACCGGACATATCGACACGATCACCGACTTTAGCGTTATCAATGACACTATTCAGTTAGACAATGCTGTGTTTACCGCATTGACAACAACAGGCACCCTGGCAGCCACACAATTCAGGATTGGCACAAAAGCATTGGATGCAAATGACTACCTCATTTATAACAGCTCTACAGGTGTGTTGCTCTATGATGCAGATGGCAGTGGAGCAGGGACGATACAACAAATTGCCATTCTCAGTGCCGGGTTAGCAATGACTAACGCAGATATTGTGGTGATATAGTCAGTCGGGATTGCAGTTAAGTAATTGACCAATAAGTGACAAGAGCTGCTACCGATGACGCTGGATATTCATTGCATCCCAAAATACATTCGCAGTGATAATGGATCAGAATTCGTGGCCAATCATTTGGCGTCAAAATGGCTTATATCATGCCTGACAATCCTTGAGAGAGCGGGTACTGTGAAAGCTCCAACGGAACGCCGCGTGATAATTTACTCAATGGCGAAATCTTCTATGGAGTGTGAGAAGCTCAAGCTATCGTAAACCTCTCAGGAATTTTGCTAAATATCAGTTGGCAAAATTTATCTTTTACCAGCAGCTAAAAGAAATCGAATTTCGTTTTAACTGCAGACGTGATAGTCTCTAATTTGTAAAACTCAAAGCACTACGTTTAAACCGTCGAAGGTTGCCTATTGAGGAAACAGCATGAGCCATTGCAAGCACAATTAATCCGATGGGTAAACAGCTAACAATTGGGCTACTAGTTCTGATTAGTCTCATCATGTTTGCTGGGGTTGGTCTTTATGCGTTTCGCCATTCCTTGCTGGAAGCGCTTATCAATGATCAGTTGCGCAAACAAGGCTTACCGCTTCAGTCCATTGCAGTTGAAGAATTTTCATTCAGTACGCTCCGATTGCACGATTTGGCAGCAGGTAATAACAAGGAGCTGCGTGTTGATAAAATTTTGGTGACCTGGGATTTACAGGATCTGCTCGCCGAAAAGCCGATCTCGGTTGAGATTAGCGGTCTTAAGGTGGTATTCGATCTGAATCGAGAACGCTCTCCTGTGAATTCTCTGCAACCCATGACCTCAGCATCTGGGACAGATATCAACATCGCTTGGTTACCTGTCTTTTCACTTAAGGATTCAACGATTCATCTGCATTCGACGGCGGGTGATGCAATGATTGCTTTGTCTGGCGACATTGCACAAAACCAGCCGGGTGCACGGGTGATACGCCTTAATACCATCACCACCGGTTCACTGGGTCAAGCCAAGGTCATGTTGACTGCGACTCTGGATGCACAAGGCAATGTACAGGGCAAACTCACCGTTGCAGATGGCATGCTGAACATCCCTGAAGCCAAAATTTCCAGCTTTACAGGCGAAACAGCTTTTACACTTGCTGCATTACAGTTACAGCATGCCCGGACAGAGTTCATGCTATCAGGTATCAAACTACAGGCAAAAGAATCAGAAAAACCAGTATCTGCGCCAGCTGATGAAAACCCGGCAGCATTGTCATTACGTGATGCGGCCATTCATCACATCGCCCTTAAAGGAGACATCCGTGGCCTACCAAATGCCTGGACTGGCGAACTCGACGTGGCCGTCGATGGTGGACAACTGGCTGCGGACTCGTTGAATATCCAGCAATTATCCATTGCCTTGCCGCTGCAAATTAATTCCAGCCAGGATATCTGGCGCATCGGATTGCGCAATCCGGGACAAGTGACATTGGGCAAGATTGAGTCTGACTATCCCCTACGCTTCCAAAATGCCCCTGGCCTTGCAATTTCTCAGGCAAATCTAGAGCTGGTAAAAAAACCACAAGGCTTCACTCTCAAACATGATATCGCAGTCGTACCCAGCAACCTTACATTGCATGCCGAACGCACCGGATCTCCAACCACTGAAATACAGGTTCGCCCAGGAAAAATAGCCTTAACTGGAGAATTCGATACCCACAAAGAATACCGGGGACAACTTGTCATCAATGACACAGCCTTGCATCTGCCACAGTCTCACTTGCAAGTGCAGAATATCTCAGCCATCGTACACGTGAACGATACCGAAATTGGCAATGCTGCCGATTTTGCCATCGGCCGGCTACAGCATCTGGCACCCGAGCCTCTATTTGCGACATTGTCAATTTCCGGCAACATTCGCAACAAAGCGGCCGATGGAAAACCGGCAGTTTATGCATTGGATGTTACAGGTGGTTTGCCAAGCTTACCTTATTTAAAAGTTACCGGCAGGCATGAACCAAGCAGTGGTAATGGCACGCTAAAGGCCGAGATTACGCCGTTAAAGTTTTCACCGCATAAACTGCAGCCCGGAGCGCTATCCCCGGCTCTGGCACAACTCGAAGATGTGAGTGGTCAAATCAGCGTCAGCACCCAATTCAAATGGTCTACGAAAGGTATGCGCACCAGTCGTGGCACGTTTGAACTGCACAACATGTCGTTTGCACGTGAAGCCGTAAAAGTGAACGATCTAAACGTGACGCTTAATTTAGATAATTTGTTAGCACTCAGCAGTCCACCCCGGCAAACGATCACCATCCGGCGGATTGATGCTGGCATTCCGCTGGAGAACTTGCTGATTTCCTACCGTATTATAGGCGCCGATTCTCCTCGCATCGCGCTTGAAAAAGCGCAATTTTCCATGATGGACGGTGTGGTGTCAGTGGTGCCCACTGTTATCGACCCTGCTGCTGCGCACTCCGATATGCTGATCCAGATAAACAACATTGATCTGGAGACTTTTTTTAACCTGATCAAGGTTGACGGGCTTGTAGGCAGTGGGCATCTGGACGGCCAGATTCCATTTACGCTGGAAAATAATCAAGTGACGATAACCAACGGCCATCTCGTAGCCAAGGCGCCGGGTACGTTGCACTTCAAATCCGAGAAGGCTTCGCAACTGTTAACCTCTGCCGGTGACGAAATGAATTTGTTGCTGCAAGCCATGGAAGATTTTCATTACACCGAACTGTCACTGAATCTGGATAAATCAGTGACGCATGATTTAGTAGTTAAATTTTCCATGCTGGGAAATAATCCCAAGATTAAAGACGGGCAAGCATTCCGTTTAAATATCAAGCTTGAAACGAATATTGATAAAATTCTGCAGGCGATCAATCAAGGGTACAGCTTATCCCATGAAATTCTGCGTAGCTCATTCAAGCTATATTAAGCTATGCTGCACTAAATTGCGGACATGGCGCAAAGAAAAGCCCATTATCGAATTTCCGGGAGGAACATGGTTCGGGAATCTATCAAAAAAGGAGTGCAATCATGCGCAACATGGATCGAATAACCAATAGAATAAGTATCAAAATAATACCGATTCTTTGCAGCTTAATAATCACTGCGTGCGCACCCACAGTGAAAGTCGAAGCACCGCAGGAACCGATCACGATTAACCTCAATATCAAGCTGGATGCAGATATTCGAGTAAAGCTTGAAGAAGAGGCTAAGAAAGATATAGCCGCCAATCCTAGTATCTTCTAAGACTTCATCAGATAAGGAGAACAAATATGCAACGTATTCAAAAGGTAACGACGACAAAGCCCTTGTTGGGAATGATAAATGCTATTGTGCTGGCACTATCGCTTTGCGGAACATCCGTATGGGCCGACAATCTGGAGAATTTGCGCGCATCCGGGGCAATTGGTGAGCGTTATGACGGCTATGTCGTGGCCAGAGAACCCGGTGCCCGGGCAGAAGCTGACGCGATTAACGCACAACGCAAAATAATCTACCAACAAAAGGCAGCTGCTCAGGGTGTCGCTATTGATCAAGTGGGAAAAGTATATGCAGAAGAAATATTCAAGAAAGTACCTGCAGGAACCTGGATTCAAGTCAATGGCAACTGGATAAAGAAATAGCGCATAACGGCAGTCAGTTACAGCTTTAACAGGCCTGTTAAGCGATACCATGATCGCGCATCAGGGCAATGGTTTCAGCGGTGTGTAAACCAGATATCCCCATACCATGCTGTCGCAACCAAACCGGTATTGTCAGTATCGGTCATAATTGCCACAGCATCGACATGCCCCGGTTCTTCACCAAACGCACGCCGGTAATCGACACGTACGTCCCGGCGTTCGCGCACCCACTGACCAGCCCGATCGGCGCCTGATTCAATTGCGATCATGTGCGCACGCTCGGTAAACGCATTGGGCCAACCACTACCGATCGGCTGGTTGTTCGACCATACATAATTGATGGCACGGGTGCGCCAGAACATCGCGCCGCCGGAAAATACCACGTAAACACGTGCAGGATAATCATCACCCTTACGAGTACGCTCATCATTGCCTGTCAATATACCGTCAACTTTCCACATCCAATTCAGAATGGGCGTTTTGTTGAGGTCGACGCTGACTTCACGATAACGCCCCGAAGCGGCGGCACTGCTGTCAGCGCGCAAAGCGATTTGTCCATTCGAGTTTTCCAGAAAATAGTGGGTTTCTCCAGCAAAAACCTTTGTCTGCCAACCATTCAGATCGCCTCGTGAAAAGCGAGCGATATCGATGTGCTCACCTTGCGCCCAGGCGATTACCGGCAGACAGAGTACTATCCCAAAGAAGCATTTTCTCATTCTTTATGGTGTCCTCTCAAATAGCGACTCGATAAGAAAAGCATCATCAAAATGTCGGCGCCCGACAAAAGCCGTGGCATGGCGTCCCCATTGGCGCATTGCGCCGGGCGAGCGGACACCCATTGGCCACAACAGAAAACGCTCTGATCGTTCCGTTCCGGCGATCAGTCCATGAAGACCGAATACGCTGCGATATCCGCCATCATAGGGCAGGGAACGCAATTCATTATAATCTTCCCACAGCATCGGCAGATCTGTTCGTATCGCCGATGCTTGACTATCCGGCGCGTTGTCATGATAAATCCTCTGAATGAAGTGAGTATGGTGTGCAATGCGTAGCACCACTGGCTGTTGTTCTGGCGCCGGTTGCGGTAGTAGCGGTGATTCAAAATAGGTAGAAGGAAGATCCTTACGCAAGCGCAGCTGATGACTCAGAAAAAATTGATGGTAACAGCCACAGTTATGAATAGTATCGTAAAGCCACGGTTCACCATCCGGTCCTAAAGTCACGCGCCAATTGATGCCATCGAGCTGGCCGGCATAAATATCATTCCCCGATCGTGCTGGAAACCAGACGATGTAATTCAGTTGCAGTAACACCTGATTATCAAAGCGCGTGTGTGAAATCTTGCGATACACAGTGGAATGATCGGTATCAACGACCGGTCCATTCTCCCAGTGTATTCTGCCGATCCGATCATTCTCGTCCACAACATCGATTTCCCATAGGGGTGCAAACGTATCGAAAAGCTGATCCAACTCGACATTGGTTGGCAATGGCATTCCGAGCGGATCAAGCGAACGTTGCAAAATCTCACTAATCGCTTGCCTATCCAGCAGTTTACCTGCTAGTGCGGCATTTGCGCTGGTACCGGACATCGGCACCCAGCGCACCAACTCACCTGTAACCGGCAGCGCTGCCAGCGGTGTGGCGAAGGTATCATGCGTTCTGCTATGCCATGCAGATATTTCGGTAGCAACAAAAGGAGCAGTGATTGGATAAAGACCCAATATCTGCCACCAGGTAACATAATCATCCGGGATATGGATAACATTGCGCAACTGGGTGCGGAGCGCCGTGCCTGGTTTCATAAGATCAACCATGATCAATAGATCGCGGCAACTGTTAAGTTGATCAAGCACAGCATCTTTTTGTCGCCCTATGATTATGAAAGGTAAATTGCGCAATTCGTCTGCGCGTGCCTGAGCATCCAGATCAGCCATGTGGCCAACCCATGCTTTCCAGTGTGGCAAATCATCGTTTAATTCATGACGGAATGAAGCCAGCAAGCGTGTCGTGCGAAGGTAGGGAAAGCCTTGCACCTGTGACGCACCATAATCGCGCACGCCCGCATTGTCGATCGCAATATCAACTTCTTCATATAGGGCACGACAGGTTTTCGAGGTGATATCTGTCGGTGCCGCTATTCTTGTTTCTATGGTAATGCAGGCTGTCAGGAGTAGCATGCTGGTAATGAGGATGATTTTTATCATAACCGTCATCATGCATTTTAAATGATCGGAATTATCCATATGGTTTTCCTATTGAGGTTACTGCCCGTTGTTTCTATAACCCATGGATGTTGAAGAAAAACATGCACAGCACCCAATTAAAACGTAATCTTGGCACTGGAATCAAAAAGCTTTCATTACCGGAAAGAATACGTTAAGCTTTTTTAAGTATGTCATGTAAATTTAATAATTAACAACCAAGTGAAGTCGATCTCAGCGCAAATTAATAGTGGCCAATCGGATTTGCGTGCCGGATGCGTGCTTTTCACAACACGGAGAAAAAGAAAATGTCATTCCACATCTTCCATATCAATGAAGTATATTCCAATGCTGATGGCAGTATTCAGTTCATAGAGTTTGTTGGTGATAGCGATCATGAAAGTTCTTGGGCCGGGCACTCGATAGTTTCCACTAATGGCGTTGATAAGAATACCTATCTTATTCCAACTGATCTTCCCAATCAGGCGACTGACGGCAAGTCGGTGCTGGTCGCGACGCAGGGGTTCGCTGACTTGGGAATTGTCGCGCCCGATTACATCATTCCCAATGGATTTCTGTTTATCACCAACGGCTCCGTAACTTTCCCCGATATGAATGGAGGCCAAATCAGTTATTCGGCATTACCAACTGATGGAACGCTATCGCTCAATCGTGATGGCTCAACCGGAACCAATACCCCCACAGACTTTGCTGGCAACACCGGAACTGTACAGTTACCGAGCAATATAATCTCGGGAACAAATGGTCCGGATGCCCTCACAGGTACGGTCAATGATGACGTTATCCAAGCCGCTGGCGGCCAGGATACATTGAATGGTGAAGCGGGCGATGACACATTAGACGGCGGCTTAGGTGTTGATACTGCTTTCTACAACAATGATTATACAAGCTACTCAACGCTTGCAATAGGCGCCGATTTTATCGTTTCCGGATCGCCGGATGATACCGATACCCTTTCCAACATCGAGCGTCTGCAGTTTACAGACAAACGTGTCGCGATCGATCTTGATATCGGGCAAGCGGCCGGCAACAGCATCCGGATCATCGGCGCAGCGTTCGGCGCACCGACTATCCAGGAGCACCCGGACTATGTCGGCGTCGGGTTAAGTTTGTTTGATGCGGGTCAAAGTATGACCGACGTATCGCAACTTGCGGTTGACGCGATGGGCAATCTTTCTAATGATGCTTTTGTCGATACAGTGTACCAAAATGTGATCGGTACCCCTCCCCCAACTACCGACCATGATTATTATGTCGGATTGCTGGAGAGTGGGTCATTTACCCAGGCACAGTTGTTGGAAATTGCGGCCAACACTGAAATCAATGCGACGAGTATAGATCTGATAGGGTTTCAGCAGAGTGGTGTGGAGTTTGTGCAATGATTCCGTCAATTTACATTACATATCACAGAACTTAGTTATTTTAATTTAATTTCTTTGAGTTCAATACCTCGTTTTGGAGATACCCTGCTTGGGCAGACAGTTTTTAGGTGATGAAGATACTCCGCATGTTCTCTCAATCTGCTGATTTTCAATCAGCGCTTCTCTACCGGAATTAACCCCGCGCACCATACTGATCATACCATCAGTCTGTATTGGTTTCTGTCGGCTTGCACGGGGTCTGCGCGTGCTCCTGCGAGTCATGACTCCAAGCCAGCTTGCGGTAGTCGAAGCCGTTTTTAATGGCTGGCTTGATGATATCGAAGTAGGGCGATATATCGAAATCGCGTGGTGTATACAAGCTAACATTACGGATATGGTAGAGTTCCGCATAACAATCCGCATGCATCGGATTATCTGACCAGGTGCGCTGAATCTCGGGCAATATCGGATAAGATATCGACTGGAATGCCTGTGCGATCAGTGTAGAGCAGATTGCCCGAGTCGGGTCTCCGCTACCGAGCGCCAGCAAACGTCGGCGGAATCTCGTTGGAATAGGTGCAGTGGGCAGGAGATACCGTACCAGATCGAAAATGTGTTTGAGATCATACTGATGACCTATGCGTGCAATGGCATAATCCACCACCCGCTTACGATCTTCATCGCTCAAACCCACCGGACGGCAAATGCGAGTGTGCATTTGCGCATAGTGTGCCAGTGTCACCGCACGCACGCCTTCCTTCAGATCTGCTTCAACCAGCACTTGAGGTAACTGCCACGGTGTACTGGAAGGTAATGCATCGCCAACATACAACGCTGCATGCGACCAGGTTGATTGTGTGAGATATTTGATGGCGACACTGACACGCGTATTTCCTTCAACCAGAAGAACATCTGCAGGTTGCAAATTCGTCAAGAGTTGTTCTTGGCTGATCGTTGCAACCTGCGTACTTTGCCGCACCTGTTTGGTGAGAAACTTTGCCAGTCCACGACCTACCAGCTCAGTTACCGATCCCATAAATTCTTCCTTACATCTGGACAAATTGGCATGAATATAAAAATAGCGATGAGTACATGGTCGGCGTCTTTCAAATTTCTGGCGATACAGCGGTTATGAACGCATCCGCTATCGAAATCCAACTCCAACCAAAAAAGAATAAACAAGGTAATGATTGGATAACGCTGTTGATCAGCTGCAAAAACATTTCGCTTCAGCACTGCATTTATTCTTCAGTATTTTTTCGTTCCAGGTTTTTGATTTTCTCAAAGATCGCTTCTCTTTCGCTTTCCAATTCCCGGTAGCGCGTATAAAGACGATCCAGATCTGTAGTGTACTGCTCCATTCGATCATTCTTTTCCTGTTTGCGTTTCATGAGATCTTCATAGCTTGGAATAGGTACACTTTCCCCTGTCAGGTTCGGCGGTGGCGTAGCGGGCTCCAGCATTTCATTCCGGCGCAATTCCTGAGTCATCAGAAACTGTTGATACGTAGCTTGTGATTCTTGCGAAATACGCGCCATGTTTTTTTCCAGTTGACTGATTTCTGCATCTTTAGTTACAGCCGGTTCGGATAAAGACTCAGCCAAAACAGCCATTGAAACAATGAATAGTAGCAATATAATTAAATAGCGCATGATGTTGGTTGGGTTTATTGGGAAATAGTAACCATACGCACCTGTATACGCTTGTCAAGTGCATAGGCAATGACAAACAACTGTCAGATGCGGATTAACAGCCTGTTAAAGTCGTTCAAATACCGCTGCAATACCCTGGCCGCCGCCGATACACATGGTTACCAGCGCATAACGCCCGCCGCAGCGGTGCAGTTCGTAAATGGCCTTGATCGTTAGAATGCTACCGGTTGCACCAATCGGATGGCCTAATGCAACAGCACCGCCGTTAGGATTAGTTTTTTCCGGATCAAAATGCAATTCTTTAGCAACCGCACAGGCTTGCACGGCAAAAGCTTCATTGGATTCGATAACATCCAAATCCGTCACCTTAAGGTTTGCACGTTGTAACGCATGATGTACAGCGGGTATGGGCCCGATACCCATCAGTTTTGGATCAACACCGGCATGGCCATAGGAAACCAATCGTGCCAGCGGCTTCAGGCTACGCCTCTCCGCCACCTGACTTTCCATCAACACCAATGCAGCAGCACTATCATTGATGCCAGAAGCGTTGCCTGCGGTAACAGTCCCATTTTTCTGAAAAACCGGTCGTAATTTGGCCAGACTTTCCGCACTGGTGCTTGCACGAGGATGTTCATCGGTATCAAAAATAATTGTCTCTTTACCGGTAGTTATCTCGATAGGCAATATTTGCGTTTTAAAGTAGCCATTTTTGATCGCATTCAACGCACGACGGTGACTTTCTGCCGCAAACCCATCCTGTTCTTCGCGACTGATCTGCCATTTGGCGGCAATATTTTCAGCGGTGATTCCCATGTGGACATGATCAAACGGATCGGTTAATGCACCAACCATCATATCCACGGCACCGCCGTCATTCATGCGTTGTCCCCAGCGCAGTGCCGGTAACAAATAGCCACCACGGCTCATGGATTCCGCACCGCCCGCTACCGCCACATCGGTATCGTTAAGTAAGATATTCTGACTGGCCGAAATAATGGCCTGCAAACCGCTGCCACACAAACGGTTAACGGTCAATGCTGAAGCATGTTGCGGCAACCCGCCATTGATACAGGCAACACGTGCAAAGTACATATCGCGTGCTTCGCCATGTATGACATTGCCAAAAACCACATGCCCCACATCATGAGAGTCAATGTTGGCACGCAATACCGCTTCACGAACGACTTTTGCCGCCAAATCCGCTGGCGCATACTGTTTAAGCGCGCCGCCGTAATCGCCAATCGCTGTGCGTACACCACTTAAAATGACAACATCCCTCATGTTTGCTCCTTTATTGATAGGTATGGAGGTCTCCATGCAAGACAAATCAATCATTTCTGCACATCATATTCCACCAATATTTCTTCCAGCGCGATGGTCACCTGCAGGGATTCGTGCTGGAATTTAGCCAGTAGCTTAGCAGCCTCATCGACTTGATTGTTGTCTCCAAAATCTTCCAATTTCTGGCAAATATCAGTAAGAGTTTCTGCGCCAATGTTAGCGTTACTGGATTTAAAAGTATGCGCGGCTCTTCTCAGCAGATGGCTATCTTTGGTGTGTATGGCGTTTTCAATTTGGGATAAAAACGCTGGAGCAGATTTCAGATAAATTGCGATAAGCTTTTTTAAAACACTAACCCCATTGATGGGGTTCAGTTGGCGCAATACATTCAGTTGATTCAAATTGAGAACTGGATTGCTCATTGCGGTACTTTCATTTCAGAATAGTGAAGGTTAGGGACGTGTGTCTGAGGTATCCCCAAGCCGATGCGTCATTACGCTCAGTGTGCTTGTAAAACAAATTATATTACATCCAAAATGAGTCATACCAGTTTCCATTGAGTCGTCGAATCGATCAATCGCAACAAAATCGTTCATGAATTACTTAGCCGTCACAACACCCAATCGTTCTTTGAGTGTTGGAGAATTTTGCCCGTGATTCAAAACCTTGGCATAGTACATGGAATTTTTTAAAACCTTTTTGACATAGTCCCGGGTTTCATTAAAGGGAATCGTTTCAGCATAAATAGCCCCTTCCAATGGTACCGTGTTGTCACGCCAGCGTTTGGCTCGCCCCGGTCCGGCATTATAGGCGGCTGAAGCCAGCAATGGTTGATTATCCAATGTACTGAGCACATGCTTGAGATAATAAGTGCCTAGGCGTAAATTGGTATTCACATCAATCACAAGATGCTGGCGGAAATTCTGCATGCCCAGTTGCTTGGCAACCCATTCCGCCGTCGTCGGCATCAGTTGCATCAAACCGGTCGCACCCGCGTGTGATTTGATGTCTGCGATAAAACGGCTCTCTTGCCGGATCAGGCCGTACACCCAAGCTTCATCCAAGGCATGTTGTTGCGATACCTTTTTCAGAGTCTCGCGGTGCGGCGACAAAAAACGCAGATTAAAATCATGCTGCGACACCGTTCTGTTTGCCGTGTTTATCGCACGGTCATACAGCCCATGACGGCGGGCAACTTCTGCTGCGGCCAGCAACTCTGCATCGCTGAAATTCCGGATTGTCCAACTCCATTCACGTAACGCTTCTGTGCGCAAATTCATGCGAGAAAAAGCCAATGCGCGCTGTACCCCGAGGTTTTTCTCCATCGCAGATACTTCACTATTGCTCGCACGATAAGCCTTATCCACGATGCTGAGTATTGTTCCGAGTTCCTCTTTGGCTAACTGCCCATAAAAACTGTGCTCATTACTCAACGGAATAAAAATGTTATTCGCATCCAGTACATAACCGTTTGCTTTTAATGCACGCGCTTTCCAATAACGCCAGGTATCTACTTGTTGCTCGGTTAGTGACATCCGATCGATAGTCTGCAGCACCTCGCCCCAATTGGCAGCACGCAATGCCGCACGTACCTGCCAGGCAAGTATGGTGTCCGACGAAGGGTATGGCTGCGTGGTATTTTGCGCTTCCCTGAACCAGCCCAATGCACGCGAATCATGCCGCATGGCTGCACGGTGACCTAATCGTGCTAGAAAATACGAACGATCCAATGCAGTCAGCTGCCCTTTTATTTTGAGCCACTGTGCATAGGCTTGATCGGTATCGTTACGCAACAAACGCAACAGTGCAAACAAGGCAATTTCGCGGTCACTGCGCGTCTTGAAGGTATTTTTCTGTGCTTCCAGGTAACGCAGCGGATTCTTGGCGGCGTTATTCAAATCGCCGGTGTTCAGTGCTTCGTTTCCGGAAATATAGCGGTTGACATGGATCGCCACGCCGGTTTGATTTTCTTCCAATGCCAACCGGATGCGCATCCAGATATCTTCCCGCGAAATTTGTCCACTATAAATTAACGTTTGAAAAACGGGCGTGCAACTATCCGGCAAGCTGCTGGGAGTCAACCACAATGACCGCGTATCCGCCCACACTGTGTTATCGTTGGTCTCAAGACGACGCTGATGGTAATAGCACATCAATTCGGTATCTTTATTAACCAGTAATGGATATTCGGCTTCAAACAGTTGCCATTGCTGATTTTTACCCAACATCTTGAGCCAATCGCCGCGTAATCGATCCGCAACCAATCGGCCTTCATGACGCGTAAGAAAACTTCTGATCACTGCGATGTCAGTCGTTCGCAACTCCATGCGCAACTGAAAGTATTCCGCATACGGCCATAGCACATGGCGATTCAGTCGTTTGGCATACTCATCCAAACGTTTGACGTTACCAGTCTGAAATGCCTCCCGGGCGGCAATAAAGTCACTATCCTGACTGGCTGGTAGCGTTCCAACGTAGGCTAGAAGGATTAATCCCAGAAGGTAATTTCTCATAGCTATCGACAGTGCAAACTCAAAGGGTAAATAAGAACGTACTACAAAAGAAAAAAAACAGCATCTTACAATCGATCTGAGCTCTTACAGCATTGCTGCGAACAGCCTATGTCTACCACATACAAATTCAAATGCCGGTAAAATACGCCCAATCAAACCGGCCATAACAATCAAATAACACCCTGCCCCAGCATCGCATCGGCCACTTTGACAAAACCGGCGATATTCGCGCCGTTCACATAGTTTACGCTGCCATCAGGATTTGTACCGTATTTCAGACAGGATTTGTGAATGGCTTGCATAATTTCCTGCAGGCGCGCATCAACCTCTTCTCGCGTCCAGGACATACGCATCGCATTCTGACTCATTTCCAGACCTGAAGTGGCAACACCACCGGCATTACTGGCTTTACCCGGCGCATACAACACCTTGTTATGTATGAAGCATTCAATCGCTTCGGCCGTCGACGGCATATTTGCGCCTTCGGCAACACAAATAACGCCATTCTTAACCAAGGTTTGCGCATCAGCGCCGGTGATTTCATTTTGTGTCGCGCACGGCAATGCCACTTGTACCGGTACATGCCAGGGTTTTTCGCCTGGCAGGAAAGTGACATCGACACGTTTGGCATATTCATCCAAGCGCGCATACAAGTGATTTTTCACTTCGGCCAAGATCGCCAGTTTCTCGAGAGTAAAGCCATTCTCGTCCACGATTGTACCGCTGGAATCGGATACGGTAATCACTTTGGCACCCTGTGCCATGGCTTTTTCCACGGCAAATTGCGCCACATTACCCGAACCGGAAACAGAAACTCGCATGCCTTCCAAATAGCGTCCTGCATGCCGCAATACTTCCTGAGCAAAATAGACCGTACCGTACCCGGTTGCTTCCGGGCGTATCAGTGACCCGCCAAAACTCAGTCCTTTTCCGGTAAACACACAGTCAGCGCGATTGGACAATTTTTTCATCATCCCCGCCATGAATCCGACTTCACGGCCACCGACACCAATGTCGCCGGCAGGCACGTCGGTATTCGAACCGATGTGACGGAATAATTCGCTCATAAAGGCCTGACAGAAGCGCATGATCTCGCCCGGACTTTTGCCTTTCGGATCAAAATCGGAACCACCCTTACCGCCACCCATCGGCAACGTCGTCAAAGCATTCTTGAAAGTCTGCTCGAACGCCAGAAATTTAAGAATAGACAGATTCACCGAAGGATGAAAGCGGACACCGCCTTTATAAGGGCCGATGGAAGAGCTGTGCTGTATGCGATAGCCACGATTGACTTTGACTTCGCCATGATCATCGACCCAGGACACGCGAAATATAATCACTCGCTCCGGTTCGACCAATCGATCTAACAGGCCATGTTCCGCATAACGAGGATGCTCCATAATGAAAGGCCACAAGCTCTCCACGACTTCAGTAACCGCTTGCATGTATTCTGGTTGATTAGGATTACGCTCAGTCACATACGCGCTGAACTCCTGAAGACTCTTATATTTCATTTTCAATTTCCCCGGTTGATGAAAGGTTATTCTCAAATATCCCAATTCTGCCAAATTAATTCATAGGCTGCACTGTATTTTTGTTAAAAGATAGGATTACTACAAAAAAGTTTCCAAACTTCGTCCGTAGCTCATTGTAATGCTTAACGATGTCAGTCGGCATGAAAAACTTTTTCCAATGGCCTGCCAGGCAAACCACACTTTAAAGACACAATTTTTTAATTAATTATCTTCAGCTTGATTTATTGCCAGATCGCCTACTTTTACGATGGACGGCACCCTATTCTTTGGTAACCATGCCCGTTGTAAACCACAACCAGAACCTAAAGAAATGGCTTATGCTAGGTGAAAGATCAAGCGCACGATGCGCTTGATGGCAATGAAGAAAAATCGTAACGGAAGCGGTACTGATATAAGTAAGTATCAGAACGACTATCCCATATCCCCGCCACGGTAAATCAGCAATGCCTAAAAATTAGTTCTTACTAGATGATTCGTAGAAGGAAAAATTATGGCTATTACACTTAATCACACCATTGTGCCTTGCTTTGATAATGTTGAATCTGCAAAATTTTATTGCAGATTATTTGGGTTTCAATATATCGGCGAGTTTTCACGTTTTATCGTAGTACGTGTAAATGACACGTTATGTCTGGACTTTGACAATAGAGACAGGCTTGAATCGAATCACTATGCATTCAAGGTTTCCGAGCAGGAATTTGATGAAATATTCGAACGCTTACGAACCGAGACTATTAAATATGGCAGCGGTCCCGGTGAAGCTGACAATATGACTATCAATCATAACTATGGCGGACGTGGTGTTTATTTTCGTGACCCGAATGGGCACTTGCTGGAGTTACTGACAGTCGATTATGTGATCCCCGCCCATTAACCATAATCAGCATTTAACAAGCTGTCTCAGAAACGTTTTTCAACGGCCTGCCACGACGGTCGCCTCAAACGAGGCGATGACGAAATTTCATAGTGGTGCAACGCTCCCATGCCCCTATTGGCGATTACGTACCTTGATGAGATTTAACCCAGCGCATTGTTGATATTTTCTAGAACACAGTTATATGTACGGTTACGTACAGATCGACGTAAAGATTAGGAGGATTATTAAAGTCCTAAGTTTATTCCTAGGAAATCCCAGGAGCTTGAAATTCCATGGGATGAAAATGACCTTTGTCATGATTCAAGCTAAAAAACCTCAATGTAGCAACAAACATGAAAGAAAATTATTAACTAGCGTTGACAGGATCGTCCAATAACGGAATAAGTTTTGGAAACCGCTTCACTGTACTAAACAACCGAATATTTTTTATTCGATCGTCATTGATTCTTAAAAAAATAAGGAGAAAACACATGATTAGCTGGGCAGTTACATTTCTGATCATCGCTATTATTGCGGGTGTTCTAGGTTTTTCAGGTATTGCGGGTACGGCAACCCAAATAGCCTGGATAGCGTTTGTGATCGGTATTATTATGGCCATATTTTTCTTTCTAACGGGAAGGCGGCCTCCTCCATCTTGAGATAGAAATTTATGCACCCTCACAAGAATTTTATTTTTTTATTAGACCCCACATTAACCTTACTGATTGCTTAAATTTCTATTACCCAATGTCTGCATGTAACACTTTGAGTGGCGTGGGGAAGGATGCTCAGAAGGGCGGCAAAGCAATTAAGCAATCAGCAAACTAGTTATGGAGGAAAACGGTGATCAGCGGCGCGCTGCCAACATGAGCGCCGCTAACGCCGTTGCCATTGAGCGTGCTCCGGGGGTTGGGTTGACTAAGGAGAATTAATCATGGGCATTGAAGTTGGCGGTATTTCTGGTCTTATTTTGTTAGTCCTGAATGTATGGGCGATTATAAAGGTTTCCCAAAGTTCAGCAGCCACAGGACACAAGGTATTGTGGATAGTACTCATTTTGATTCTGCCTTTAGTCGGTCTGATCCTATGGTTTTTTTTGGGACCTAAAGGGAATAGTTGAGGATTACTGATAAGCCTCGTCAGAGGCTGTTGAAAAATTATCTGCGTTGCCGCTGACTAGAAATCACGCAGAATTGATTCTACCCTTTGCTCTATTAGATAATTTGATATTAATTAATTAATTATTTATATCCAAGTACGCGACAGAAACTTACTGTTATGGGTAGTTAGTTGTTTCATAACAAATCAAAAGATGAAATTCACATGAACAGAGCTCAACTTGACGAAACGAAAGATAAATTAAGCCGACTTGCTTGGCTAATGGATAGCTCTTTTCGTATTCCAGGCACACAAATACGTTTTGGTTTTGATGGCCTGATCGGATTGATCCCGGGAATAGGCGATGCTTTAGGCGCAATAATCTCAAGCCACATTCTGACACAAGCAGCTCATATGGGAGCACCAAACTCGATTCTTCTGAAAATGGCTTTTAATATTGGATTTGATGCAATCCTGGGCATACTTCCGGTTTTAGGAGACGTCTCCGATTTCGTCTGGAAAGCCAATCAACGCAATGTAAAATTGCTAAATGACTATCTCGAACAGCCAGAAAGAACTGTAACGCATAGTCGTGTTTTTGTTGGGATTTTAGGCTTCTCAGCATTTGGCGTAGTGGTCTTGATTGGTATGCTGGGCTTTCTGCTGATGCGTTGGCTTTGGCTGTCAGTCCAAGGAAGCTGAATTTACAAAATCATGGCGCCACCTCTTGGCTTATCTCAGTCAATCACCTAAATATCATCTTGCCAGCTAGATGTTGCGTAATCAATGAGCATCTTGAGTGTGTTTGACTATACATGAGGGTTTACGTATATTGAATCCAGCAGAAAAGTGTTTATTTTTTCAGGCGACAGCAAGGAGTATTTATGAACACTTGGGATAATGGGTTTAGGGGCAAACCGGGGCAGGGCATGTCGCACACCCTGAGTTTCGGGGGTGCAGCCAGTTTTTTTCGCGTGCCTTATCAGACAGATATGACAGGGGTTGATGTGGCTGTAACCGGTGTGCCGTTGGATATTGCCACCACTAACCGACCCGGCGCACGATTGGGACCTCGCGCCATTCGTAATGCGTCGCTATCGCTGGCATGGGAACGTCCATGGCCTTGGCATACGGATCCGATGGCTGCGTTACGCGTGATTGATTACGGTGATTGCGAACCTGCTGACGGAGATTTGTTGAGCGTGTCGCATATCGAGAAGCATATCGCCAGTATTGTGGATGCTGGTGCAGCAGCTCTGGTGCTCGGCGGAGATCATTTTATCGCTTACCCCAGTTTACGAGCACACGCCGCCGCGTATGGCCCACTTAGTTTGATTCACTTTGATGCCCATACCGATACCTGGCCTTCCTCTGGCAATGGTATCAATCACGGCACCATGTTTTACCAGGCAGCGCTGGAAAAGATTGTCAACCCTGCAACCTCCACCCAAATCGGCATTCGCACCACCAATGACGACACGCTGGGCTTTCATATTGTTTCCGCCGCAGATGCGCATCAGATACCTGGTCGCGACATCGCCAAACAAATACGCGAGCGGGTGGGAAATTCTCCGGTTTACATCACCTTTGACATCGATTGTCTGGATCCGGCTTTTGCACCAGGCACCGGCACGCCGGTTCCAGGGGGATTATCAACCTTTCAGGCGTTGAACATTATTCGTGAACTCAAGGGCATCAATCTGGTGGGTATGGATGTTGTCGAAGTGGCCCCCGCTTATGATCATGCGGAAATTACTGCACTGGCGGCCGCGCAGATCGCTATTGAGTTGTTATGCCTGTACGCTGAAAATCACCAACAGCGACGTTGAGAAAATAACCGATGACAAGTAATGTAGTAGCACAGCACGACTGGTCCTGCGCCGATTCACAGGCACTATATGCCATGGAAAAGTGGGGAGACGGCTTTTATTCGGTAAACGAACGCGGTCATGTCTCGGTTTGCCCGATCGACGGCCAGGAACTGCACATAGATGTCATGGACGTGATTCGCGCGGCTCACGCTGAGGGTGCTGCTCTGCCAATGCTGATTCGTTTTCAGGACGTGATCAGTTCGCGCGTACGACGCCTGAATCAGAGATTTCAGATGGCGATTCAGGACAGCGGCTATGAAGGAACCTACCGCAGCATTTATCCCATTAAAGTCAATCAGTTGCAAGAAGTGGTGGCGGAAATCCTGGAGGCCGGTCGGGAATTCAATATCGGACTGGAATGCGGTTCCAAAGCGGAGTTGTTGGCCGTGCTGCCGCTGATTGCCGATGAGACACTGCTGCTTTGCAACGGCGTCAAGGATCGTACGATGCTATCCCTCATGCTGAATGCACAACAGATTGGACAGCAAGTGGTACCGATCATTGAGAAATACTCGGAGTTTGAGCAACTGATGAATTTGGCCGAAGCGCGCCAGATGAAACCCCGATTGGGTGTGCGGTTGAAACTCAACACCAAGGGGGCGGGGCGATGGTTTGAGTCCGGCGGCGCCAGTTCCAAGTTTGGATTGACCATTCCGGAGCTGCTAAAACTGATACAGACACTGGAAAGCCGGGAGATGGCCGGGCAGTTGGAGCTGTTGCATTTTCATTTGGGAAGTCAAATTACGGATATTCAGGTGCTGCGCAGCGCGGTCAAAGAGATCATGCAGATTTATGCGGATCTGATGTTACGGGGCCTGCAGATCAAGTATCTGGATGTCGGCGGCGGGCTCGGAGTAAATTACGGTGGTGATTACGACAACCCGGAATCATCCATTAATTACGGACTGCGTGAATATGCCAATGTGGTCGTGTATACGATCAAAGAAATTTGTGATGAGCGACAGGTTCCCATGCCGAATCTTCTGTCAGAAAGCGGTCGCGCCCTCACTGCGCATCATTCCGTACTGGTGGTTCCTGTGCTGGGCGTACACAGGCCGGACAGCCCGCCCATGTCTGATTTGCCGGCTCACATGCCTGCCGTGGTGTTACGCATGGCATCGGTATACAACGATGCACAATCCGCACAGAAAAGTGGCGTGTTGCTGGAATGTTATCACGACGCGCAGGAAATCCGTCAGGAGACCGAGCAGATGGCGCGTTTGGGTTATTTGTCTGTTGAACATATGGCGCACTCGGACAGCTTGTACTGGAGTATTTGTCGTGAAGTGTTGCGCAAGCTAGCGGCCGCTGAGTTGAGTCCGGTCTCGGCCGAGCAAGTGGAGCTGGAAAAGCAGCTCACGGACATGTATCTGGGAGATTTCTCAGTTTTTCATTCGATCATCGATCACTGGGCCATCGGCCAGATATTCCCGGTGATGCCGCTGCATCGATTGCAGGAAAAACCCGAGCGACGTGGACAGTTGGTTGATCTGACTTGTGATTCGGATGGTAAGGTGAGCCAGTATGTATCATCGTCCGGTACCAGTGATTGCCTGCTTCTACATGATTTTCGTCAGGATGAATCGTATTATCTGGGTATTTTTCTTGTCGGGGCTTATCAGGAGATACTGGGAGACGCCCACAATCTGTTCGGCCGTGTCGATGAGGTGCATGTTTATGCGAAAGCGGAGGAAGAAAACGGTTTTTGGATAGAAGAATTGCTGAAGGGAATCAGTGTCAGGGAAATGCTGAGCCAGGTGCAATATTTTCCCAATGACCTAGGGCGACGCATGTCGGAATTCATCCGTCGACAGATCAACGCGGGGCGTATCAAGCCTGCGGAGGGGACACGGATTCTTAATAATTATACCCAGCGCCTGGGAGACACCACTTATTGTGATGTCAGCGCCAATGAACGGTCATAGCATGAACGATGACCAGGGTCACTACAGCTAATTAACATAAATCTCCGAAATATTTTCCATTCTTCCATTCATTACTTCCCCGACCATCTGACTCACGCTCGCATTGGGCAAGCGTTTGATGAGCACTTTGTCTCCCATACTACCGGACTCCTTTAATTGCAAGCGATGAGCATATTGTTCTTGCATTGGAATCGCTACTGACGACTGTAGCAGGACCGCCTCACGCTGCCCAGGCAATACAATATTCCCTATATTTTCGAATGGGATTTTATTATCCAAATCCGCTATGTAGACATTGCGTTTCGAGAGGTCACCGAGAATATAGTATTTCCAGAAAGCTTGATTGGTTGTGAATCGAATATAAAACTTCCGTGCGGCTGCATCCGGTTTTTCTGAACACAATCCTTGTTCATCGGCGGTAACCAACATTTGCAAAATAAAAGCAGGCTTCACAAAATAATCTTTTTGATCCAGCATCTCCCGCAGGAGACCTTCAGTCATATCCATCCATGCACGTTCAGTCACATTTGGATCAGAATGCAACATTTGTTTGCCCTCTGCATCTTGTGTTATACGCTGATTATTGAAAAAAAGAATCGCGCTATCAGGCGGTGCACCAGGGTTTGTATAGCAAAAAAAACTGCTGTCTCTGGAAAAGACCTTAAAATCTAAAGTTAATTCATCTTCTGCGTGAAGGCGCAGGATATCGATCTTTTCTTCATCATAATAAACTGCAATGCCACTTTCCGACGATTTAAGCAGCAAACCTACTTTCCTTAGTAACTTAGCGCAAGATCCTGTGGGAATAAATTCGAGCGCCTCGCAGTTCTTCCCTGAGAAATAAGCATGTTCAACAGTAACACTCAATAGCAAACGATAAGCACCCATGTTCTGATCAATCCTTGATTTTTCTCTGAATCAACACCTCGAAAATACAATCATCATGTCATCACTTTATCAAGCACCCTGGCGCAGCCTATCGTACCGTGGATTTAGGTTCACTCACAACAGGGATACGCCCCACGATATCTTCGGTATCGAAAGCAACCACACGTACGCGATACAGTATTGAAGGCAGATATTCCCCATCCAAAGAACCCCATAAATCACTCAGATCCTGAATCGAAAGATTTCCGATATCCAGAAAACTGCGTTCAGCGTTAACTTGGATATCGGTCGGCGGCGTGCCATGATGCACGCGTCGCGAACAGGTCGCGATGCCGAGCCAGCAACGCCTTGCGCTCCTGCTCGAGCGTAAGGCTCTCACGTCCGCGTTGTACCTGCGCGGCCGATATCCTCTCGGCCTCGCGCCGCGTCGCGGCATCGCCGTGGCGGGCGACCACGGCGAGAAAGTATTGCAGGCGCAGGCCGATTTCGATCGAACCCGCACCGTCACGGCCGATAGGGGCGAAGGCGTCGGTGATCCATTTGGCCTCGTCGATCGGCACCACACTCAGGTGCGTGTGCTTCGGAGCAAGCAAGCCCTTTTGCGCGCGCAGACGCTGCGTCTGCACCAGCAAACGTGTCAGCACCGCCATCACCTGGATCGCGGTGCCAGGATCATTGACGGCCGGAGAAAGCGCGCGTTGCGCCACCTCGCTCAGCACCAGCAGACCAAAGCGCGAGTCCTGGTCGAAGGTGCGTTCGGGGCCGATCACGAACGCATTGAGGATCCGCGCAGCTTGCCCGTCGTCGCAGGCACCTTCACCTTCCATCACGGCAAGGCACGTCTCGGGGTCCACGTAGTGGCCGGGGCGCACGCGCACGTGCACGCGATGGCCCAGCTCGGCGGCCGTGGTCTCGAGCGATCCCAGGTCAATGTGCGTGAGGTAACCGATCTTGTGCGCGAGCACCGGGGTACCGAATGGCGGCGTCGGCGGGCCCTCGACCGCGCCCATGAAAGGCTGCAACGCCTGCAGCTCGAGCGCGCGCCCGGCGGCGGCCTCCAAGCGAGCCAGGGTGTCGGGCAGCCGACCGAGTGTCGACAGCGTACGCACCCACAGCACGAGACGCACCACTAGGTACGTAAGCATGGCAAGCGTGGCCAGCAACAGCACAAAGCGGCCTTGCGCGCCGTAGTAGCCCAGGCCGAGTGCGATCTTCGCCACCACCGCATAGATGAACGCGGCGATGAAGGCACCGATCGCACGCCTTGTGCCGTCGTCGCCCATCACCAGTTCGGTCGCGCGCGGCGTGGCCCCGCCGGCCACTGATGCATAGGCCGACACGAGGATGCCGAGCGAGAAGATTGTCACGGCGAGCATGCTTGATGCCACGACCGACAGCAGATCGTCGATCATCTCCGCCTCGATCGACGGCACGTGCGCTTCGTTTATGAAATGCGTCGCCACCTTCGCCAGTAACGCGAGTGCCACCGCCAGCAACATCGACACAGCCGAACTCACCCAGATGCGGTTGCGGCGGTCTCTCAGCAGGATCCAGAACTTGTACATCATCGCCCGAATCGTCCGGCGTCCTCGTTGTTCAGTCGCATCGACATCAGATTGACCATGCGGTTGCAAAGCGGGCGAGTTCTTTGCGCATAAAAACTGCTCTCGGAAACATTAAATACACGACACATGAGTGCAACCGAATGGCTTTGTCGCAGAGATTTAATCGAACCGTATCTCACCGCGACTCCTTCGCGAAATACGTCGCACACTTTTTTATAAAGTTACGCTCCATCTTCACTTCCGCTACTTCTCCCTGTTTGTCAGCATAAACTCAGTTTTTTGGCGTCCCCTTGGGTGGCGACAGTCGTTTTGCTGCTTCGACCAGTGTCAATCCACTCTCTTTTAAAAACTTAATTGATTGCTCCCTAAATTCCTGACTATATTGAGTAAGCGATAATTCCATTTCCATCCTCCATTTCATCCCTTCATTTTATGAAACTTCGGACTCCTTGAAAATCAGCATACTTCAGTTTTTAACACCCCAGCGGCGACGCAGACCGTTCTTCAAGCTCTGCTAGAGCCAACCCTGCGATCGGTACCAGGCAATGGCATCCCGCGCGGCTTCACGTATCGGACGAGGATGCAATCCGAGTTCTTTCGAGCTGACAGAGGAATCAAACATCATATGACGGCGGGTTAGACGTACCCCGGTTACCGTGGCGATCGGAATTTTTCCACTCACATAATCTGCCCACAGTTCACTAAACCATGCCACAAGCAAAGCCAGTGGATAAGGAACTTTCCAACGCGGCAAGGGCTGATGAGTCTCTTCACTCAGAATACTTAACCAATCCGAAAGCCGGAGATTCTCTCCGCCCAGTAGATAACGAATCCCCGTTCTTCCCTTCTGCATCGCCAGAATCATTCCCGTCGCTACATCCCTGGCATCAATGAGATTGAAATTGCATTCCAAATAGCCAGGTAATTCGCCTCTACAAAAAGCGAGCGACAAGCGAGTGGGGGGCGTCTGTAATCGGTCCCCGGGCCCTACGGGCAAAGTGGGGCTGACTACAATAATGGGAGCACCTTCTTCAACCATGCGGAAAACTTCTTTTTCCGCATGAAACTTGCTGAGGCAGTATGGGCCCACCATATCACTGGCGTTGAGGTGCAGCTTTTCAACGAAACGTTCTTCCGGATTATGAGATGACAGGATGCTTTCAGTACTGGTGTACAAAATCCGCTTAGCTCCGCTGTCAAGCGCGGCACGCATCACATGGACGGTACCAAGATGATTAATCTTATCGAATTCCCGACGATCGCGGCACCAAAGGTTTGGATCGGCTGCAAGATGATAGACATATTCGCAATCACGCGTGGCTTTCCGCACAGCTGGTTCATCTCGAATGTCAGCACTCACTAGTTCAATTCGATCCAGCGGCAAATGATCGACGGAAGCTCCCGGCCGTTCCAGTACACGAACAGATTCGTTCGCATCCAACAACTGTGTCACCAAATGCGAACCTAGGAAACCAGCACCTCCAGTGACCAAAATCAAGATAGAATTCCTTCCGGCAAATGATCTGCCAAATCCTGCAAATGTTGATATTGGGGCTTCAAACCCTCAGAGGTTATTTTCTGAATGAGCGCAAACGTAGCATGATTCAAAGGACAAGAAAACTTTCCAGCAAGCCGAATAAGATGACCGGTATAAGCATCGATTTCTGTGCGAGCATGCTCGGCGTGAATATCAGGTGCCATGGAACAGTATGTCCCGCGTAATGATGGACGGAAAAATATAGCCATCAGTGCCGGTAACCAAGGTGTACGTAGAATCAGGGATACTGTATCGGGATGAAACGGCCCGATACGCGCAAGAGGAATTCCAGCTTGTTGGAGAATCGCATAATTTTCGAGCAGCAATGCAAAAAAAAGCGCTTTAGCCAATTGACCGGTCAATAATTCCCCATTGTCCACACCTGCCATCGCCGCCAGTGGTGAGATGGCGGCATTGTACATCAGCTTGGTCGCTTTATAAGGCCGAACATCCGGAACCAGTTCGACGGGAAACAATTTGGCTTTTCCCACGGCAGTAGCCAGTGACATTATTTCACCCTGCTCATCGGCTGTGATAGATCGACGTGCCCCGATATGCAGGCTACCCGGTCGCGTGATTCGTGTTACGGGGCGATCGCGCTGACATTCCGATACAAAAGAGGCTATACCTTCACACGCATGATTACGCCGCTCCAGCTCTGGATCAAAACCATTTTGAACCGGCACCAAGAAGGCATCGTCAGACAAACGGGCTAGTACTGCTGGATTATCATAGGTTTTAGTACAAAGCAGAATAAAACCTTCATCCGGTGGAATCCAGTCATCAAAAGCCACGACGGGTATTTTTTGCGTTCCCAATCCAACTACCGTTATGCCGTCCTTTCCACTTTCTGCAATTTTGCCGGGATGATTGTCGATCAGGATTACAGAATAGCCCGCTTGAGCCAAAGCCCACCCAAGCACTGCGCCAATACCGCCTATGCCTACAATATGAATTGGTTTATTGAGTAATCTGGGCATCTATGAATCCTGAAAAGATTGAGTTAAACAGTATCTGTGGATTCCATAGGATGGATCCCAATGTACAGAATCAATCCACCACTATCCAGGATCAGTATACCTGAATGTATTAACTTCAATAAGCGTCGTATGTACGATAACGCACGCAAAATGATTCTGGTGTGCTATACAGCAGCATCGAAATGCTTTTAAGTAGCCATTTTACCGGTGTTAACAAATGAACATGGGAACAATCACGTTATATGCCATACCAGTGTTTTAACTATGATTCTTTTCTCACTCAGTGCTTTTGCAACAGAAGGTCATCTAAATCAAGATGATTCAGCATGTGGAAGAAGCTGTGATTCACCTGATGCCAATATGCTGGACGTACGCCGTGAAGAAGTTACGGAAACTGCCGGAAAATTGCAGCAGGCAGAAATGACTCAATATAGCCAGAAGCATATCACGGTGTTAGATCGAAAGAGACTGGAGGCGCGGGTCCGTGAATGCTACCAGGTAGTCCGAAAGGAATTCGATCGCATACTTTTCATATTTGATTCCATATCAGCATAACCCATTGGTACCGATCAGTTTTATCCTAATCTGGATGAGCTTAAGGAAAAATACCAATCATGGCGCTCTAGTAAACCTCACGTTTCAGAGGACTACAGTTTCGATCTTAGCTTACCAGTGGTTCCTCGCTACCATACTGCTGAAGCTAAATTGAAATACGTGCACTACCGTACAGACAGCAGTAATCTTCTACAGTAATTTGACCGTCTGAATCTTAGCGAGCACACCCATGTCATTTGTTCCAGTAGTTATTGGTACTAATCATCTGCTGGCTACCTTACCTCACAATGATTATAAGCAGTTACTTGCAAGTTGTGAAGAGACTGAACTGATCGTTGCAGAGACACTGTATCGGGCGGGTGATTTGATTTCACATGTTTATTTTCCGACCACGGGTTTTATTTCCCTGGTAAGGCCCATTGATAACAACCACAATCTAGAAGTAGGGCTAATCGGTCATGAAGGAATGTTCGGCCTTCCCTTGATACTGGCGGTTGATATTGCGCCATTTGACGCATTGGTTCAGGGAGCAGGCCAAGCACTATGCCTATCGAAATCAGTATTTCTCCACGAACTTGAAAAAAGTACTGCATTGCAGTCGAAGCTAAAGCGCTATTTTTATGTCGTGATGAGTCAGATTGCGCAAACAGCTGGATGTAATCGTTTTCATGTCGTAGAGACCCGCTTAGCCCGCTGGCTATTGATGACGCATGACCGGGCGCAATCAGATCAATTCTACGTCACTCACGAGCTTCTGGCCTATATGCTGGGTGTACGACGTGTCGGCATCACCAAGGCAGCAAATTCGCTACAGAAAAAAGCGTTAATCAGCTACAGACGCGGGGATATTAAGATTCTCGACCGCGCCGGGTTGGAAGCCGTCTCTTGCGGATGTTATCAAACAGAGAAAGAGATTTACGAAAAAATTCTAGGTTCTGTATCCAATTAACGGTCAGAAACCAATCGGTTCACGACGTTCGACGCCATTCAGTTCATGGCGAATGCGAGAAGATGTTTCGTAAACCGCCTTACGCACGCGATTGATCCCTCCCAGTGGTTGATGATCAAGAACAGCGTGCCAGGGCGTGAAAGAAAGGTCTTCACAGAACTTAAGTTGCTCGGGTGTATTGAATTGTTGTGATGAAATGGTAATTTTCGCTACGGGGATAAAAGGCGAATCTTTCTCGCTCCATTCAACGGTGGGATCCTCAATGGGCATTTCTGCAGCGTGTTTGCGTAGCTGGACCATGAAATCAAAGCACGCATCACCATGGTCGAGATGCTTCTGCATATTTTCGCGCAGAAAATTGGGAGAAGTAGTCTCCGCAGATGGAGGCTTAACTGGTTTATCGCAAGCACGAGCGGAGAACTTCATGGCGGTATCGCCGAAGCGGTAAGGCGTCGCACTCCAGTATTGAATATCCAACGGATCATCAACCTTCCTACTTCGAATCGCGGTAGCAATCGCAAGCTCATGCAAACGAAAATTCAACGGATTGGCGCCCGGCAAAAAGAATTTGATAGGACTGTCTTCCACAATTGCCTTCTGAAATTCAACATAGTCCGCTGCATTTTTCACGAAAAATACCGGATGATTGACCATCACAAAATCTTGTGTGCCGGATTGGCTACGTTCAACGCCCATGAGCTTAATAGCCATGCCACGACCATCGCCGACCGAATCATTCTGCACTTTTCCGGACCCATTGGAATAACGGATCCAGGCAGGATATTCACGTGCTTCTGCGAAGATTCCGATGCTGATTTCTTTGGGCAACTGGAGAACGCGAAACTGCGCTTTCACGCAGCCGTGCGCTTTGAAGTGGGCATCCCGGTGAGCAGAGCCATTTTTGGCTTCGGTGCGAATATTTTCCTCAACGATCTGCGCGATCTGCTGAATCGCCACAGCCTCATTCGCAGGTACTAACTCGTTACTAAAGGTATAAGCCGGAAAGAAAACTATTAGACCCAGACTCAGAAGAAACCCTTTCTTTACCATTTCAATGTACCTCCGGAATACCCATAGCAACAACCATCCTTATGCGCGCATTTTCTTCACATGGAATGGTTCGAGCGTGGCTCTCTGTTCTATTTGAGCTGCATGCTATTTTTGACCGACTTTACACCAGTAACACCCTGCGCTACCTCGACTGCCTTGCTAATACCGGCAGAGGAACTTACAAAACCACTTAATTGCACGACGCCCTTAAAGGTTTCAACATTGATTTCAGCTGATTTTAACGTTGGTTCATTCAATATGGCTGCTTTAACCTTTGCGGTAATAACGGTATCGTCAAAATATTCACCAGTTCCTTCTTGCTTATGAGTTGATCCACACCCCATCGCTGTTAGCAATGTCAAGACCAAAAAAGAGGTGAAGAATAATTGCATAACATGTTTCATGATCGAATCTCCTATTAATTATTTAACCACCCATCTGATACCGCTCTCTTACGACGATTACATGCCTAGTGTCGGATATTTGCCATTTGTCGACATGTCTCGGCGCAATTTTTACATGCTTTGACACATTCGTCCATATCGCCGATTTTCTCGCAATCTGCTGCACAGGCTTCACAAATCTCGGCACAGATTCCGCAAAGAGCATGCTGAAAATGAGAACTGCTAAGCATAAAATTAGCTGAAGTCTGACAGATCTCGGCACAATTCATCAAAAGACGAAAGTGACTTGCTTCAACGTGTTTTCCACCCGCTTCAAGGCAATGGTTCATCCCAGTTTCCAGGCAGACCTGGTGACAACGACTGCTGGCATCTATACAGGCTTGCATGACATGTTTGGCGTTGGTCGTCTGATCCATGTGATTCTCCTAAAAAAAGCGTACCAAGGTAAATAAGCAAGCATGATTAATAAAATGTTAGGCGCATAACCACACAATTCCGATCCAGTTAAGCTCTGAGGAGAAACTGGAGCCACACTTGCACTTAAAGGATACTAACTGTGAAAGTAACTGAAGTCTGTTCGGTAGCATACATAAGTGCTTGGTCTGGCGAGTTGTCAACAAGGGGGATCTACTGAAAAAGCAGAACAGAAACTGAATTGTCTGATTGAAAAGGCTGAACAAAAGTGAGCAAATGACAAAGCAAGAAGAAAAGGATTTGATGACGCAAAAAAGTCTATCGCTGAGAAAACTGAAACAAGTGAGCAGTATATCGATGATTCGGTAATTACTATGAGAGACCTTTGCAAAATCACGTAACTTTCTTATTTCAATGTAACTCTGGGTTTCCCTGTAAGCGCGCATCATCAATGTTTCAGTTTCCGTGTTTATTCACCCTTGGCCTGGGGTAACTTCCAACCGCAAAGACAATCCCATCAAGCTCATGAAAATCGACTCGAAAGAGCGGGGCAAGTATGGCGACCCGATGGGCAAGAAAATCTGCGGCATTGAAACCGATACTATCCAATTACCGACACGCTTACACCAATGGCACATTCAAAAATGTGCAGTGAACACAAAACAGACTGAACGGCGAATCGCAAAGCGCCCGAGTGGGAGCGACCGCGAGGACGCATTTACGGCGCAGTCGCCTTGGAGTTCTGTTAATAACTGTACGAATTCTCAGACAATCAATGATCAGAAAATTAATATCCAACTATTATCAATAATAGAAAGAATCAAATAATGGGTATTAGCCTGCCAACACAAAGAATCAATGCATTAATGACCACTATGCAAACCTGCTTATATTCTATAGACTTTCAACTGGATATTTCCCTGCGCCTTTCAATAAGGTTGATTTAATAAAAGGTACGAAACGTCCAGGTGCAATACCTTTATGCTTCGTAAGCAACTGGTATCAGGACTTGAAACCACCCCTGCTTGTTGATTCATGAAAGCGAGCAAAATTTAGAAACTTTATTATTTGGAGATTCCAATGAAACAAAATTTGAGTAAGCAACCCTTAACTATTCTATATATTCTGTTATTCAGTATTGCAATCATGCTGTCTGGAAATGTGTTGGCCGTGGGAGAAAAAGCTACGGTAGAGCAATTAAATGCCGTGGTAACCAATCAGGCCACCATTGATGCCGGACAGAATGCAGCCATTGCTACCGTAGATTCAAAAATTAGTGGTATCACGCCACCCGTTCGCGCAATAGGCGACGTATTACCCGATGGCAGCATTGTGTTCTGGGTCGACGAAACGGGGCAGCACGGCATGGCAGCAAAGTCCTTTGACGGCCCCGCGAGTAACTGGTATGACGCAAAAGAAGTGGCTGAAAATAACGGCCCAGGTTGGCGATTACCCACAAAGCACGAATTATTTATCCTATTCGATCAGAGAGTCGTAGTGGGTGGTATGGACGGTATAACTTATTGGAGTTCTACCGAGGCGGACGCAATTTTCGCGTGGAGCATATTATTCAACCCCCCCACATCAACACCCGCCACAGTACTCAAGACTCACGTACAGAGTGTCCGCGCCATCCGACATTTCTAATATTCAAGCCAAACTAATTTAAATCATGCCGAATTAAACGATACCAGCTGGAATTATAATTTCGGCGCACTATTCTAAAACGCACACAGCAGAAATACAAACGCAGTAGATGTTGATGAATTATGGATGCCACATAAATTTTCGACACAGTATTATTCATTTTTCATCAACAAAAACACATGCAGGCTTTAATTCTAGGAACAGGTCAGAAGCATACACCGCGCCTATAAAGCGACAACGCATAAAAAGAGCATTTAGCCCCGCACCATCGTCGCCAACGCTTAACGTACAGCCCCAGAACCAAAGCCATCTCTTCGGAGGTGGCTTTTTTGGTTTTCTGTTGCTCATAAAGCCGGATGATACGTTCAGCGTGTTTCTTAATTGTAATATTTGCTACATGTAATGGTTCTCTGGAAAAGTGATAGCCCAGAAAATCAAAGCCCTTCTCAATTCTTCCTATAAATGTTTTATCCGGATGTTGCTCGACTTTTAGCTGGCTAAAGCATTCATTCATTAATTTGATGGCCTTTCTGTTTTGCCATCGGGTCTTGGTCATAATGAGTATGTCATCCATATAACGGATGTAGTAGCCATTGAATTTTGTAAATAATTCATCTAACACCTTTAAGTATAAAGCGCCAAAGATCGGACTTAAAAAACAATCTCTTGAAATACCTTGCGTTATCTCGCGATAATTGCCGCCATACTCTACGGTTCTATGGATAATCTGATAAAGATAACGCCGAAGACCTTTATGCTCAATGCATGTATAAAGTTTTTCTACCAGCAATTGTTGATCGATCGATTCATAGAAGCTGTTAAAAAGAATTCATTACGCTGAGCATTAAAAAATCGCACCGAGTCACATTAGAAGTAAGTATTATAAAGTTCTTGCTAATTAGAAATGTCGGATCCATTGATAAAGCGTAGTTACAAAATGGTTACAATATCAACACCCCTTGGTATTACAAAATAGCAAGGAATAACAAAGCAATTGATCAATTGGCGCCCTGAACACGAATCGAACGTGCGACCTACCCCTTAGGAGGGGGTTGCTCTATCCACTGAGCTACCAGGGCACATTCGGTATTTTACGCTAATACACACCATGCATAAACCTGATCAGCCAAATCCCTTAAATCCAGTTGTTTCAAAAAAATTACCCAAAACGGTGGTTGTTCTTGGATTAGTCAGTTTCTTCAATGACTTTGCTTCGGATATTGTCGTACCGCTGATTCCGATATTATTAGCGACTGTGCTGGCGGCCGGGCCGATTGCGTTGGGATTGATCGAGGGGGTTGCGGATGCGTTGGCTTGTTTTCTGAAATTATGGTCGGGGCGGCATTCCGATGTGATGAGCGGACGACGAAAAGGCTTAGCGTTAACGGGTTATACGCTTTCCAATCTGGCACGACCACTGCTCGGACTGGCGGGTTCGTGGGTTACGGTATTATTACTGCGCAGTATTGATCGTGTCGGCAAGGGTTTACGCAGCGCACCGCGGGACGCGATGGTAGCCGATGCGACACCATCACATATGCGCGGTTATGCGTTTGGTTTTCATCGGGCTTTGGATAATGCAGGAGCGGTCGCAGGTGCATTGGCGGCAGCGGCTGTGCTGGCTTGGTCTGATTTAAGCTTAAGTGAAGTGATTTTATGGTCCGCGATTCCCGGTTTTGTCGCAGTAGCATTGTTGGGCGCAGGCGTCAAAGACGAGAAAAACAGTCAAACTCAATCTGTAGAATTACCGCGAGCGCTTCCGCCGCTGCGCTGGTCCGCATTGTCTGTGCCAATGCAGCATTACTTATGGGTATTGATGCTATTCACCTTTGCACGCGCTTCTGAAACTTTTATTTTGTTATTCGGTCATGAACTAGGTATTGGCGTTGTCGAGCTACTATTACTTTGGGCGGCGCTCAATCTTGCCAAAGCGATTACTTCCACGCAGGGAGGGCAGTTAGCGGATCATTTCGGGCGCGGTGCTTTGATTTTGATCGGCTGGTCGGCACTTGCGATAGCGTTTTTAATGTTAAGCCAAGTAACAACCGGCTTTGGGCTATGGATGGTGAGTATTTTTTATGGTTTGTTGATGGGCATGAGCGAAGGTGCGGAGCGTGCATTGATCAGCGACTATGCATCGCCCGATGAACATGGTACAGCGTTTGGCTGGTATCATTTGGTGAGCGGCATCGCCGCTATCCCGGCGGGATTGCTGTTTGGGGTGATATGGCATGTATACAGCGCGGCAGCAGCATTTTTATTTGCCAGCCTGTTAGCACTTCTGGCTACACTATTGTTGCGCTTGTGGGCTTGGCCGGTTCGACATCAATAGAACAAATAAGGACAGATAAATATCATGGAATGGTTTGCGATTATTTTATCGGTAGTTGCGTTGGGGTTCATGTTCTGGTTTTTTTCCAGAAACACACAATCACTGAAGCTGGGTCAGTCCGCTCCTGATTTTAAGCTGGCCGATCAGCACGGGAAAACACATGCACTGGCTGATTTTAAGGGAAAATGGCTGGCTTTATATTTTTATCCAAAAGACGATACACCCGGATGTACTAAGCAGGCCTGCGCCTTTCGTGATGGCCTCCAGGAGCTGGCGGATCTGGGTGCCGAGGTGATTGGCGTGAGTGTCGATGGTGCGAGCAGCCATGCCGATTTTGCTAAAAAATATCATCTGCAATTTCCATTGCTGGCGGATACTACAGCAGAAACAGCGGCGCGCTACCATTCCCTGACTAACCTGGGTATTGTTAAATTTGCCAGACGTAATACATTTCTGATTGATCCGCAGGGAAAAATTGCACGCATGTATTTGTCGGCCAGTGCGACACGTAACTCCACTGAGGTGGCGAACGATTTAAAACGTTTACAAGCAGCATAACGAGCGGGGAATTTCAAAGAATGATGTTTTTGATTTCCATCAGCAATTGAAACTTCGTTCCAGACAACATGCAGGGAACGATACTGAAAGGAGACAGGATGGCAAATTTTACCGAAGATCAACTGGTGCAGCTTAAAGCTGCATTACACAAGCGTTACCTGGATTTACAGCAAGAAGTGCGCAACGAACTGGCGCATACCAAGGGTATTCATGATTTTGAGCTGGCAGAATATTTGAATAATATACCGGATGATATCGATACGGCGCTGGTTGACCGGCAGATTAACGAGATGCGCGAATTGGAAATGTCGATGAAGTATCTGAGTGAACTGGAATTCGGCGATTGTATTGATTGCGGCAACGAAATTAGCTTTGAGCGGTTGCTTGTATATCCGTCAGCGCAGCGCTGCGTTCAATGTCAGGGTGCATACGAAAAAGCGTTTTTGAAGGAATCGAATCCTTCGTTATAAGTCAGAGAGCATTTCTTTTCCCGCATTTCAATTAACAGCCTGTTAGGTGTTGTCTCTAAGCAGAATCAGGATGGCACCGCCACCACCATCCTCAGGTTTGGCTTGACAAAAAGCCAGCACATCCGCACGCTGCATCAACCAATTCCCGACTCGGGCTTTCAAAACCGGCTCGCGGTTTTTTGATGTCAGTCCTTTGCCGTGAATGACACGAGCGCAGCGAAAGTTTTTGCGTACACATTCATCCAGGAAAACGCTTAACTCCTGCCGGGCTTCATCGCGCGTAAAACCATGTAAATCCAGATCATCCTGGATTCTCCAGTAACCGCGGCGTAACCGCCGTAATGTTTGATGCGGCATGCCGGGACGCACATAAGACCACGCATCGCCCGCTTCAATCTCGACAGTAATATGGTCTGAAAGCGCATCTGCGGATACGGCTTGTTCCTGATAGCTTGCCTTTCTGGGAATCGGCGGGATTTTTGAATTGCTGGAGATCACTTTATCTGAGACGGGTAACGGCGCTACATCACGCATTGCCGCGTGAAACAGCGCCATTTCGTCACTTTCCTTACCCCAATCTTTTTTCGACATCCCGTCACTACATTACTGATTCGTTTTAATTTATTTTAAGCCATCGAGGTATTTTTCCGCATCCAATGCCGCCATGCAACCACTGGCAGCACTGGTTACCGCCTGACGGTAGATGTGATCCTGTACATCACCTGCGGCAAATACACCGGGTATGCTAGTAGCTGTCGCATTGCCCTGACCGCCACTGCGAGTCACAATATAACCGTTCTCCATCTGCAGTTGCCCGTTAAAAATATCTGTATTGGGTTTATGGCCGATCGCGATAAAAACACCCTGCAACTCTATTGTTTGCATGGAATTATCTTGTATGCTTTTGATACGCATGCCGGTCACGCCGGATTGATCACCTAGCACTTCGTCCAAAACATGATTCAGTGCCAATTTGATATTGCCGTTGCGAACCTTATCCATCAATTTGTCGATCAGAATTTTTTCCGAGCGGAACTGATCACGCCGGTGAACTACCGTTACGCTACGTGCAATATTGGCAAGATAAAGCGCCTCTTCCACCGCAGTATTGCCGCCACCAATAACAGCAACATCCTGTCCTTTATAGAAAAAGCCGTCACAGGTTGCGCAACCCGACACACCGCGTCCCATAAATGCTTCTTCCGAAGGCAAGCCCAGATACTGCGCGGAAGCGCCAGTAGCAATAATCAGCGCATCACAGGTATAAGTCCCCTGATCGCCGATTAACGTGATCGGCTTCTCCGCCAGTTTCGCCGTATGGATATGATCAAAAATGATTTCGGTATCAAAACGCTCTGCATGTTTCTGAAACCGCTCCATCAATTCCGGCCCTTGTACGCCCATCGCATCAGCCGGCCAATTGTCCACGTCAGTCGTTGTCATCAACTGCCCACCCTGCGCTAATCCGGTAATCACGACCGGATTCAGATTAGCACGCGCCGCGTACACCGCAGCGGTATAACCCGCCGGCCCGGAGCCCAGGATAAGCAATGAACTGTGTTTGGTTGTCATAATTTATTTATGAAGTAAATCGAGAACAATATTGTACTCGTAAATAGGCAAATTGCCTTGCTGGTTTGCCTTCTTAGCGATCATGACCGACTGCTCCGCCGCGGATTTATTGCGCAACAATAAATCCGTCTTGTTGAGTGCTTCATTTGGAAAATACATTTGCGTTGTCAGTGCACGGTAACCTTGTTTGGAGATCTTAAAGTGAATATGTGGCGGTCTGATCCAGTTACTGCTGGCGGGATAAGCGCCGGGTATTACTGTTTTAAAGCGAAACAGGCCACTGCTATCACTTCTGATAACCGCCCAGCCCTGGAAGTTTTCATCCAGCTTTGCCGTGTTGGGATCACGCGGATGACGGTAACGGCCATTGGCATCCGCCTGCCAAATATCCAACAGTACCTTGTCAATTGGATTACCGGCGATATCCGTGACTTGACCGCTGACGATAATGTGCTGACCTTGAGCTATGCCCGTATGCCCATCAACTTGTGTCAAATCAGCATCTTTATCGCGCTGATCGTTTACCGGATAGAACGGCCCTTCCGTTTCACTGGGCGTCGACATGATCGCCAACACTTTACCGAAACTGCTGCTGAAACCAAACGCACCAGCCATGCTACCCAACATGCTTAATTTAACCATGCGCCTTCTGGAGATTGTTCTCATGTTAGTACTCATATGAAAATTGCTGTTTTATCACCAAACGGATACAAGAAATATTAGCATCGATAAGAAAGCTATAACCATTAAGCAAATTACGTTTGTTGGACATTATCCTTTTGAAAAGGTGTCACCCAGTGGTCGATAGGACAGTCGACGCGAGACAGGTATCGAACATAACTGATTACATTGAAATAAGAAATTTACGGGATTTCGCAAAGATAGTTATTCTTCGCAGAATCTTTTTTGTTTTGGGGTCATTGAGAGGAAGTGTATAAGGCAACAAAAAGCTCACCGTATTCCTAGGGTGAGCTTTGAATATATTATAAATAAGAACGAGTTGGGGGAAAATTTCCCCAAAAGGCAGCCAAATCATTATGTTTATGATTACGGTGCTGAAGTCTGCGAATACACGAAAGGATTAAATATTCACCAGCAGGAACCACACAAATTACGTTATTGCCAGTTGATCTACACTCGAAGCAAAATCTCTATCTTGAGCTTCGGTACTGTTAAGTTTAATTTGTAAGCGCAGCTCATTCATGGAATCAGCATTCCTAAGTGCATCTTCATAGCTGATTTTACCCGCTTCATAAAGCTCAAACAGCGCTGTATCAAATGTCTGCATCCCCATTTCACGAGATTTTTTCATGATTTCCTTAATTTCATGAACATTTCCTTTAAAAACCAAATCTGCAATCAACGGAGAATTAAGCAACACTTCAATAGCGGCTACACGGCCATTGCCACTTTTTGCTGGTACCAGTCGTTGTGCCACCAGTGCTTTTAAATTCAGTGACAAATCCATTAATAATTGCGTCCGGCGCTCTTCTGGAAAAAAATTGATAATACGATCCAACGCTTGATTTGCACTGTTCGCATGTAATGTTCCCATGCACAGATGCCCGGTTTCAGCAAATGCAATGGCGTGTTCCATCGTTTCGCGATCGCGAATTTCTCCGATCAAAATGACATCAGGTGCTTGCCGCAGTGTGTTTTTTAAGGCAGCTTCCCATGACTCGGTATCAACACCCACTTCGCGCTGAGTGATTACACAATGAATATGTTCATGCACATATTCCACCGGATCTTCAATGGTAATGATATGACCATAGCTATTTTGATTACGATGGCCGATTAATGCCGCCATTGATGTCGATTTTCCTGAGCCTGTGCCGCCTACAAAAATCACCAGGCCACGCTTACTCATTACAACTTCCTTAAGCACTTGCGGCAAACCCAGATCATCAAACTCGGGGATTTTGGTTGTGATAGTACGTAACACGATACCAACCCGTTGTTGTTGCACAAAGGCATTCACTCGGAAACGGCCGATCCCAGAAGGATTAATCGCAAAATTAGCCTCCTTGGTAGTTTCAAACTCAGCAGCCTGTTTGTCATTCATAATGGCTCTGGCGAGTATTTCAGTATGTTGTGCAGAGAGTGATTGCTGAGAAACCGGTGTCATTTTTCCATCAATTTTGAATGCGGGTGGAAAACCGGCTGTGATGAACAAATCTGAAGCCTTTTTGCTGAGCATCAGGCGTAGCAAATCAGACATGAATTTTGTTGCTTGCTCTTTATCCATAATATACCTCTGGAATTCTGATTAATCTAAACAACTTATCAAATCTTGAAATTGTCTTTATTCATCGCTTTGCCTCGTGCTTCAGCTACTGAAATCACATTGCGTTTCACCAAGTCTGTCAAATTCTGATCCAATGTCTGCATACCTACATTTTGCCCCGTTTGAATTGCCGAATACATCTGCGCAACCTTGCCCTCCCGTATCAGGTTACGGATAGCTGGCGTGCCGATCATTATTTCATGAGCTGCTACACGACCCTTTCCGTCTTTGGTTTTTAGTAGTGCCTGTGAAATAACAGCCCGTAATGATTCAGATAGCATTGAACGCATCATTTCTTTTTCTTCTGCAGGAAAGACATCGATAATACGATCAATAGTTTTCGCGGCAGAGCTAGTATGCAATGTACCAAAAACCAAATGTCCCGTTTCGGCCGCAGTCATTGCTAAGCGCATAGTTTCCAAGTCACGCATTTCACCTACCAGGATAATGTCAGGATCTTCGCGTAATGCCGAACGCAGTGCATTAGAAAAGCTTAATGTATCCCGCCCAACCTCACGCTGATTAATTAGGCATTTCTTGCTTTCATGCACGAATTCTATCGGATCTTCGAGAGTCAGGATATGACCATAATCATTCTCGTTAATGCTATTGATCATGGCCGCCAATGTGGTGGATTTTCCTGAGCCCGTCGGACCTGTGACCAATACAACCCCTCGCGGTTGCTTTGCAATCTCAGCGAATATTTTAGGTGCTTTAATATCTTCCAAACTCAAAACCTTTGATGGAATCGTGCGCATCACAGCTGCAGCACCGCGTTGTGTATTGAAAGCATTGACGCGAAAACGTGCAAGGTTTGGGACGGCAAAGGAGAAATCACATTCCAGGTATTCTTCATACGCTTTTCTCTGGCTATCATTCATAATGTCGTACACCATACTGTGCACTTCTTTATGATCCATTTCGGGCAAATTGATGCGTCGAATCTCACCATGCACACGAATCATCGGTGGCATACCTGCCGATAAATGTAAATCTGAAGCACTGTTTTTAACCACGAAAGCTAGCAATTCTAGTATATTCATTGCGATACCCTTTGGTGACAGTATTGAATGTACTGTTGAGTGTCTGAAAAGATTAATAAATCCCAAGCAAAAGTACCTGAGTTAATCCACTTGCTAACGGGAGATACAAACAAAAATTAAGGGAGTGCTGATATAGATAAAAGCGCGCTAATGAATATAGAAATTCACTTGGTACATTGAATTTTTACAAATCGCTATTAGAGTGATTCAGCTGGAAATACCGTTGGTATCGCGCTGATGATTAAACAAGGAGGGTTTCTCGGTATTGAAAAGGTAATATGTAGTAATTGAGTACCTTATGCTGAAAAGCTCATTTTGTGGCAATGAGTGATTCATATTTCGCTTGTAACTGCTCTTTGCTCTCAATTTTATCAGGATTAGTCACAATACAATCAACCGGACATACTTCTATACATTGCGGCTCATGATAGTGCCCAACACATTCCGTGCATAAGCTGGCATCGATCTGATAGATTTCTTCACCCTGTGAAATGGCGCCATTAGGGCATTCGGGTTCACACACGTCGCAATTGATACATTCATCTGTAATAATCAGTGCCATTTAATTTAATTCTCTCAAAACTATTTCGTTATTCTTGCTCGCAACTTTTGTGCTACCAAAGGATGTACAAATGCATCCGCATTACCGCCCAGAGACGCAATTTCGCGCACAATGGTTGCAGAAATAAACATATACTGCTCAGAAGGCGTCATAAATAAAGTTTCCACGTCAGGATACATACCACGGTTCATTCCCGCCATTTGAAACTCGTACTCAAAATCAGATGCAGCACGCAAGCCACGTAAAATAACTCGTGCATTTTGTTGTTGCAGAAAATTCATTAACAAACCCGAAAACGCCATGATCTTAACATTCGAGCAATCCGATAAAACCTTCTGCGCCATTTCCACCCTTTCCTCTAACGTAAAAAATGGTTTTTTGCTGCTGCTCACGGCTACCGCCACGACAACTTGATCGAATAAGCGTGAAGCGCGTCGAACAAGATCTTCATGTCCGCGTGTGATGGGATCAAAAGTGCCGGGATAAATGGCTTTATCCATTAAGTGCCAACTCCAAAAGTTGATAGTGTACCGTACCGGCTTTTGCACTACGTTTCACATGCCACTGGGTATCTGGAATCCAAGCGCTTCCGGTTTCGATATAGACCAGTCCGTCGTCTGCAAGATGCGGCGGCAGTAATGGCAACAACTCCGATAACAATTCAAGACGGTAAGGCGGATCAAGAAAGATGACATCAAATTTCCGCATATCGGAATGGATAAAATTCAATGCATTCATCATCACCAATTCAACCTGCATTGCCTGTAATTTTTGTTTGTTTTCATACAATGCCTTGTAAGCGCTAGCGTCTGTATCGACCATCACTACTTGTGCTGCACCCCGCGATGCAGCCTCGAAACCCAGCGCGCCACTCCCCGCAAATAAATCGAGACAGCATAAACCATCCAAATCTTGCCCTAACCAATTAAATACTGTTTCGCGTATTCTGCTTGACGTAGGTCGTAAATCTGGTCGATCCGGAAAAACTATCAGGCGACTACGCCAGCAACCGGCAATGATGCGGACTTTCCCTTGTGCTGCAGCCATGTGTCAAAAATTGTTCTATTCAACTGCACCCACAATAACAGCCACCATACCATCAGGCTGGATTCGCCGCTGGAATGCTTGCCGAATCTGTTCAGTTGTCACTGCTTCAACAGCAACCAAGTAATCTGCTAAGTAAGTGAGTGGCAAATTATAAAAACCAATCATGGCAAGATAACCGAGTATTTTGCTATTACTATCTATCCGCAGTGGAAATCCGCCAATAATATTTTGCTTGGCGGCTATCAATTCTTCTTCTGTCGGGCCTCCACTAACAAAATCTGTGAGTATTTTCTGAGTTAATGCAAATGCTTCCTCTGATTGTTCTTTTTTTGTCTGCAAGCCGATTTGAAATGGCCCTTGTTCTTTATAGGGAGAGAAGAAGCTATAAACGCTATAAGCCAAGCCACGCTGCTGACGAACTTCTTCCATCAAGCGCGAAACGAATCCGCCGCCGCCCAGTATGTGATTTCCGACCAAAAGGGGAAAGTAATCAGGATCATTTCGACGTAGCCCTGGATAGGCTAGTTGAATGTGACTTTGCGTTGCTGGGTGGGAAATTCTTTTTATACCTGCTGCGGGAATTTGCACTGCCGGCACTTCGGTTTTCTGCTGATTGGAAGACAAATTTTCCGTTAACGATTTCACAATCGCTTCCGCCTCAAGCCGACTAACATCGCCAATAATTGCGATCACTGCATTGCTGGCAACATAGTAAGATCGATAAAAAGCAAGTAAATCGTCTCGTTGCAATGAGTTGACGGTATTAATTTCACCTACATCATTCAGGCCGTAGGGATGATCGCCATACAGCATTTTCATCAATTCGCGCTCAGCAATATAATCAGGCTTAGAACTCGATTCTTTAATACTCAAAGTAATCCTGGCTTTTTCTCGAGCCAGTACATTCTGAGGGAATTCTGGATACTGGATAATGCGCGCCAATATACCTAACGCTTGTTTGCGTTCTCGCTCACTGCTTAAAGTACGTAACGCAATACCTGCACGGTCCCGATCAAAGTGACTATTCAACTGTGCACCAACATCCGCTAAAGCGGTTGTAATTTGATCTTCAGACAGACCGCCCGCTCCCATACTCAACAAGTGCCGAACCAGATTGGCACGACCCGACTTACTCGGTGTATCCATGCCACTGCCCGCAGCAAATTCCACGCTGATATCAAGCATCGGCAGATCATGATTCTCAACAAAATATACCCGTGTGCCGGAAGACGTTTGCCAGTATTGGATTGGCAGTGAAGCCAGCACCCATTGAGAATAGAAACTTAACAACATGACAAAAACAAATCGCTTTAACTGCACCTAAACCTCCTACGACATACTCATCAAGAGCAATGTTTTGTAAAAATACCGGTCAACCACTGTTGCGCAATCCTGCCGTCACGCCATTGATAGTCAGATGAATAGAGCGTTTGACTTCCTCGCTATCTTCACCGGATCGGTATCGACGCAGCAACTCCACCTGCAAATGATTGAGCGGGTCGATATAAGGCGTTCTATTGCGAATGCTGCGCGCTAACGTTGGATTGTCTTGCAATAACTCAGTATGTCCGGTCACGGCAAACAGCCATTTCTGACTTCTCGCCCGCTCTTCGCGGATACGACCAAAAATCTGCTCACGCAATACAACGTCATCGACTAATTCCGCGTACCGTGAGGCAATACCCATATCCGTCTTGGCCAACACCATGTCCATATTGGACAATAATGCTTGCATAAAAGGCCATTCCCGATACATCTCTTGCAATAATGCCAACCCCTTTCCAGCTTGATCATCACGATTCACAAAGGCTTCCACTGCATGGCCAAAACCATACCACCCTGGCAACATCATGCGACTTAAGCTCCAGCTAAATACCCAAGGAATGGCACGTAAATCTTCAATGGCATCCGAATTCTTGCGCGATGGCGGCCGGCTGCCAATGTGCAGTCCTGCCATTTCCCGGATAGGTGTAGACTCCAAAAAGAATTTTTTAAACCCTGGTGTTTCATATACCAACTCGCGATAAGCTGCAAAAGAAGCCGATGCAAGCCTTTCCATTGCTTGATAATACCGGTCTGCATTTGTGCCGATAGAATCATGGCTCAGCAATGTTGCCTCCATTGTTGCGGCCACCAGCGTTTCAAGATTCCGTCGACCTATTTCAGGTTCCGCATATTTACTACTGATGACTTCGCCTTGCTCTGTGACGCGTATCTGACCGTTAACACTGCCTGGCGGTTGCGCTAGAATACTTTGATAACTGGGGCCGCCACCTCGACCCACCGTGCCACCACGGCCATGAAACAAGCGCAATTCAACGCTGTGCTTGGCAAAAACTTTGGTGAGTTCAATCTCAGCCTTATAAATTTCCCAGTTCGACGTGATAAAACCACCATCTTTGTTACTGTCGGAATACCCCAGCATGACTTCTTGCACGTTGCCGCGTGAGTTCAAAAGCTTGCGATAATATGACAGTGAGAACAACTGATCCATGATAACGCTGCAACTGCGTAAATCTGCAATCGTTTCAAATAGTGGAATAATGTTCAGATGCAGTTGAGGATCTTCTCCAGCTTGCAGCAGGCCTACTTCCTGCAGCAGCAAGGCTACTTCCAGTACATTGATAACGCCGGTTGTCATGGAGATGATGTAATTGGGCATTGCCACACGCCCAAAACGGCGATGAATCTCTGCCGCGCACTGCAAAATGTACAACTCGGATTGTGCTATTTTGGAATAATCTGCATAGGAAGCAAGTACCCGACGTGACCGACTGATTTCTGCCAACAGCCATTCAATACGTTCTCGCTCATTCAATTCCAAATAATGCTTACCCTGTTCATGGTGTTCGAATAATTCGGCCACGACCTGCTCGTGTATCTTGCTATGCTGGCGCATATCCAGTGGCGCCAGGTGAAAACCGAATACATCAACTGCGCGACGTAAATTACGCAACGCACCACGTGCCACCCAATAGGATTTGTGCTGTTTCAACGAGTAAATAATCACATCGAGATCGCGCAAAAGCTCAGCGCTATCGGCGTAGGGTTTACCGGTATCAATCGGGTTATGTTGTGTAAGTTGATGTCCCAATTGTTGAGAAGTTGCGACTAGGCGTTCTCCGATACTGAGAAAAATCCGCCGATATGGTTCATCAGACCGGTTAGGGATATCTGGTGCCGCCACCGCCAATTCTTTTACCTCGTCACTGACTTTCACCAAATGCTCAGTGAGGCTCATTGAGCGGCCAATCTTATTTACCGCATCCAGATAAAAATCCAAAGCTAGTGCTGACTGACGCTCGACGGCACGCAACATCGCTTCATGTGTCACAAAAGGGTTGCCATCACGATCGCCGCCAATCCAGCTGCCGATGCGCAAAAACGAAGTGACATAAGGCGCATCCTTACCCAGATGGCGTTCAAGCAAGTCTTCTATTTTTGCATAGATATAGGGAATCTCGGTCAAAAAAGTATAGCTATAGTAGGCCAGGCCGTTTTCAATTTCGTCATAGACAGATAAACGAGTTGGACGCAACATGCGCGTTTGCCACAAGACTTGAATGGTGGCACGCAAGCCTTCTTCATTATGGCGCAACTCATTGGGTGTTAGCTCGGTACGCGCGCGTTCCTTCAGTAAGCGCTCAATGGCTAATTGGCAATCCAAGATACTTCTGCGTTGGACTTCGGTTGGATGTGCTGTCAGAACCGGTGAAATAACTGCCTTTCTAAAAAAATCGACCAACACTGCAGTATCTTTTTTGCTTTCCAGCACGCGTTCCAGTGCCAAAGTAACACTGCCGGCCTGCGGTGAGGATCCCGCACGAAGGTGTGCACGCCGCCGCCGGTTATGATGAACATCCTCGGCGATATTGGAAAGTAATGAAAAGTAACTGAATGCGCGAACAACTGGCAATGAGTCTTTATCACTCAACCGATTGAGAATTGCATCAAGTTCATATCGCGCTTTTGGGTCTTGATCCCGATGAAAGCGAATCGCAGTCTGGCGTATATTTTCGACCAGTTCAAAAGCATTATCTCCTTCCTGTTCACGTAACGTATCGCCCAGCATACGTCCTAAAAAACGAATATCTTCACGCAATGGCAGATCTTTGTCATCCGCCAGTACATTTTGGGCACCATTATTTTCAGAATCAGCAGCATTCATTGCATTACACGCTCACGATTAAAAATGAATCCGGCACATACTTGTAACAAGCAAAGTCAGTACCGACCATGCTAAAATGGTCACTATTAAGAATTTTTTGTAATTTTTTCATTTTATATTATTAATGCCCAATTCACTTTTATTTCCCCAGAAAATCGTTATTGCATCACGAGAAAGTTTGCTTGCGATGTGGCAAGCCAAGTTTATTCAAAAATGTTTAGGCGAATTATACCCGCAAACTGAAATCAGCATACTCGGCATGACAACACGTGGTGATCAAATACTTGATCAGTCTCTATCAAAAATTGGTGGGAAGGGACTATTCATCAAGGAACTGGAACAAGCCCTGGAAGATGGCCGAGCCGATATCGCAGTGCATTCTATGAAGGACATGCCCATGAATGTGCCCGAAGGATTCAGGCTTGCGGCCATCACTGAGCGCGAAGATCCACGCGATGCTTTTGTTTCCAATCAATATACCAGTCTGGATATATTGCCGGAAGGTAGCATCGTTGGTACATCCAGTTTGCGGCGTGAAAGTCAGTTGCGTGCACGCTTTCCCCAACTTCAGGTGCAACCATTGCGCGGCAATGTGCAAACCCGATTACGCAAACTCGATGAAGGAAAGTATGCCGCAATCATTCTGGCTGCAGCTGGCCTCAAGCGACTTGAATTGTCCGATCGCATCACAGCGTTGCTGGATCCGGGACAAAGTTTGCCTGCGGTAGGACAAGGTGCTTTGGGGATCGAATGTCGATCCGACCGAACAGACTTGATTGAGCTTTTGCAGCCGTTACACCACCAGGAAACTGCTTATTGTGTCGAAGCGGAGCGCGCCCTGAGTCGCGTGCTGGGAGGCAGTTGTCAGGTGCCGCTGGGGGCGTTTGCTGAAGTTATCAGTGGCACGCTTAAATTGCGTGGCTTCGTAGCGCAGCCTGACGGTAAACGCATGGTCAGCGGCTCATTAGATGGTCAACCAGAAACGGGCATTGCTATGGGACAACAATTAGCTCAAAAGTTAATTACACAAGGCGCCGATGAAATTCTGGCTGATTTAGTCTCTGCCGATGGTTGGAAATAGCGTTGCACGTAAGCAAACGACTCACAGGTATAAATATTCTGGTTACTCGTCCAGCGCATCAGTGCGCATTTCTTGCGGATGGCATCCGTGCTATGGGTGGTAACCCAATTTTGTTTCCGGTACTGGAAATAGCAGATGTAACAGATTTAACTCCCTTGATTGATTTAATTAACCGCCTGGATGAATTCGATTGGGCGATTTTTGTCAGCCCCAATGCGGTTAACAAGACCATGCAATTGATCAGAAAGCAGCGTGCATTGCCTTCTCATTTGAGAATTGCCGCTGTCGGAAAAGGCAGCGCAGATACTTTAAGACAGTATGATATCAACGAAGTACTTATTCCGACTGGACATTTTGATAGTGAAGCATTACTCAAGCAAGAGCAATTACAGAACATGACCGATCAACGCGTTGTTATCTTCCGTGGTAACGGTGGCAGGCAATTATTGGGCGACACACTTATGCAACGCGGCGCGTTTCTTGAGTATGCCGAATGTTATCAGCGCAAAAAGCCAGATATCGATATAGCACCATTATTGGCTGCTTGGTCACAAGGCGGGATACACGCTGTGATTATCACCAGTAGCGAAGGATTGCATAATTTATTTGACATAATAGGTAAGCTTGGCCAACAATTACTGAAATTGACCCCGATTTTTACAGCGCATGAACGTATTGCTCAAACCGCAAAAGATCTTGGGTTGGAAAGAATTGTGAAAACACCGCTTACTGGAGATAAGGGTTTGCTAGAAAGCCTGCAGATGTACTTTAATTCGTAATCAAAAGCAGTACAGCTTAAAGAAAAAGATATGGAAGAAAGCACTCAGAACAAAGCTAAATCAGGACATTCCATCACGTCGCTTTTATCCGCCATTATTGGCATTCATGTAATTTGTCATCCACGACTCAATACCAACAATTGTCGATTCTACCGTAACGAGGAGAACATATGAAACTGATACTCTGGCTATTGGCACTTTTTGCTGCTGCTGTAGCTGTAACACTTGCTGCCAAATACACTACAGGGCATGTTTTATTAGTAATGCCGCCTTATGAGCAAAAACTGTCACTTGATCACTTCATTATTGGGTTAATAGCAGTATTTTTTGCTTTTTATATGTTGGTTCGACTTTTGTTGGGGATCTTTGGATTCAGCCAACGACATCGTCATAAAAAAACAGATGTTATGTTAGTGACTGGACTCAAAGCCTACTTTGAAGGTGACTATGCCAGAGCTCAGAAAAATGCCGCTACTGCTTTAAAGTTAGCCGATGTACCTATAATGACAGCGATTAGTGCTGTTATTGCAGCGCGCTCAGCCAATGAGCTCGGTGAAACTAAAGCACGTGATCAATATCTCGTCACAGCAATTAATAAAGCACCTAGTGAGAAATCATTGTGCCTTATCGCTAAAACTGATTTTTTATTGAATGATGGTCTTCATAAAGAAGCACTGGAGACGCTGCAATCATTGTATGCAAAGGGCGGATTACAACCATCTTCCGCGCTTCAGCTTGAGCTGAAAGCTCAGCAACAAGCTAAAAACTGGGACGCGGTTTTAGAATTAACTGATGTACTCGCAAAGCGTCAATCAACCAATAAAATTTTAGTGAAAAAATTAAGACATGATGCGCAAATGGAAAATATCAGAAGTAAAGCTTCTGATTTGCAGTCGCTGGACCAGTATTGGCAGCACATGTCTCCTCTGGAGAAAATGGACAGCAAGCTCGCTGTTGCAGCCACACGCGCATACATTGCTTTGGGTAACTGCGCTACAGCGCATCGAATTATTGAGCAGAATGTTCCAATTACATGGGATAACGAACTGATCGAACTTTATGCAGAGTGCCTGGATTATCACGTTAATAGGCAAATTGAGTGTGCTGAAGTTTGGCTCAGGTCGCATCCCAATAATGCACAATTGCTACTCACATTGGGCAAACTATGCACATATTGCGAGCTGTGGGGTAAGGCACAGAACTATCTAGAAGCAAGTTTGTCTGTTGAACCTGGGCAAAAGGCTCATTTTGCACTAGCTCAATTAAATGAAAAATTAGGTAAGCGTGAATTAGCGATGGATCATTATATAAAGGGCTTGAATTGACGCTTAAACAATTAAGCTAAAATAATCCTTAGGATTCTTGTGTGACTTCGGGATTACTGGTTGACGGCGTAAACACATCAGAGAAAAAAGCATCTTTAGGTAAACTACATTGATTGGTGAAGTCATGATAGGCGGCTTTTACCATGACAGGGGCACCGCAAGCATATATCTGATGTGTTTTTAAACTATGGAAGTCCTGCATTACGGCTTGATGCACTAAACCTGTTCTCCCCGTCCAGTTGTCAATTGGCAATGGTTCAGACAAGACAGGAATAAAAGTAAAATTATCATGTTCTTTCTGCCACTTTTCTGCTAACTCAATCAAATATAAATCAGCTTTTGTACGAGTGCCCCAGTAAAGAATCATTTTTCTTTTATTGTTTCGACTACTTTCCTGAAAAAAGATATGCTCAAGAATACTTTTGACAGGTGCAAACCCCGTACCACTCGCTAAAAAGATGATCGGAGTCTCTTCAGGCGCCTCACGTAAAAAGAACGAACCTAAAGGTCCGGTGAAACGAAGCATATCCTTAACTTTCATGCTCGTAAACACATGCTCAGTAAATGCTCCCCCAGGATAGTTACGCGCATGCAATTGCAGAAATTCATCATCATGGGGGGCATTCGCCAGAGAAAAACTGCGGCGTTTTCCATCTTTGAGCAGAATGTCGATATATTGTCCGGCAAGAAACTGTAATCGCTGATTAGTCGGAAGTTTCAAAGAAATAATCATCACATCGGGGGCAACCAGTTCAAGCTTATGCACACGACACGGCAATGTTTTAATTTCAATATCTTTAGTAGCGCCAATTTCATGACATTCAATGACAAGATCGGATAATGGAGAAGCGCAACAGAATAACGCCATACCGGCTTGTTTTTCTTCTTCAGTCAAGGTTTCTGCGTTATAACGCCCGTAATCCACCGTGCCTTGTATGATTTTGCCTTTGCAAATGCCACAGGAGCCATTGCGACAGCCATAGGGCAGTGAGAAACCTTCGCGCAAAGCTGCTTCAAGGATGGTTTCACCGGATTCGACTTTTAAAACATGCCCACTGGGCTGAATAATGATTTGATGCAACATTGAGTGGCGGGCAAATAAAAAATACAATAATTAGAAACAAATAGCTTATATGAAAAAAACACTGTTAATTGTCGGTTGTGGTGATATTGCCCTACGTGTAGCGCCTTTATTACAAAAACATTACCGAATTTTCGGCTTATATCGTAGCTTAGATAGCTCTGACCGTTTGCGATCACATGGCATGATTCCAATTTACGGAAATTTAGATTGCCCGAAGAGTCTTGAGAGACTCGCTGGAATTGCACAACTGGTAGTACACTTGGCTCCTCCGCCCAACCAAGGGCTATACGACCGCAGGACTGCACATTTACTGTCTGCACTCTCCAAACGAACAAAAACACATGTGGCGATTTTACCACAACGCCTTATCTATATCAGTACCAGCGGGGTTTATGGAAATTGTGATGGCGCGCTTATTGATGAAGCACGTCCTGTTCGTCCAGAAAATGATCGTGCGATACGGCGCGTTGATGCCGAGAGACAAATTCGCCATTGGGGAAAGCGAAATCGGATTTCTGTTTCCATTTTACGTGTGCCTGGCATTTATGCAGCAAACAGACTGCCATTAACACGCTTGCGCGAAGGCCACCCTGCATTATTAGATGACGAAGACAGTTACACCAATCATATCCATGCTGATGATCTTGCTCGGATAATTTGTGCAGCGTTGCGATATGCAAAACCATGTAGAATTTATCACACGACTGATGATTCCCATCTAAAAATGGGAGAATATTTTGATCTGGTTGCAGATCATTTCGGTTTTTCTCACCCGTTGCGCATTACCCGCAATGAAGCCAAAGAACGTATATCACCTGGCATGTTCTCTTTCATGAAAGAATCCAGGCAACTTAATAATTCACGCATGAAAAAAGAATTGCATGTTCGCCTGGTATATTCAACCGTTTTGGAAGGCATCAAGGCGGCCAAGCTGGAAATCAAAAAGATTTGAAATTCAGTTCCATGCGTATACCAATTTTCGATAATGCACGCTCAGAATTTATAAAACTGTGCCGTTAAGCTCCGCACAACTTCAGAATAATTTTTTAAGCTTCACTATTAATTACCATAGTAAGTTTGAATTTTTACAATATTCTGATTCTTCATGAGTATTCTGAATCTCTAAGGAGCTGATCTATTATGGCCACAGTAACAGCACATACAGAAAAAAAATTAAAAGAAACTAATTACTCGTGGGAAGGAAAGGATAAAGCCGGCAAACAAGTAAAAGGTGAAATGCGCGCAGCCGGAACGGTTATTGTTACTTCCACACTCCGTCGCCAAGGTATTAAAGTAACCAAAATAAAGAAAGTTCAGTCCAGCGGCAAAATTACGAATAAGGATATAACGCTATTTACACGTCAGTTGGCTACCATGATGAAATCCGGTGTACCACTACTACAAGCTTTCGACATAGTTGGCAAGGGCCACAGCAATCGTGCCGTGGGCAAATTACTGATGGATATTAAAGCAGATGTGGAAACTGGGAGTAATTTGGCCGATGCATTTCGCAAATATCCACTTTACTTTGATGCTTTATTCTGCAACCTGGTTGGAGCAGGAGAAGCTGCGGGTATTTTAGACAGCCTATTAGACCGTTTAGCAACTTACAAAGAAAAAATTCAGGCCATTAAGGGGAAAATCAAATCTGCACTTTTTTACCCTATCTCAATTATTGTGGTTGCTTTTATCATTACCGCAGTCATCATGATTTTTGTAATCCCTGCTTTTAAAGATCTTTTTGAAGGATTTGGCGCTGAGCTACCCGCCCCAACATTGTTGGTAATGACTATTTCGGATTTCTTCGTGGCTTATTGGTGGGCCATTTTAGGTATTCTGGGCGGTGGGATTTATGCTTTCTTCTATACATGGAAACGTTCCATTGCAATGCAGCGCATTATGGATCGGCTGGTACTCAAGCTGCCGGTCTTCGGAGAAGTCATTCGTAAGGCCACGATTGCACGTTGGTCACGCACACTGTCAACTATGTTTGCTGCAGGCGTCCCTCTGGTTGAATCATTGGATTCCGTTGCTGGTGCAGCGGGGAATTATATCTATTACGAAGCAACCAAAAGTATTCAGATTGAAGTTAGTACAGGTAATAGCTTGATGTCTGCTATGGCCAACGCCAATGTATTTCCCAGCATGGTAGTCCAAATGGTTGCTATCGGGGAGGAGTCCGGTTCCCTTGATTCCATGTTAAGCAAGATTGCTGATTTCTATGAAGCAGAAGTAGATGATGCCGTTGCTGCACTTGCAAGCCTGATGGAACCGGTGATAATGGTCGTACTGGGAACACTAATCGGTGGCATGGTCGTTGCAATGTATTTGCCGATCTTTAAAATGGGTATGGTTGTTGGTTAAACTCAATCTTCGAGAATTCATCTTTTACTGAAACAGTTCACCATGTCATTCATATCTGTCTTGCAAGATACACCTTCGTTTTTTGTTTCATTCGCTACTATCATCGGATTGATGATCGGTAGTTTTTTGAATGTCGTGATATTCCGCCTGCCAGAAATGATGCAAAGAAACTGGCTACAGCAATGTGCCGAGTTACGTGGTGAGTCCATTGAATCACAACCCACATTTAACCTCATTACTCCCCGTTCAGCATGCATCCATTGTGGACATAAAATAACCGCATTGGAAAATATTCCGATTATTAGCTATCTTGCTTTGCGAGGACGCTGTTCTAAATGCCATACACATATTTCTCTGCGTTATCCTGCCATAGAAGCAGTAACAGCTTTTATGAGTGGTTTTGTTGCCTGGTATTTTGGTTTTGGTTTTATCACGATCGCAGCGTTAATTTTTGTATGGGCATTAATTGCATTGGCTGCCATTGATATCAATACACAGCTGCTGCCTGATGATATAACACTGCCCTTGTTATGGATGGGCTTACTCATCAATATGGATAATGGCTTTACTGACATCCATTCTGCGATTATTGGCGCTATGGCAGGCTATCTTTCCTTGTGGACGATTTATTGGGGTTTTAAACTGATCACAGGAAAAGAAGGTATGGGATATGGTGATTTCAAGTTGCTAGCCGCTATCGGTGCATGGCTGGGGTGGACCATGCTGCCACTTGTCATTCTTTTTTCATCACTGATTGGTGCTATCGTTGGTATTGGATTGATTATTGCCGCTAAGCTCAAAAAAAACATCCCCATCCCATTTGGCCCCTATCTGGTTGGAGGAGCCCTGGTTGCTTTATTCTGGGGTGATAAGCTCAACCACGTATATTTAGGATTGTTTTAATTAATGACTTTTATCGTTGGACTCACCGGAGGAATCGGCTGCGGAAAATCAAGTGCCAGTAAACTTTTCTCTGATTTAGGTATTGACGTTATTGATACCGATGTAATTGCTCGACAACTAACCGAATCGGGCGGATCAGCCATTCACATGATACAAGAAGCCTTTGGAAATAGTTTCATTACCCCTGATAATGCTCTGAATAGAAACAAAATGCGCGACCTGATTTTTTCAAATAGCGCTGCACGGCTCAAGCTCGAAAAAATCCTTCATCCGCATATTCTTAAAGAGACGGCACTACAAATTGAACAGGTTCATTCTTCCTACGCTATCATCGTTGTGCCATTATTGTTTGAAACAAATGACTACAGCAATATCATCCAACGAACTCTGGTCATCGATTGTGATGAACAGCAACAACTCTCACGTACTATGGCACGTAGTCATTTGCCGCAACAAAAGGTAAGAACCATCATGGCAACACAGATCTCACGAAAAATTCGCTTACAGAGAGCGGATGACATTATCATCAATAACCAAGATATTGATTGTTTAAGAATACAAGTACTTCATCTGCACCACCAATATCTTTCTCTTGCAAAGAATTAGCCTGATACATAGAGAAAGCAATAAATGATTGCTTTGAAAAATTAAACTTTTATTTGTGAAATGAGTCTGCTTCGGGCAAGATTCGAGTCTTCTAATCTTCCTTGTGATGCATCTTTATTGTGATTTGTTACGAACACCCACTGAATGAGCGTATCCGTACTCTGTTACGGTTAGAAGATTTATTTAATAAAATCGATTTCTTTTCAAATAAAGACTCAGCCATTGAACATCATGCTTCACTGATTGCATTGTTTGAGATTCTTGAAATTACCAGTCGTGCAGATATCAAGTCAGATTTATTGCAAGAACTTGAGAGACAGAAACAAATACTTGAGATGTTACGCAAGAATCCAAATGTCTCAGAAACAGCACTTAATGAAGTGCTGGATAGTATTAAAATAACTTTTAGAGAAATGCTCGATCTGCCTGGAAAGGTTGGCGAACATTTGCGCGAAAATGAATGGTTAATGGCAATCAAACAACGAGTCGGAATTCCGGGTGGTTGCTGTGCATTTGACTTACCTTTCTATCATTATTGGTTGAATTTAGATCCTACTCATCGCCACGAGGACTTTAATGGTTGGCTGACGCCATTTCAACCTGTACGTAATGCTTTTGGAATCGTGCTTTATTTATTAAGAAAAAGTGGTAGAACCTCAAGAGTCACCGCGAATCAAGGGGTTTTTCAGCTAACTGGATCAGAATATGCAGCGCATATGCTAAGACTTACCATAAATGATGATCTACCTTGTGTGCCTGAAATCAGCGCGAATAAATACGCGCTAAATATCCGCTTTACCCCTTCTCAATCAAGCCAAAGAAGCAAAGCATATGAAGGTGATGTATCATTTGAAATCACTTTTTGTAATCTGTAACGATATCCCAAGTCATCTCAGCAACACCCGAACCCCAATAATTATATTTATATATCAATGGCATATTCACATCCTCGAGAATTTTTCTGTTGAATCGCTCCGGCATTTCTGGAGACATGTTTTCTTGAGTTAAACCGCATCAGCTGACTCTTCCTGTTGGCGATAATACGCCTTTTCAAATTCTGCCGATGAGACATATCCGATTGCATCCAGCAGCCTTCAATTGTTGAATCAATCCATCCACTCCAATCGATCACGCGCATGGCCGCTTGGGCATCTGCTTCATCGTCCCGGTCTTCGCGGCCGTTAATCACTTCATAGGACGGCTTGTTCTTAGGCTTGCGGACTGTGTGTGATGCTCGCATCCACATGACATCCCTGGGTTACCATGACGCCGTACGTTTGTATCTGCTTATGATTATCGCCAGCAATCCATCCCATGCGCCAGCTGCGGTCAGTCGGGTTCTGAAACGCGATAATACCGAATGATCCGGCACGTCGTCTTCCAGATACAAACCCAAAAAGCGCATGACGTGCAGATTCGAGTTAGCCATGTCTTCTAACGCTTCATCGCTCAGACCACCATGCCAGATTCCTGCTAATAGCATTTTGAATAGCAGTAATCCCGGATAGGCCGGACGGCCTACGGCATCTGATGCAGGTGCATAATGCCGGGCGATTGCTTTTTCTATCGGTGCCCAATCGATCAGTTGATCGATTTGATTGAGAAAGTTTCCTTTACGAGTGCGGCGGATGACATCAAGTTCTGAAAAATTCATATTCATTAACTCAACAATATGATTATAAACATTATCATATCATCAATCGCACCTGAAACTGACTCTGACCGTGCAAAGGTCTCAGATAGTTATTCTTCGCAGAATCCTTCTTGCTTTGGGGCCATTGAGGGGAGTGATAAGGCAACAAAAAAGCTCACCGTATTTCTACGGTAAGCTTTGAATATATTATAAGTAAGAGAGGCTTGGGTGAAAATCCCCTCAAGAGACAGCCTAATCATTATGCTTATGTCACCAGAGTCTAAAATTATCTATCGGTGGCTTTTCTAACTCTATCGGCATCATCTTCCATTCTATCAGCCTTATCTTCAGCAGCTTTTCTTAATTGTTTAGCTTCTTCTTCCTTTTGATCGGCTATTGCTTCGCCAGCTTTCTCAGTTGCTTTTCTATTTTCTTTGTCCTCTTTTCGAATTTGATCTGCTCTATCTTCCAGTCGATCAGCTTCCTTTTCAGCCCTATCGCTAGCAGAACAAGCTACACCTGCAAATATAATTAATACACTAGCGATTGTTGCTACAGAAATTTTCTTTAATTTATTCATTTTATATATGCTCACTTTGTAAAATTAATGATATTAAAACTTATCAAAAAGATTTCATTTTTTATCTTCATGAAGATCTTTGTAAGTAATCATATATGAAAGAAAATTGTCGTCTGTTCGGAAGGGTACATTCTTAAGAATTAATTTATCCCACTATATTCCAACGGAGACATCAATTCAATTATTCCTGTTACTGTTTTGTTACTAAATTCATGCGTTTTCCTTTCCATGAGTTCAGATAATTTTGCGACGCCGCTCTTGCTAAAGAGCGCTATGTTCGCAAACGTACCGACGAGATTATATTTTTTCGCCATTATTCAAACATGTCAGCATTTAGATAAAGTTAGTTTAATAATGTCTGACTATTTTCATTAATTTATAAATTTTGAAAGGAAAACTCATTATGAATTGGGATCAAATCAAAGGTAACTGGACACAAATCAAGGGTCAGGCACAGCAACAATGGGGCAAATTGACTAATGATGATTTAGATATAATAGAAGGAAAACGTGAGGAATTAGTTGGCAGGATCCAAGAAAGATATGGAATAGCAAAAGAAGAAGCTGAGAAGCAAGTTGACGATTTCTCTGGTAAATGGAAATAATAACTCAGTGAGTAAGCCCCCGGCTTTGTCGGGGACTTCCAGAGATTTGACTTATACGATGGTCATTGAGAGTCTTCTGCTTAGCTGTAGCAAATCATTTAATCTCTTCGAAATTGATTTATGGTCGTTTTAAATTCTTTTGTATACTGCTTCTTGTTACCATTTCTTGCTTCACAGCATGGTACCTGTGCCAGTTGCGTCAAGTGTGACATTGACAAGCATACTCACTAAATCGCATCCAGTATTTCCTGTCAGTGTTATTTGCCAAGCTCCAGATAAATTAGATTTTGTTATTGTACCTATAGATAGAAGCAAAACTTGGCTTCACCAAGAAAAAACTCGCGGCGAATAGGAGCATGACAAGAAGTAGCAGCATTCTCAGTTGAGAATGATTTTTCATGGATTTTTCCCTTTCAAAAATGTTGTATTAGATTCCATTCTGCGTTCAAGGAGCTGGATAGCTCAATTGATAGTTAACCTAATACACAATAGAACAAATGCAGCTCCTCTCAGAGCAGAACAGGCTCTGTAATCTAACAAATCAAAGCTCATTACGCCATCTTTTCCGAGACATATAACACTGGATGGACTTTTGCAAAACGCTATTTTTTAGAATTCGGATTAAAAATACTGAGTCCTCTACACGGTTACAATTCCGGGGCAATATCCCGATGCTGCGGTTACTTTTTAAAAAACGGTATTGAAATGTTGCGCATGAATTTCTCTGAATTTGATGTCACCCACCGCACAAGCAAAGAAAACTTCCTCAGTCCGAATCGATCAACTGATCGACCTTACACGCCATGGTCTACAATCCAAACTGAAGGCGCTTCAGATAAAATCATGTGTCCTGCAATGTCTCTGCTGATATAAATTTTAAGAACGCTGCCTTTATATTCGCTGTGAGAAAAGGTGCATCCAATGATGTTGTACTCGTATACATTGATTGACGTGCTAATTGCGCTCCGGCATGATGCGGAAAGAAAAAGAAGCTAGGTTCTTTTTTGCAGGGTCTCCCGTTACTGTTTTCTACCCCTTAACCTTAATCATTTCATGACCATCACCCCCAATCGGCAGTGGGCCTTGATCGCCGGCCCTCTGCTTGCAATCGCAATTGCATATGGCATGAACCAATCCAGTTGGGAAATGCAAGCTTGCTGGACCGCTGCCGTAGCGATTCTATGTGTTGTATGGTGGATATTTGAGCCTATCCCGATTCCTGCCACGGCCATCATTCCATTAACGATTCTTCCGCTTGTCGGTGTTTTACCGCAGGAAAAAATAGCGGCAGCTTATGGCAACGAAATGATTCTATTGATGCTCGGCGGATTCATCCTCTCCGCGGCGATGGAACGTTCCGGTGCACATCACCGTATCGCATTGGGGATGATCAATCTGGTAGGGGGAACCAGCAGCCGCCGCATCGTGCTGAGTTTTATGATTGCGACTGTGGCACTCAGCATGTGGATATCCAATACCGCGACGACATTGATGATGCTACCGATTGCGTTGGCAGTGATTGCACAAAGCCCTGATAAGAAATTAGCCGTTCCACTGTTATTAGCAATCGCTTATAGCAGCAGTATTGGCGGTTTGGGCACGCCCATTGGATCGCCGCCTAATCTAGTATTCATGCAGCAGTATGAAAAATTTACCGGCACAACAATCAGTTTTACGCAGTGGATGAGTTGGGGATTGCCGGTCGTTTTCCTTTTTATACCACTCGCCGGACTGTGGCTGACACGCAAGCTGAATTATCGCGGGGAGCTGGTAATCCCACCGGTAGGTGATTGGCGACCGGAAGAACAACGCGTGTTGATCATCTTCGGCATAACCGCATTAGCCTGGATTACACGCCAGGAACCTTTCGGTGGCTGGAGCACCTGGTTTGATCTCAAAGGGGCCAACGATGCGATCGTGGCATTGATCGCTGTCGTGGCGATGTTTTTGGTCCCTAACGGCTGCGGCGGTAAGCTGCTCGATTGGAAAACCGCTGAAAAAATACCCTGGGGTATTCTGATTTTATTTGCTGCAGGAATTGCCATCGCACAAGCTTTCGTCGAATCCGGCCTTTCTAGCTTCATCGGCAAGCAATTGGCTGTTCTTGCCGGCTTACACCCGCTGATTATTATCGCGCTGATTACGTTGATGGTAACTTTCTTGACTGAGACTACCAGTAATACTGCAACAACCATTTTATTGATGCCGATACTGGCACCCGCAGCGCTTGCAGCAGACATCGAGCCCAGCTTGCTGATGGTACCCGCCGCGATGAGTGCCAGTTGCGCATTTATGCTGCCTGTCGCAACAGCACCCAACGCCATCGTTTTCGGCAGCGGTCATGTCACCATCGCCCACATGGCACGAGAAGGATTAACACTGAATTTTATCGGCGTTGCAGTGATTACGCTGGTTTGTTATTTTTGGGTGGTATAACTGGTTAACGAGATTACGCAATGGTGCGGATACCCTATTACAATTCTGACATTTTTCGTAACTTCTCTCCTTCCTCCTGGAAAATAAATGAATAATCTAATCCATAAACTCGGCTGGTTACTAGTTTCTCTCTCCGGCGCATCCGCTTTTGCCGTGATCGCACTTAATCGCGGTGAATCCATCGGTGCGATCTGGATCGTCATCGCAGCGGTATGCGTGTATATCATCGCTTTTCGCTTTTACAGTCTGTTTATTGCAAACCGCGTGCTAAAACTGGATGCCACGCGTATGACGCCGGCTTACAAGCATAATGATGGTCTGGATCATGTGCCGACCAACAAATATGTGTTGTTTGGTCATCATTTTGCGGCGATTGCCGGAGCGGGGCCGTTGGTAGGGCCGATCCTGGCGGCGCAGATGGGTTACATGCCTGGCATGTTGTGGCTGTTGGCCGGCGTGGTATTTGCCGGGGCGGTGCAGGATTTCATTGTATTGTTTGTGTCGACCCGGCGCGATGGCCGCTCGCTGGGTGACTTGATCAAGTCGGAGCTTGGACAGGTACCCGGCATGATTGCGATGTTTGGTGCATTTTTTATCATGCTGATCTTGCTCGCGGTGTTGGCTTTGATCGTGGTCAAAGCGCTGGCCGAATCCCCGTGGGGAACCTTTACGGTGGCTGCTACCATCCCCATCGCTTTGTTTATGGGGGTTTATGTGCGCTATCTTCGTCCATGCGCGATTGGTGAAGTTTCACTTATCGGCTTTGTTTTATTGATGCTGTCGATTGTTGCCGGACAATACGTACAGGAAGATCCTGCGCTGGCCGCGATTTTTACGCTGACAGGCGAGCAATTGACGTGGGCGCTGATTGCCTACGGGTTTATTGCTTCCGTCTTGCCGGTCTGGCTATTACTGGCGCCGCGCGATTATTTATCCACTTTCCTGAAGATCGGCACCATTGTTGGGTTAGCGATTGGTGTCATCGTTATTTCACCGCAACTGAAAATGCCAGCTTTTACGCAATTTGTCGATGGTTCCGGCCCGGTGTGGTCGGGTAGCCTTTTTCCTTTTCTGTTTATCACGATCGCTTGTGGTGCGATATCCGGTTTTCATTCATTGATCGCTTCCGGTACCACGCCGAAGATGATTCAGACGGAAACCGATGCGCGTTTTATCGGCTATGGCGCGATGCTGATGGAGTCGTTTGTCGCCATCATGGCCTTGGTTGCTGCAGCAACGTTGGAGCCGGGAATCTACTTTGCGATGAATAGTCCAGCGGCAATCATCGGCACTACGGCGGAATCGGCTGCACAAACCATCGCGCAGTGGGGGTTTTATGTCACGCCCGAGATGATTACTCAAACCGCACAGAATGTCGGCGAACATAATATCATTTCACGAACCGGTGGCGCCCCGACGCTGGCCGTTGGTATGGCGCAGATTTTGTCGGAAGTTGTCGGCGGTACCGCGATGATGGCTTTCTGGTATCACTTTGCGATTCTGTTTGAGGCACTGTTTATCCTGACTGCCGTGGATGCCGGAACCCGCGCCGGACGTTTTATGTTGCAGGATTTGCTGGGCTCGTTCATCCCTGCGATGAAGCGTACCGATTCGTTGGTTGCCAGCCTGATCGCCACCGGCATCTGCGTCGCCGGCTGGGGGTATTTTCTCTACCAGGGTGTCGTTGATCCATTAGGCGGTATTAATACGCTGTGGCCGTTGTTCGGCATTTCCAATCAGATGTTGGCGGGTATTGCGCTGATTTTGTGTACCTGCGTGCTGTTTAAAATGAAGCTTGATCGTTTTGCCTGGGTAACTATTATCCCGGTGACGTGGGTTTGTGTGTGCACATTGACCGCCGCGTGGCAAAAGATTTTTGACGCTAATCCGCGCATCGGTTTTCTGGCGCATGCCGATAAATACCGGGATTCAGTCGCGGAAGGTATCGTGCTGGCGCCCGCCAAATCGATCGAGCAAATGCAGCAGGTTATTTTCAATGATTATGTAAACGCATCACTGGCTGGCCTTTTTATGGCGGTGCTCATCAGTATGCTGTTTTTTGGAATCAAAACTGTGTTGCAAGCGCGTGTCGCCAACCACCCAACTACCAAAGAAGCGCCCTTTGAATTATCACCTGTTTATGCAACTACTGAGAAATAAACACTGGAGAAACGAATGATGATCAACAAAATTACTCGAACCCTGCGTCAACTCTCACAAAGCATGCGATTGATGGTCGGCGTGCCGGAATACAGCACTTATGTCGCGCACATGAGAAATGCACATCCTGATCGCCCCGTGATGTCTCATGAGGAATTTTTCCGCGAGCGTCAGGAAGCGCGGTATGGCGGCAATGGGAAAATCAGCCGTTGTTGTTAGGAAGTCTCACATCGAAGCGCGCAGTAAAAAACAGTGAGAGAGCTTGATTCTCATCTTTAGCTGCGGTTTTTTCTCCACTAACTGGTTATAAGCATATTACCTAATATTATTTAAAATTTTTCTCAAGTTTAGTTATATTGCCGTACGTTTTTAAATAAAAAAATAGCCCTATGAAAATTCGCAATCTTGACCTGACTCCCAATCCGGTCAATGAAGAACATCAGCAATTAGGATTGCCGCCTATTGAAGACACAGTATCACATCTGGATGCGCATCCTTTTTTACGAGCTGCTGTCTGGTTTGCGGTTATTGTTTTAATTCTACTCATTGCATTTTTGATCGGCCGTTTTTTTCTTGCACAGGAATGGAGCGATAGCTGGCAGATTATCAATAGTACGCTCGATAGCAGAATTTTCTGGAGTGCCGTTGCCGTCGGTTTTCTCGCACAGGTAATCGACGGTGCTCTAGGCATGGCCTATGGCGTCACTGCGACCACATTTTTACTGGCATCCGGCGCAAGTCCTGCCGCAGCCAGTGCCAGTGTACATATTGCTGAAATTTTCACTACCGGCGTTTCAGGCATTGCTCATGCTAAATTCGGTAACGTCAATAAACAATTATTTACCCGTCTGCTGGTACCCGGAATGCTTGGAGGCATATTAGGCGCACTATTAATCACTCACATCGATAGCGCATTGTTCAAACCCTTTATATCCGGTTATCTGATATTGCTTGGTCTTTACATCCTTAGCAAAGCCTTCCGTCAGCTAAGTATTCGCAAAGAGGCCCCTAAGCATGTAGGCAAACTGGCATGTTTTGGGGGATTCATGGATGCAGCGGGTGGTGGCGGCTGGGGTCCCATTGTTACAACCACTTTAGTCGGTACAGGTACTGATCCACGTACCACGATTGGTTCAGTCAATTTTGCAGAATTCTTTCTGACATTAACCAGTGCGGCTGTTTTTGCTTTATTAATGGAAACGGACACCTGGCCATTGATTGTGGGTTTGGTATTCGGCGGGCTATTTGCAGCACCTTTTGCAGCTTATTTATGCAAGAAATTTCACGCACGCACCTTATTGATACTTGTGGGCGTTTTAATTACCACAATAAGCCTTTATAACCTTTATAAGGCTCTCATTACGCTGTAAATTAAAAGCTTTCCGGCAACAAATCCGCAAAATATTCCTTTTTAATACGCTCCGGTTATGGGCTGCACTTGGCCAGAACAGCGCAATTATTGATCATTCCGATTTCTCTTCTCTGTCGCAGGATAACAACAATAGTGGAAACTTCACATAGCCGCATTCACGGTGCTTTTGCGCACTGGACTATCTTTTCCTATCGATATGCTTTATGGGTTCTGTTAGTGGCATTACTCATTGCTATCGTCAGCGGCACCTATATTTCGCGCAACCTGGGTATGAATACCGATACCACCGATATGCTCTCCGAGCAGTTGCCATTTCGCGTCAACCTGAAGCACTACAACAAAACGTTCTCGCAGGACATCGAAACGCTGCTCATCGTACTGGATGCGCCTACACCCGAACAGGTTCGCCTGACAACGGAGCGCTTGGCTAAGCGACTAAAAGAGGACGCCGAAAATTTTCACGATGTTTATTTACCCAGAGTAGATGATTTTTTTGCACGCAACGGCTTGTTCTACCAAAGTATCCCGGAACTTGAACGCATTACTGACAGTTTCGCAGCGGCACAGCCTTTGATCACTCGCATCACCCGGGATCCTACCTTGACTGCCTTTGCTGACGTGCTCACCGATGCAGTAGAAGAATTGAATAAAGGGCGCAACCTCGAACTTCGGCCCGTGCTGAATGGAGTCAATGCAACGCTGGATGCTCGGTTTAACGGTTCGCCTAGAGCATTGTCATGGCAAACCATGTTCAATGGTGAATCGCAGAAGAAAAAATACCAGGAGTTGATCGTAATCAAACCAAGACTTGATTATTCTCAATTATTTCCAGCTGAGCAATCTATCGCAGCCCTGCATGCAGCGGCAGAAAGCGTCGGTGTGACAGAGGATGGTCCGATCCGGCTACGAATTACCGGCGAGGTGGCGTTGGCTGATGAAGAATTCAACAGCTCACTGCGCGGCATGGAATATGCCGGGATAATCACGTTCATTATGGTAGGCATCGTACTTTTTTTGCGATGCGTGCCGGCGGACTCATACTGAACGTACTGGTTTGCCTGATGATGGTGCTACTCTAACCGCGGCATTTGCCACTGCTGTGGTCGGTCACCTCAATGTGATCTCTATCGCGTTTGCGGTATTGTATATTGGCTTGGGAGCAGACTTCGCTATCCATTTTCTATTGCGGTATCGTGAGGTTCTGGAGAACCGCCTCCCACCTACCGATGCCATCCATATATCCGGTGGCGATGCCGGGGCGGCATTGACTGCGTGTACGATCACCAACGCGATTGGTTTTTATGCATTCATACCGACTGATTATAGTGGAGTGGCAGAGCTAGGAATCATTTCCGGCACAGGTATGATCGTCAGTCTGCTGGTTACACTTACCATTGGTCCCGCATTACTACGTTATCTGCCGAAACGGAAACCAACGAAATCGGTTGCAAAGCGTTCTGTGGGTAAAGTACTCGAGTTCTCTTTGAGGTGGCACAAATTAACCTATGCTGCCGCTTTGGTAGCTACGGTCGCAGCCCTAAGACTCCTGCACAACCTCCCCTGTCAGTGCAATAACCGACTAAAATAAAGGTAATAGACTAGACGGTTGGGGCAAAAGATGCAGATGAGTTTTGGAACACTGGAACTGGCACAGCGATTGAAGCGAGACAGTGTACTGATGAAAATTGATGTCTTGATTGAATGGGAGAAATTACGTCCGCAGCTCACTAATTTGTACAAACGGGAGTTATCGCATGGTGGAGGACAGGAGCCGTTTGA